>DASYVB010000098.1:0-12524 GCA_036000525.1 Nitrospiraceae bacterium | reverse complement strand
AAATGGACGAAGCGGGAAAATGTCTAGAATCGACTCTAGGGCTGCCGCGTGATAAGGAAACGCCGTCGCCGATATGATACTGCCGAATACCAAAGCAGCGTAGGTTGGAAATCGCCGGATGCCTGTTCGCAGCCATTCCCTGCTCTTGTTAAATAATCTCCTCATTGAATTCTTTTCAACGATATACCGCCGAGCGCCCCATCAGCAAGGTGCGTTACTTACAGGATGCTGAAGAAGTCCTCAGCGACGTTTTCGTAACTCAGCCGCGACCTATTTCCTTGCGAATCGGGATAGGGGGTAGACGTGCGACTTCGTATTCTGTGGGACGGATGCAGCCGGAAGATTCTGTCCATTCGGAGGCGCTTCGTAGAGCGCCTGGACAGGGATCACCCACCGACAGGAACATCGCTGCGGCATAGTCATCCCCTTTCTCCCCCCTCGCTAGTACTCGCATCGCGCCGATGGACGATTTCGTACAACACCGGCAAGACGACCAAAATCAATACCGCTGCCGTCAGCATTCCTCCCACCACGACTAGTGCGAGCGGTTTCTGCGCCTGCGATCCAATGCCTGTCGCGAGCGCAGCCGGCAGCAAGCCGATGGCCGCGCCCAACGTCGCCATGAGAATCGGACGCATCTGCACATCGGCCCCCTTCCGAACGGCCTCCCGAAGGGTCAGCCCTGTGCGCCGGAAATCTTCAATCCTGGAGATCAACAAGACCCCACCCAGGATGGCCACCCCTAGCGTCGAAATGACGCCGACCGCGGCTGAGATACTGAAATTCGTATGGGTGACAGCGAGCGAGACCGCGCCTCCTACGAGCGCAAAGGGGACGGTACTCAAAACCAGAAGGGCGTTCTTGATCGAATCGAAGGCGCTGTACAACAGAAACAAGATGATGACTAGACTGATCGGCACCACCACCGCCATTCGTTTTTGCTCTCCTTTGAGCTGCTCGTATTGACCGGCCCATTCCATACGATACCGATCGGGAAGGCGCACCTCCTTGGCCAGGCGATCTTGGGCCTCTTCCACGGTACTTTGAAGATCACGATCCCGCACGCTGAACTTGATCGGAATATAGCGTTCGTTGTTTTCGCGATAGATAATGAACGCACCGGTCTGCGTCGTGATCGAGGCTACCTGCTTCAAGGGAATGCGCGCTCCATCCGGGGTACTGACCAAGATATTACCGATCGCATCGACATCCTGTCGAAACTCCGGGAGAAACCGAACGACAAGATCGAACAACCGTTCTCCTTCATATACCTGGGTCACAGCCTGACCTCCGACGGCGGCCTGCACGACGGCATTCACATCCGCCACTTGCAGCCCATAGCGCGCGCTCGCCTCACGATCCACCTGGATCAACAGATTTGGCTGCCCCACAAGGTGGAAGATCCCCAGATCTTTAATGCCTTTGATCTGCTGCATGACACGCTCGATCTCGCTGGCCTTCGCCTCCATGGTTTTCAGATCGGCCCCGAAGAGTTTGATGGAGTTCTCTCCCTTCACCCCCGACATGGCTTCTTCCACATTGTCCTGAATCACCTGCGAAAAATTGAATATGATCCCGGGAATCTCTTTCAGCCGCCCCTCAATCTCTTCGATCAGCGCAGCTTTACTCAACCTGGGACGCCATTCCTTTTCCGGTTTAAGATTGGCCAGGAACTCGGCGCTGAAAAAACTCGTTGGATCGGTACCGTCGTCAGGACGACCCAGCTGTGACACAATAGTCGTGACTTCGGGCGAATCGCGGAACAACCGACGAATCTCACTCGTTAATTTCGCCGCCTGGTCGAATGAAATATCCACGGGCATCGTGGCACGAACCCAGAGATTCCCCTCTTCCAAGGCCGGCATGAACTCCCCTCCGATCATGCGGTGCACCCCGAAGGTCAGCGCCAAAAGCCCGACGCAGGCGCCGACGATAACAGTCCGATGATCTAACGCCCACTCCAAAATTCTGTTGTAGAAACGACGGACTCCCCGCATGACCGCCGTATCGTCCTCACTAATCGGGCCCTTGAGTAAGAAGGAACACATCACCGGGGCTAACGTAAAGGCCATCAAGAGCGCGCCCACCAAGGCAAACCCATAGGTGATGGACATGGGTGAAAAGATTTTCCCCGGCACGCCCGTCATCGTAAAGAGCGGAATGAACGCCACCACGATAATCGCCGTGGAGTAGAAGATCGGCTGTCCCACCTGTCCGGCAGCCCGCACGATCTGCTGGTTGACCGTCAAGCTATGGGTCTTCTTCCCGTGTGCCAGATGATAAAAGATGCTCTCCACCATGATCAGCGTGGCATCTACGATAATGCCAAAATCGATGGATCCGAGCGAGATCAAATTCGCCGACTGCCCAATGAAGACCATCATCGAAAAGGTAAAAAGCAATGAGAGCGGGATGGTCAAGGCCACGATCAGGGCCGCGCGCAAATGCCCCAGGAACACAAACAAAATGATAAAGACCAAGACCATGCCGGTGATGAGAATGTCCGTAACGGTCTCCACCGTCGTATGAATCAAGTCCGTGCGATCATAGAAGGTTTTAATCTTGACGCCGACCGGCAACTTCCGGGCGTTGAGCTCCTCAACCTTTCCTCGAACCTTCTCAAGGACATCGATTGCCTTGTACCCCCGCTGCAGCAGAATGACGCCTTCAACGACATCGTCGCGCTCATCGATGCCGACCTTCCCCAATCGAACCCGGGACCCGACCGCGACCGTCCCCAAAGTCTTGACAAAAATCGGTGTCCCCCCTTTTTCGGCCACCATCACGTTTTCGATATCTGCGATCCCGTTGATGAGGCCCAGTCCACGAATGTTGTAGTTCTGCGGGCCAATGGTCAGATAACTGCCTCCCACATTGGCATTGCTATTGGTCAAGGCGGACATGACCTGCGACAGATTGACGCCGTAGCTGATTAATCGTCCCGGATCGATATCGACGTGATATTCTTTGGTCGTCCCCCCGAACGCGGTCACGTCGATGACACCGGGAATGCGTCGGAACTCCCGACGGACCTGCCAATCCTGAATCGTTTTCAAATCCGTGAGCGTGGTCTCGCCGACCCCCGTAAGTTCATACCGATAGATTTCGGCAATCGCCCACCAGGGAGACAGCGACGGCGCCGCCCCCGGAGGCAATTGCACCGATTTCAGCCGATTCAGCACTTCCTGACGATCGCGAAAGATCTCCGAATCAAAATCAAAATAGATCTTGATGTCGCTCAGCCCAAAGATCGAGAGCGAGCGAATGTCCGTGAGGCCCGGCATGCCATTGAGTGCGACTTCAATGGGAATCGTGATTTGGCGTTCGACCTCTTCGGCCGACCACCCGGGCTGCTGGGTAATCAGTTCGACCATCGGCGCCGAGGGATCGGGATAGGCGACGATATCGAGGGTATGAAAGGCGTAGAGCCCGCCGAAAAAGAGAAGAAAGCCCAGGACGCAGACCATGACCCGCTGGACCAGAGAGAGTTTAACAATACTGGCTATCATGGGGTGTGATTAGAATCCAATTCGAAGGAGGAGAAACTCCACGTGAGGGCGCTACCCTTTCGCGCTGCCGGACACGGGAGGACAGGCTCTCGATTTGGTCGGTCGACAGCTGCCTTCCTGCCCCTTGATCAAGACCGCGCCTTTGGTCACGATGCGTTGTCCCGACGCCAGGCCGTCCAAGACACGCACCTGATCCGGTGAAATCGTGCTCACTTTGACTTCTCGTTTGACATATAGGTCACTGCCTTCGACGACGTACACAAACTGTTTCCCATCCTCTTCCAATACTGCTTCGCGAGGAATCATCAGAAGCGGCGTGGACCCTCCGACCTCGATATGGAGGCGCGCGAACATTTCCGGCTTCAGTCGATGATCCTTATTATTGACCAAGGCATGCAGCTTGATGGTTCTAGACGTCGGGTCTACCACGTCGCCGATGGTGATCACGGTCGCGGGGAAACTCACGTCGGGGTATGCTTCCACGCTGACCTTCGCAACCTGCCCCTCCTTCACCAAGGCAAGATAGCCGAGATCCCGTTCATACACATCCGCCACCACCTGCAGCATATCGAGGTCGGCCACAGTGAACAGTACCTGGCCGGACTCTCCCCCGATCGACTGCCCGGGCGTCACGTTCCGTTCTACGACAACCCCGGTCAACGGACTCTTCATTTCGAATCGCGACGTGATTTTTTGCCGTTCGAGCGGTTTCTCCAATTCCTGGGCGGGAACCCGCAACGACAACAACCGTTCTTTCGCGCGGCGGAATTCCGCACGCTGCTTGATCATTTCGTTCTCCGCTTGCTTGAGGTCCTTCAACGCCAGCGCTTTATTCTCATACAGGTCCTTGGCCAACTCGTAGGCGCGTGTCGCGTAATGTAGATCCGAGTCTTCCTTGGCATATTCCGCGTAGGCTTGGGCAATTTCCTGGCTGTCCAACACCAATAGCACACTCCCTGCCTGCACATGCTCGCCCAAATGCGCTCGCACCTCGAGGACTCGCCCTTGAAGTGGAGAGGACACTCTGGAATAGTGATCTTCCCCGTATGCAACCTTTCCGGCCAAACTGAGGTCATGGGCCTCAGACCCGAGTTCGACGAGAGCCGTTTCCACCCGCGGATGCGAATCCACGGCTGGTCCGGACTTCTGGGGTGCAGTCGTGGCGGCATGGGAAACGGCAGGCTGCTCTCCTCTCCCGCAGGCTGAGAGAACCAGGCAGACTAAAGTCACGGCTAGAAAGGTTGTCTCACCCTTGATCTGACTCGTCACGACTTGATCTCCTGCCCCACGGCACTTTCCAACTGGAAGAGGTGATGCTGATAGTCAAACAAAGCTTCGATATAGTTTTGCTGAATCGTCCGCGAGGTGCGGGCGGCATCGAGCAAATCGAGAATCGTTGCGCCGCCTCGCTCATAGGCCCGTTCGACAATCGTCAATGATGAGCGGGCGTCTTCCAACACTTCACCGACGTAGGCTTCGACCAAACGCCGGCTCTGCAGCAAGTTGCGATAGGCGACTTCCACTTCATTTTCAACTAGATTAATGGTCTTATCCAAATCGGCTTCCGCCGACTGGAGGGCGACCTCCGCCTGGAGAATCCCACCTTGGTTCCGGTTGAACAGGGGCAAGGGAATGCCGGCGTTGAGCGCGACTTGGCCTGGATTATCAGGCCCTCGCGCTCCCTGGATCTCGTATCCAGCCCCGATCGTCACATCGGGAATCCGGTAGGCCTTCGCCAGCTTCAGATCGGATCCCCGCTGGGAAAAGATATAGCGTTTGGCACGGACGTCCGGACGCACATCGAGGGCGGTCACGCGCAACGTTTCGATATCGGGATCGATCCGTCGGAAACCCAACTCCGTGGTCAATTCCAGCTCCGTCTTGGGGGATAACCGCAGCAACTGACGAAGATCGCCTCTCGCCGATTCTGCCTCCTGCAATGATCGGATCACCTGCGAGTGAAAGTCCACCATCTGCAAGCGAATCCGTATGAGATCGACTTCCGCGATGTACCCTTTATTGAATCGGATGGTATTGACCGCGAGGATACGGGAAAAACGGTCGCGATTCTCTTCTGCCAACATCAGCCTGCGCTGAGCCAACTGAATCCGGTAATAGGTATCCTTTACGGTAAAGCCGAGTTGTCGCACCGCATCCTCAAAGGCCGCTTCTGCCGATTGCGTGCCGAACCCGGCGCTTTCGATTCGATAGCCCCGTTTCCCCGCCAATTCGAACAACTGAGCCACTTGCGTAAACAGCTGCCCGCTATTGGACAGGGTCCTCCCTTGTGTGTAGGAGCTGAGTGTCCCGACCGACAACAACGGATTCGGGAAGAGCCGCGCGGTGACTTCCTGCCCTTTTCTATACTCAATCCCGTACTTGGCGATGAGCACATCAAGGTTTTGACTGACGAACAGTCCCAGCGCGTCGTTCACGCTGAGACGAAGTGCCTTCAATGCCACGGTGGCCTGCTCAGGAGCCGGAGATGGCGAGGCCGCGCTGGAGGGATATGCAGAAACGCTCAGAACGCTCAAAACTATGATGTAACAGATGGGACGCAATTGTCGATCCACAAACACAGACAGTCTCCCGTATAAACCACTGCTTGGGTGAGGGGTGAGTACAGTTAGCTGCATCATCCTCTCAAGCGAATTTTCATTATACAGCGTACATGAGACGGAGCAAAGAAGCTGTTGAGAAATAAGCACTTAGCAGGCCTCAGAATATAGACCCTCTGAGTGAAGAAGGAACGCCGCCAAGGAAAATGTTCGTCCCTGGGCAAAGAGGCTGTCTTGGCAAACTCAGGGCGGGCGGGTGAAGTAGCCGCAGGGCGGGGCTAGTGAAAGAGCGACTTTTTCAGCATCCTGTTAGAAAAGAGAAAGCGTATTGGAGACCATTTCGTGGTGCGATCCAATCAATCTGATAATCGTAGCGTGGCGAGCCGCTCTCCCAATACCGGGCCATCGCTAGGGAAAGTTTCCAGCGTTGTTCATGGCCTACGGATTGATCCATAAGAAGTCAGCAAATCCATTGGATTGACAGGCTGCTAGAAGAGACGTAGGCTGAATGAATATGATGGTGATGGGAATGATCAAAAGAACTGACAGCGTGGGACTGATCTTGGGCAGCCTCCTCATGACGCTCGGCTGCTCGACGGCATCAACTCCCGCAACGAACCCCGATACCGTGCGGCAACATGCCGACAAGGCCTTTCAACAGTTGAAAGCGCAGGAGCATTCACTGCAACCAGGCGACTCCCAATCCTCACCTCAAGCCTCGACTCCTGGGGACACCACCGCCATGCCCGCACCGTCCGTTCAACAGGGAGTGCAGATTCCGTTCGCCGAGATTGGCCCATCCGACGGCGAGTACATCCGAGCCACCGGTTACGGAAATCTTGCGAAGGGGCTCTACCTCTGCCAGCATTCGGCTGATCTGGCTGCGCGTGTCGAACTCTCCAAGCTGGTTCATGTGAAGGTGACGGAACGATCAACCGACCGTATCCGTGAACGAACGGGAAAAGACGTGGAGCAGGATATCGAAGTCGTCCGTGAAGGATTGGTCAACGAAGTGCTGAGCGCTGTGCGGATCGTGGACCGCAATGTGGACAAGGAGGCCGGCACCTGTTCAAGCACCGCCGTGATTCCCAAACGAAATCTCTTTTCAACGCCGGCTGGTTCTGATGCCAGGACCTCTGGATCCCAGTAATCGAACAGCACCGTTCACGCACCGCTAGCGGCCGTGATGTCCGCCACCGAAGTGACCACCCCCGCCGGAACGCCCCCCTATCCCGCCAAAGTGTTGCGGACCCATTTGTGGGGCTGGGCGCGGTGCAGAATACGGCGCGCGAAGCACCGGAGGGTTAGGTTGTGCGAATGGGGAGGATGAACCTGCTGCAGCGTCGGGGGCAGAGGGGTGGAAAATTGCTGCGGCGTCGGCGTGGTCGAAGGACTCGACCCCAGTGACTGATTCAGATGCGGTGAGGGGGCGAACTGCTGCGGGGCTGGCGGCGGCATAAGCAAAGAGGCACGTAGCGGCGGCGGCGGCGAGAGTCCAGGCGCCGGCGCTGAGGGAAAGACGCCGCGCTGCACCGTCACGACCTGCTGCAAAACTCGAAGATGACGATTTTGCGGATTGAGCTGCCCCGCTTGGAGCAGCAGTCCGTGAACTTGCTGCACGCCGATCCATGGATAGGGGTAGACAATCGGAGTCACATAGACCCAATCGGTCCAGGCTTGTGAAACGAGGGCATTGGTTTGCAGCTGGTTTAACAGGTCCTGGCGTTGCTGATTAAGAGTTTGAACCTGATCGGGCGAGACCGCGGTGGTCAATGCCTGATTGGCGGCATCGAGCTGTTGGTGCAATTGGTCCGTTTCGGCTCGAAGCGCCACGAGTTCCTGTTTCGCACTCTCATTTTCTCGAAGCGCGGTGATCGCCTGAGCGACTTCATTGGGATCCACTTGCGCCGTGAGATCGGCATGGACCACCACAGTATCTCCCTCAAGTCTGGTGCTGACCTTCTGATTCAAGACCATGACGACTCCGGCGGTATAGGTCCGGATGTCATCCCGTGTGACGTCCAAATTTTTGACTTCGGTTACGCTCTCGAGGTAGGTCGCAACCTGCTCAAGCGCCTCTCTTTTTGCAGCTTCAATGGCCAATCGGACGGCGTCGGCTCGGGTGTCGTGATCGCCCATACGGTAATCGCCGCTGGCGGTGACAACCCGAACGGCCACCGGAAGAGGGCTTGGCACTCCAGACTCAACGGGTGAGGAGGCGTCAGAATCGAGGGGGATGACTCGGCTGCGATATTTCTCCGGGATCGAGTCCAGTTCTGTGGTGAAAGTCTCCGTGCCGGAGTCGTCTTTGTAGGTATAAATTGTAGTGGCGGCAAAACTGGGAGAGACGACAAACACGAATAAAATTGTGAGAATTTGACCGAAGCACAACATTCATACGCCTCACAAGACCCTCTTAACCATACCATATAAATACTCAGGTCCCTGGGCATCCGTTATTTCAGACTGGGAACGAACTACCATGTCCTTCACCTCTGCAGAGAAACCGGGGCGGGGTAGAGCGCCTCACCGAATGCCTCACTTCTTCCAGAACCGCTTGGGGACATCAAACGAGTACCGGAGTTGAACGGCCACATATTTTTGAACGAGTCCTGGCTTGTCTAACGATAGGTCCTGTTCTCGATACACGCTCAGTTCCATATCCTCGCGAAACCGCAACGCCAGCCCGATAATCCAATCCATCTCGGTGGGGTTGAGCTTGTTTCCAGCCTCCCTGTCTGTAAAGAAATTCATATCTCCGTACAGCACGACTCTATTTTTGTAGAGGTCGAGATCCGCATGGGCCACATACCGAAAAAGGGCTCTTCCGGTATTATCCGGTCGCGCAAAGTAGTTACTGTTATAAAACAGCCAGGCGGCACCGGCATAGGCAGTCAGGTTTTGATTGGGGAAGGTGCGCTGCCACCAACTGAGATCCTGTATGGCTTGAAATCGAGAAGTCAGTAACGCATCAGAGTACGCTTGGATGATACCGCTCTTGTCAAGCGGTGCGTCTCGCTCATATTGGATGTGCCACCCGAGTCGATCCACGAGGCCTGTTAGAGCGAAGGTGCCATCCCATTCACTCAGTTCGATCCATCCTTTTGTTCGATCTGAGAAGAAATTTTGATCGGTGTAAAAGGTCAGGTATTGCTTGTAGAGATCGGTTTCCAAGTGAAGCATGTGGCGGAGACCGACCAATCCCGTATTATCAGGTCGTGCGGCAAAGGTTGGGTTGGATACAAAGGAGGCTGTGAGAAAGTATCCCCCGAATAAGGTCTCTTCGGCTTCCCGTGCTGCCGCGTCGTCCGGCTGCTCCATCGACGGCAACGGACGACCATACTTTTCCAACGCAAGGGACAAGGGAGGTGAGGCTAGAAGCCCAATGATACTAAGGACCAGAAGGCCAACTGCACGGGCGAGGGTGGTAAGCTGTCGCTGTTCCAAACGCTTCTCGCTCCGTTAGTGAACACGATGTATCAACCACAAATTTCGAACATGTGCCTCAAGATCGACAGGACAGTCTTTACGGAACACAGGTGTGAAAAATCTCCTCGCAGTGATCCGTAGCGTGAACCGACGGGGGTACCGACCTATACTCTACCCCCACCACGCGATCATCTCCCATGAGGAGGTAAGCCCAACACCCATGATGGACTCCTGACCTACTGCCCTTGGAGAAGGAGAGTGATTCCTCAAGCATGGGCGCTTCCTTGTAGTATGTCAGTACTGTTCCCTCGGCCGTCTTCGTTTCCTGAAGAGGGTTACCCGCACAAGAGATGAGTTCTTGTTTGCTTTTCCCAAGCAAGGTTTGTCCAATGGGGCTCGGTTCAATCGGCTGAGACGCAGCACATCCGATGAGCCAGAAGGCGATGCATAGAACAAGAGCAGAAATGGCGCGGGTCATGTAAGCCTGGATTGTTTTCTGAAGCACACAGTAGCACAACGTATCATTCTTTTTCTGCTACCCATTCTAGACAACTCGCACAACTACCGTCGTAAGCCATGCCATACGCTTTGAAATTTAGGGGATGGGGCGCAGGCGGAAAGGAGACATGACTCAGTGGTCAAAACCCGTCGAGGAGCGCTTTCTTCTTCGCTGGAAATTCGCCGTCGGTGATCAACCGGCTCGTATTGCCAGCTCCCACCAGGGAACGGGTGACCTCAGCCCCCTTTGGTTGCAGAGCGAAGGACTACGGAGATTTCGCACACCGGAATCCGTAGTCCTTGTGCCGGTGCGCCGACCGGTGGAGGTACCGGAGCGCGGATCGCAGGTGCTGCGGATCGCTGCCCCACGAGCCACCCCGCAACACTTTGGATTCGCCCGATGACGGTCCTGTCGGGTTCTGCGACGGACTGTTCTTGTAATAGTTATTGTCATACCAGTCGCTGACCCATTCCCAGACATTGCCGGCCATGTCATAAATGCCATAGGGACTCCTGCCATCTTTCAATGTCCCCACCGGCGTCAATGCCCCGTGGTTGTTCCACTCCGTCTTCCCATAGTTCGCGCGGAGCGGCGTCGGAGGATCGTTGCCCCACGGATAGAGGCGGCCATCCGTCCCCCGCGCCGCCTTCTCCCACTCCGCCTCCGTCGGCAAGCGCTTGCCGGCCCATCTGCAGTACGCGGCCGCATCTGCCCAATCGACATTCACGACCGGGCGCTTCTGATGCGCGGGTTGGTTCATCGTCTTCCAGTCCGAAGGCGAATTGACCTCTGTCGCCTGCAAAAAGGACGCATACTGCCCTACCGTCACTTCGTACTTATCCATGGAGAAGGCATCCACATAGACCCGGTGCGCCGGTTGTTCGTCTGAATCTCCCGCCGAACTCCCCATCATGAACTCCCCCGCCGGCACCACCGCCATCGACATTTCTTGCGGTTGGGCCGACCCCGGCTTCTCCTGACTCTGTTTGTTTCCCGTGGCAATTTCCTTGGCACCCTTATCACAAGGTGCCGCGGCCATCGTCGAATGAGCGACGAGCCCGAGCAACGCGACCAGTACAAGCATCATTCTCATGAACCGCCTCCGAATTCTGTTGAAGGAACCATGACACCCTGTCCTCCCATAGTCTAATGGAACGTTCACGAACTTTATCCGCGAGTATCATGAAGGCGATCTGCTCCAGGTTCGGCACACCACGCGCGAGCGACAACGCAAACTTGATGGCCTGCTCCGCCTCTGGCTGCCTAGGGGTCAATGCCCATGCCCAGCCCCAGCCCGATCCACGCCCGCAGCAGATCATGGCGACTCACCGAGTAGGCCACTTTTCCATCCCTCTCGACGGGAAGGTTCAGCACACTGTGCGCCTCCATCTGCTTGGCGGCGTCCGCAATCTTTGTGGAGGAGGTCACAGCGAGGCGATCCTTCCGCATGATCTCTTCAGCCGTAAGCTTGCTGAGGGTTTTGCCTGAATCCAACGCCCGCATGACGTCAAACTCATTGATGAAACCGAGATACTTGCCCGTGCGATCCACGACCGGGGCGCCTGGCGTATGGCTGGACACCAAGGCCACCGCGATTGCCAACCCATCCTGGCCCTCCTGAAATGTCAAGGTATTCGTGGCCACGATTTGCCCCACGGTCTTCAATCCTCCAGCTGGTACGCCATCGACGCTCATGGTTCTCTCCTTTCAATGTTCAAAGTCTCAATGCTTTCCTCAAAGGTTCTTTTGATGGAGCAAGAAACGACGCGCTTTACCACAGAACCACGAACAGGCGGCAACCCGTTCCCCGACAATGCCACGGTCGATCCATATTTCACGTCTTCACGATCACCCTGGTTCTTCAAAGATTCTTCCGCAACCGTACGACTCGGCCCCAGATGCGCTGTTGTTTCGTTACGGGGAGGTCTTCATACCGCCGGTTGAGCGGATGAATAATAGTTTGCCCGCCGATTTCTTTGAGCTGACGGAGGAGTACCACCTCTGGGCGGCCGTCCTCACTCTCGACCACCACGTAATGACCAAGCTCGCTGGGAAGATCAGGGTTTACGAAAATGATCTCGCCCTCGCTGAAGAGAGGCTGCATGGAATTGTCTCTCACTTGCATGGCGAAGGTACGCTTCCCTGGAACGTCTGTTTCGAGCATCGCTTCAGCGTGGATGACACGAGGCGGCTCGTTGCTCTTGACCATCTGGTCAATCTGATCCCACCTCAGGAGCGGCACCTTCCTCATCGGGCCGAGGGGGGAGGGATGGGCGCTCTCTGTGAGCTCGAACAGTCCCTCTGAGTGTGGCGGGCCACCGGATCTCAGGAAATCAGCATGAATGCGAAAATACCGCGCAAATTGTTCCCAGATTGCCGGGTCTTGAGGGAGCTCATCGGTCAGAATGTTTTCGATCGTCCGCACGGTGATCCCAACTGCGGAAGCCAGCTCCTCTTCAGTCAGCCCCTCACCGAGCTCTCGATGAACAAGACCTTTCAGGTTCACAACAGAATCCCTCCTCTAGCCGT
>DASYVB010000097.1:0-3315 GCA_036000525.1 Nitrospiraceae bacterium | reverse complement strand
CAAAGCGGCGGCAACATGGGTATTGGGTTTGCGGTGCCCAGCAACCTGTCGCGCGCCGTCATGGATCAGTTGGTACGGACGGGGAAAGTCGTCCGTGGCTGGCTCGGTGTAGCGATTCAAGATTTGACTCCTGAGTTGGCCGCACAGTTCGGGATCACCGACACGAAGGGCGTGCTCGTCAGCGATGTCATGGAGGATAGTCCTGCGAAGAAAGCGGGATTTGAGCGGGCAGATGTCATTATCGAATATGACGGCAAGTCGATGGATTCGCCGACGCATTTGCGGAATGCCGTCGCACAGACTCCGATCGGGAAGAAGGTCTCGGTCAAGCTGATCCGAGACAAGAAGCCCAAGACGATCGAGGTCGCGATTGTGGAGCAGCCAAAATCGTTAGGACAGCCTGGCGCAGAGGAGAGCAGGGAGTCAGCGGTGCCAACGGGGCTCCTCTCGGATCTTGATGTCCGCGAGTTAAATGAGGAACTGACTGCTCGGTACGGATTGAAGGCCACCGAGCGCGGCGTGGTGGTGGTCAGGGTTAAGTCGGGAAGCACGGCGGAGGATATGGGTGTGCGCGAAGGCGATATCATACTTGAAGTCAATCGCAAGGCGGTGGGCTCGCTCAAGTCCTATGAACATGCCGCTTCCGGCCTTGCCAAGGATCAAGCGGTCCTCTTGCTGCTCAAACGGAAGGGCCAAACGATTTATCTCACGCTGCGGCCCTAGCGCGTGAAGCGTGAAGCGAGACGAGCAAGACGTGCGCGACAGGCGCGGTCCGAAGGCCGAAGATCGGGGATTGAAGTTCCGAACACTTCAGACCTGAGACTGCCTCGCCTGTCTCCCTCTTCTCGCAAGTCTCGCAAGACTCGCGCGAATAATGCGGCCCTAACAGGCGGCCTTGCATATGACCATGACTCGCTCGCCTCGCGGCGAACCGGTCCCTCGTCAGGCTTCTTTGGTGGTGGCGCTCGTGCCGGCTGCTGGCCGCGGGCTTCGGATGGGCGGCTCCGTTCCCAAACAATTTCTTTCGTTGGGTGGTGAGCCGCTCATCATTCAGTCGTTGCGGATGTTGCAAGCCGCTCCCTTGGTCGACCAGATCATTCTTGCCGTTCCGCCTGCAGACGTCGAATATTGTGAGCACGAGATCGTCTGGCGGCGACGTTTCACCAAAGTGACGAAGGTGGTGGCGGGTGGTGCAGAGCGCCAGGATTCGGTGCGGTACGCGCTCGCTCAGGTTCCCTCAGACACAGAAATCGTGCTCATACACGACGCCGTACGGCCATTTGTGACGCTTCGGATGATCGCCGAGGTCGTGGCTGCGGCGAGGAAAGAGGGAGCGGCGATTATTGCGCTTCCGATGCGGGATACTGTGAAGCAGGTACGGACGGATGGGATGATTGAGCGAACGGTCGATCGCACCCCCTTGTGGCTCGCTCAAACTCCGCAGGCCTTTCGACGGGACTGGATCGAGACCGCTCACAGGAAAGCGCATGCCGAAGGGGTGCGGGCCACCGATGACGCGTTCCTGGTGGAATGGCTGGGGTATTCAGTTATGGTGGTTGAGGGAAACGGGGAAAACATCAAAGTGACGAGGCCTGAAGACCTGGTGATCGGCGAAGCGATTCTGGCGTCGCGTAAGGGACGTTAACCGTTATTCGTGAATCGCAGGAGGAAGTATTGTCTCATTTGCGTTTAACGATTCACGTTTGACGACTAACGAAAGGAAGACACATGCGAATCGGCTGCGGCTACGACATCCATCCGTTGGGACCAGGACGAAAGTTGATTCTCGGCGGGATCGAGGTGCCCCACAGCAAGGGTTTGTTGGGACATTCCGATTCCGATGCATTGGTCCACGCCCTCTGCGATGCGCTGCTCGGAGCGATGGGTGAAGGAGACTTGGGCCGACACTATCCCAGCTCCGATCAGCGGTTCAAAGGTATTTCGAGCCTGAAGCTGCTGGAGGATGTAGTCGGGAAGATGCGGGGGAAGGGGTATCGCATCGTGAACGTCGATACGGTCATTATCGCGCAGGCCCCTCGACTCAGTTCGCACTTGGCAGCCATGCAGAAGCAGATCGCGCAGGTGCTCGGGGTCGATCCTGGCCTCGTCAACGTGAAGGTGAAGGGGGGAGAGGGAATCGGCATGATCGGTCGGGAGGAAGGGATTGCCGCCCAGGCGGTTTGTTTGATCGAGCTGCTGAATAGCTGACAGGTAGCAGGTTTTCAAGCTGTCAGGCAGGTGCAATGGCAAGAGCGCATGGGTTCGAGGACCTGAAAGTCTGGCAACTGGCCAGGGAACTTGTACTGGCCGTCTATCAACTGACGAGTACGCAAGTGTTCGGTAAGGACCACGCCCTACGCGACCAAGTACGTCGCGCCGCAGTTTCCAGCATGGCAAATATCGCCGAAGGGTTTGAGCGTGGATCGAATCGAGATTTCGTGAGATTTCTCTATATAGCGAGAGGTTCTGCGGGAGAAGTCAGGAGCCATTTGTATGTCGCGAGAGATTTGGATTACATTACAGGCGCGGAGTTTGAACGAATGACGAGTCGGGTTAGCGGTCTTTCGAAAGGCGTATTTCGGTTTATCCAGCATCTCGAATCGGCTGAGACAAATACGAGGTAGTCAAAACCCTGGTCGCTTGTCAGCTTGATTTCCTGTCAGCCATGCTTAAGGCCATCAAACAAGATCTCCGAGCGGTCTTCGACCGGGACCCGGCGGCGACCAGCTGGCTTGAAGTTGTGCTGACCTATGCAGGCTTTCATGCCTTGCTAGCCTACCGCCTGTCCCATTGGTTGAAGTCCTACAACGTGCCGTTCGTTCCTCGGGCAATTTCTCAGACAGCTCGCTGGTTCACGGGCATTGAAATCCATCCCTCGGCTACGATCGGCACTGGGTTCTTTATCGACCATGGCATGGGGGTCGTGATCGGCGAGACGGCAGAGATCGGAGATTACGTGACCCTCTTCCAGGGCGTGACGCTTGGAGGGACGGGGAAGGAACGAGGGAAGCGCCACCCCACGCTTGGCAATCACGTGGTTGTCGGGGCTGGAGCCAAGATTCTCGGCGGGATCACGGTCGGGGACAATGTGAAGATTGGCGCCAATTCTGTTGTGCTCAGGAATGTTGCCGCCAATTCCACCGTCATTGGAGTGCCGGCCCGCGTAATTAAAACTCAAGGCGAGCGGCTACCCGATGCCACCATGGATCACAGCAACCTGCCGGACCCCGTCAGTGATCGGCTCTTGGCACTCGAGCAGGAGTTGATCGAACTGCGCAAGAAGCTGGAGAATCAGGACTCCCCCCGCCTGCTCTA
>DASYVB010000096.1:0-4630 GCA_036000525.1 Nitrospiraceae bacterium | reverse complement strand
AGGACGGTTCAGAACCATGTTCGCGCAAGCACCTATCGGTATAGCGCGCATCGATTCACTGACGGGACAGATCCATGAAGTCAATTCTACGTATGCTCAAATTGTAGGTAGGACGACGGAGGAAATGCGCAGTCTCGACTGGATGAGCATCTCCCACCCGGACGACGTGCAATCGGATTTGGATAAGATGGCCAGGCTGAATGCCGGGGAAATAGCCGGATTCCAGATGGAGAAACGCCTTGTCCGTCCCGATGGCACGGTCGTGTGGATCAACCTGACCGTGGCTTCTATCCAAGTTGAAGAGCACGCCGGCCCGCACCACCTCGCGATGATTGAGGACATCGCCACGCGCAAGCAAGCCGAGGAGGAGATGCGGGAAAGCGAGCAACGGTTCCATACGATGGCCGACACGGCTCCGGTCCTGATCTGGATGTCGGGCCTCGACAAGTTGTGCACCTACTTCAATCAACGCTGGCTGGATTATACCGGCCGGACGCTGGAGCAGGAACGGGGGAACGGCTGGGCGGACGGCGTGCATCCGGAGGACTTCGACCGGTGCCTGAGTATGTATATAGAAGCCTTCGACCGGCGGGAGTCGTTTGAGATGGAATACCGCCTGCGCAAAGCGGATGGGCAGTATGGCTGGCTTCTCGATCACGGCGTGCCGCGCTTCTTCCCGAACGGCGAGTTCGCCGGCTACATCGGCAGCTGTATTGAACTCACTGAGCGGAAGGATCTGGAGGACCGGCTTCGTAAGGCGGTCAAAGAAAAAGAGAGTCTGTTGCGCGAGGTCCATCATCGGGTGAAAAACAACCTGCAAGTGATTTCCAGTTTACTGAATCTCCAGGCGGCCTCGATCAAAGACCCGCGGTTCGTCCAGCTGTTCAGGGAGTGTCAAACCCGCATTGCCTCGATCGCGCTGTTACATGAAACCTTGCACCGGTCCAACGACCTGTCGTGCATCAGAATGTCGGACTACCTTCGTACGCTGGCGGGCCACGTGTTCCGGTCCTATGGGGTCGATCCAAAAGCCATGGTGCTGGACCTGCTAGTGGAGGATCTCGCGTTCGATATCGATACGGCTATGACGTGCGGGATGATTGTCGAGGAACTGCTGTCGAATTCTCTGAAACATGCGTATGCGGTGGGGAAGGAAGGGCGCATCCAGATCGGGCTACAGGCGAAGGACGAGGGCGCCTATCTATTGCAAGTGAGTGACGATGGGGTTGGCATTTCGAAAGACGGCGTGCGGCGCAACCCGGCCTCGCTGGGGTTGGAACTCGTCAACTTGCTCGCAGGGAAACTGGAAGGTACGGTCGAACTGCAAAGCAGCCCGGGGACGGCATGGCGAATCGCGTTCCACCAATCTCACTACCAAGAAAGGATGTGACGCCATGGTACCAGCAAAAATCCTTGTTGTGGAAGATGAAACCATTGTCGCGCGGGATATCCAGCAAAGTCTGACCCGCCTGGGGTATGACGTACCGACGACGGCGACCTCGGGAGAGGAGGCGATCCGCAAGACCAAGGAGATCGATCCGGACTTGATCCTCATGGATATTGTGCTGAAGGGGCAGATGGACGGAGTGGAGACGGTGCGGCAAATCAACCGGCAGTTCGATGTGCCGGTGATCTATCTGACGGCTTACGCGGACGACTCGACACTCGAGCGGGCAAAAACCACGTCGCCGGCAGGCTACATGCTCAAGCCCTTCCATCCGAACGAGCTGCGGCCCACCATCGAAATGGCGCTGCACCGGGCACAGATCGACCGCCACCTTAAAGAAAGCTTACGGTGGTTGGCGACGACCGTGCGGTGTATGAATGATGCCATGATCACAACCAACCGGGGCGGACGACTGACCTATATGAGTCAGGCAGCTGAGGCGCTGACTGGCTGGCTCGTGCAAAATGCGATGGGAGTTGAATTGACAACCATGCTCTCGTTCGAAGGGGACGGCCCGGTGCAGGTCTTCGAAAATCCGGCGATGCAGGCCATGATGGAGGGCCGGATCGTCCGGTTCGACCGTGTGACATTACGTGCGAAAGACGGCACAACACGACCGGTTGCAGGCAGCACCGCGCCGGTCATCGATGATGCGGGTATTATCATCGGGTCGGTGTCAGTCTTTCACGATGCGCAGGCGTTGGAACTGCCGGATCGCGGCTTCGAAAGCATCCGAAGCGAACTGCGGCAGGCTGTGGCGCGTGCGCCCGGGGTCATCAATCTCTGCGCCTGGTGTAAACGGGTGCCGGACGTGTCGGGGGAATGGTACGACCTGGACACGTTTATCACGGAACACTCCGGCCTGCAGTTCAATGGCGGACTCTGCCCGGCGTGCCTGCAGAAGTGCTTCCCACATTAGACTTCCTAGTTATATATACTAGGGCACGTATGAGGCCATGATGTCAGAGAAAGTTCATGTTTTCATAGACAACTCGAATCTATGGATTGAGGGGAAGAAGATATCTGGACGGCGATCGCGGCCCCCCGTCCCGTCCAATTACCGATACAGAATGGAATACGGAAGATTGCTTCAGCATGTCCAGGAGAACCGCGATTTGGCTGCCGTACCAAAGCTGTACGGTTCGGAGGCCCCGCCCAACGACTCCGTTTGGAACATGATCCGGTCGAAAGGCTTCAACGTCACAGTGTTCAAGCGCAATATCTACAACAAAGAGAAGGGCGTCGACATGCGGATGGGCCTCGACATAAGCCGTCTCGTGCTCAAGGAAAAACCGCCCAGTAGGGTGATCATCGTAACTGGTGATGCCGATTTCGTTCAAGTCGTTGATGAAGCGCACGCTGAAGGTTGGAAAGTCGAGGTCTGGTACTGGTCCAATGCCGCCGGTGATCTTAAGAAGGCGGTCGACCGTTTTGAAAAACTCGATGGTGTCGTCAATCAGATTGGATTCGAGGAGATGTGAGCGAACTTCGGATTAGATCGGACGCCCTAACAAGCCGCTGCAGAGGGAAGAAGTCAAAACAGAGAATTGTGTTGCCCCACATAAATTGTGGACAGGTGGCTGAGTCAAAGGTGCTGGTGCCAGAATAGCCTGAGGATGTACAAAAAGGCCAGACTTCTCACCCGCCCAACCCTGGCGTCTACTTCACCCGCCCACCCTGAGTCTGCCAAGACAGCTTCTTCGCCCAGGGGCGCGCCTTGCATCAAGTAAGGCCGCAGCTAACTAGCACTTTATAAAAGGGGTGGCTGGGATGATCCCAACTGCGCGCGTCCAACGAGGGCTTTCTCAAGCCGCGCGTTGCGCGAGCACGGGGATCGTCCCAGCTACCCCACCTCCTTTTTCAGCATCCTGCTATGTCGTAATCGCCCCTTCCGAGGCAGAGGAGACATGCCGCGCGTACTTGCCCATTACGCCGGAGGTGTAACGTGGCAGTGGTTGTTTGACCTTCTTGAGCCGGGCTTTGATCTCTTTCTGCGAGAGTTCCACGCTCAGCGTCCGTTTGGCGATATCGAAGACAATCATGTCGCCGTTCTTCACGGCGCCGATCGGGCCACCTTTGATAGCTTCCGGTGCGATATGGCCGGCCATCAGGCCATGGGTGGCACCGGAGAAGCGGCCGTCGGTAAGCAGCGCGACGGAGTTGCCCAGGCCTGCACCAACGATAGCCGCGGTCACGCCAAGCATTTCTCTCATGCCGGGTCCGCCGGACGGGCCTTCATACCGAATCACCACGACATCGCCCGCTTTGATTTGACGGGATTGCACGGCGACAAAGGCATCTTCTTCCCTGTTGTACACCTTCGCCGGGCCACGGAACGTCATGATCGAGTGCCCGGCCACCTTCACGACGCAGCCGTCCGGAGCGAGATTTCCCTTTAAGATCACCAGCCCGCCGGTTTGCTTGATCGGATTCGACAGGGGTCTGAGGACTTGTTGGCCAGATGTTTCCTTGGCGTCCTTGGCCTCTTCCCCAATCGTCCGGCCGGTCACGGTCGGTTGGCTGGCGTGCAATATGCCGGCATCGAGTAGCCGTTTGGCGACCAATGTGGTCCCTCCGGCCGCATAAAGATCCGAAGCCGTAAATCGGCCTCCCGGTTTCAGGTCGGCGAGCAACGGCACCTTCCGATTAATCTTGTCGAAGTCGTCGATGCTCAGCGTGATATTGGCTTCGCGCGCGATGGCTAGCAGATGCAGCACGGCATTCGTCGAGCCGCCGGTGGTCGCGACGGCGGCAATGGCGTTCTCCAATGATTTTCGCGTGATGATTTGGCGGGGCCGGAGGTCTCGCTTCAGCAGATCCATAACCATCTTCCCGCACTCGAAGGCCACATCATCCTTCCGTTGATCCATGGCCGGCACCCCGTTCCGTCCCATCGGCGAGATGCCGAGGAACTCGAACGCGATCGCCATGGTGTTGGCCGTGAACTGGCCTCCACAGGCGCCAGGGCCTGGACAGGCATGGTCTTCGAGATCTTTGAGTTCGGCATTGGTCATCTTGCCTGACGCATGTTTCCCGACTGCTTCGAATACGTCTTGAATGGTCACATCGTGGCCTTGGAACTGGCCCGGCATGATTGATCCGCCGTAGAGCATCACCGACGGCAGGTTCAGGCGAGCGAGGGCCATCACGGTGCCGGGAATGGTTTTATCGCAGCCTGACAAT
>DASYVB010000095.1:0-4891 GCA_036000525.1 Nitrospiraceae bacterium | reverse complement strand
AATAATCGGAACGGACGCAGCTTTGGCGTGATTAATCGCTTCGACCGTTTGCGGCATCACTCCATCGTCTGCTGCCACGACCAGGATGACGATATCGGTGATCTTGGCGCCACGACCACGCATGGCGGTGAAGGCTTCGTGGCCCGGCGTGTCCAGGAACGTCACCTGTTTCCCGCGTACCGCAACCGTGTACGCGCCGATATGCTGCGTAATCCCACCGGCCTCGCCTTCTGCCACCTTCGTTTGTCTGATGGCATCAAGCAGCGAGGTCTTGCCGTGATCGACATGGCCCATGATCGTCACGACCGGTGGCCGCGGCTCAAGCTGGACCTCCTCTTCCGTCTGCACGACGGAATCCAGCAACTCTTCTCCGGCCTTCTCCATCGACACATCGATCTTGACCCCGCTCTCCTCCGCAATAATCACGGCTGCGTCAACGTTCATTGTCTGATTGAACGTGAGCATCTGACCCATATCCATCAGCTTGCGCATGATGTCGGCCGGGCGCTGTCCGATCAGCTCAGCAAATTCCTTTACCGTCATGCCGGGCGCAAGCTTGAAGCTCTTCCTCCGTGGCTTGGTTACTTCTCCCGGCGTGCTGTGATGCACGTGCTTGCTGCGGTCGTCGCGGCGCTGCTGCACTGGAATGGCGCGGAGATCCTGCCAGCGCGCCGCGTCCTCACGAAGCCGAAGCTCTTCTTCTTCCCGCGTACGGCCCGGCTTACGAACTTTCTTCCCCTTCTCTTTCAGACCCTCGGCTTGCATCTCTTCAAGGGAGAGGATTCTCTTTTTTCCTGTGATCACATCGATGCTTGGCACGACGGCGAGCTTGACGGCGGTCGTGGGAGCCGGAGCGGTCATAGCTCCTATAGAATGCGGCTGGTCGGGTGTCGCCGTCAGGTAAACATGCGCAGCGGCTGGAGTCTCAGCGTGCGGATGCGCCACCACCGGCGTGCTAATCGCGAGGGTATCGGTGAGCGCTCCGCTTGTGCCTGCTGATTCAACGGTGGGCAGGGACGCTGCCTCTTCCGCTGGAACGTCATCAGCTCTCTTGCGCTTGATCAGAATGCGGCGCTTGTCGGACTTGGAAGACTCCTCCGCCGCTGGAGCTGCCTGGGCCGACCAGGCCTTGGCTCCCGCTGCGTGGTCGGACGCCATACCAACCTTACTCCGCTCACCCCGACCTGCATCGGCCTCTGCTGCCCGGCCCGTCGCTTTTCCGTGAGCCTTGAGTTTCGGGCCGAGCTTCGCCAAGACCTTCTGCACCACGTCGTCATCCAACACGCTACTGTGCGACGCGACGGTGATCCCCATCCGCTTCAATTCCGGGATGAGATCACGGTTTTCCATCCCAAGTTGCTTGGCCAATGCATACACGCGCATGAGAATTTGACACCTACTTCTCTTTATCCGGTTTATCCGGCATCCGACTCCGATTCTGCCCGGGCTTTTAATTCCTGCTCTCGGGCTTCTTCTTGCTGATGCAGCGCTTCGGTTTCCTCGGCCAACGCCGCTTTGATTTCTTTATCCCGTTCGGCCTTTTCCTTTTCGTATTCCGTCGCGCTGATGATATCGATCTTCCAGCCGGTCAGACGGGCGGCCAACCGCACGTTCTGACCATTCTTTCCGATCGCTAACGACAGCTGGGAATCTGCAACGACGACCAACGCCGACTTCTTTTCCTCATCGACGCCGACCTTCTCAATGCTCGCGGGGTTCAAAGCCTCAGCGATGAAGACGCGCGGGTCGGAGGTCCAGGTAATGATGTCGATTTTCTCTCCGCGCAGTTCGCGGACAACCGCTTGAACCCGCGATCCCTTGATCCCCACACAGGCCCCGACCGGATCGACCGCCTTCTCGCGAGAGGTCACGGCAATCTTGGTCCGATCACCAGGCTCCCGCACGATGGACTTGATCTCTACGATTTTTTCGAGCACCTCAGGCACTTCCAACTCGAAGAGTTTCGACACAAACTGCGGATGGCTCCGCGTCAAGATGACCTGGACATCCTTCGGAGTCCGGCGCACTTCCAAGAGCATGGCCTTCACCCGATCACCGCAGCGATAGGTTTCCCGCGGAATCTGCTCCTGAATCGGCAATACCGCCTCGGTCTTACCCAAATCCACCAAATAATTCCGGCGCTCCACCCCGAGAATGATGCCGTTGACCAGATCTCCTTGCCGCGTGGAGTATTCTTTTTGAACTGCCTCCCATTCAGCCTCCCGGACCTTCTGGAAGATTACTTGCTTGGCGGTTTGCGCGGCGATCCGCCCCAAATCGCTCATCTCGATAAGCGACCCGATCTCGTCGCCGACCTCTGCCTCGCTGTCGAACTGGCGAGCTTCCTGAAGAGAGACTTCGGTTTTTGGATTGGTGACCGCATCGACGATGATCTTCTTCGACACAACGGAGATTTCACCGGTCTTGGAGTCGATCTCGACTTGAATATTCTCAGCCTGCCCGAAACGCTTCTTGGCAGCCATTTGAAGGGCTGCTTCGATCGCCCCGATCACTCGGCTCTTCTCGATTCCCTTTTGTCGACCAAGTTCATCGATGACTGAAATCAATTCTCGATTCATAGCTCACTCTCCGACAACTGCCCCTGAAGCCACACTCCAATGCGGCGGTATGCCTATACCGCGGTGATCGACTCGGTACTACCTAAAACGTGACGACGCGCCGCGCTTCAGCGATGGAGTCGAACCCAAGGATGACCTCCCGCTCAGAACACGGATCGTTCACCACGACCGAGACTCCCTGTTCATTCACTTCCGTCAAACGCCCGACTACACGCCACTGTCCGTCGATCGGCTGCCTGAGCTTCACGCTCACTGGCTTCCCCAATGCCCGGCGATAATCCTGAATCCGTTTGAAGGCCCGATCCAGACCAGGCGAGGAGACTTCTAGCGTATAGGCATGGGGGAACGGATCAGCCACATCCAAGGCTGGACCGATCGCGAGGTGTGCACGCCCGCAATCTTCTACCGTGACGCCGCCCGCCTTATCGATATACACGCGAACAACTGACCGCGCACCTTGCCCTACACACTCGACGTCGATCAATTCTAAGCCCAATGCCCAGAGGATGGGCGATACCACCTCGCTGATGCGATCAACGACCGGTCGGGACTCCTTCACCGACGCCCCTCGCCCCGTATCATTGGATGGCCCATTCAAGTGATCAAACAAAAAAGTGGGCCTGAGCCCACTTCCAGTCGGGGACCATAGCATGCCACCTATGCCAAAGCAAGGGGGCTAGCCGACCCGACTGGTGAAGCCTGCGGCAAGTCGTTGGGCGATCGGGCCGGGCCGTCCATCTCCAATGATTTTCCCATCTACACGGACGACGGCCAAGACCTCGACCGTGGTCCCTGTGAGAAAAACTTCGTCCGCCTCATAGAGGTCTGCCTGAGAGACAAAGCGTTCCTGAATCGGCAGGCCCTCGCTTAGAGCCAGATCCAACACAACGGACCTCGTGACCCCGGACAGAATGCGCGACCCTTCGGGAGCCGTCACCACCGTTCCCCCCTGGACCACCATCACGTTGCTGACTGCCCCTTCAGTGACCAATCCCGCTTTGACCAAAATGGTTTCGAAGACCTGGGCCTGCTTCACTTGTTGTCGCGCAAGAACGTTGGCCAAAAGATTTACGCTCTTGATGTCACAGCGCCCCCATCGGATATCCTCGGTCGTTATCGTTTCCACACCGGCTGCTTGTACTGACCTGTCGAGCGGGTGGAACTCACGAACCGTCATGACGACCGTGGGCGTCAGTTCATCTGAGTAGGCGTGATCTCGGGGAGCGACACCCCTTGTGACTTGAAGATAGACTTTGGCTTCAGGATAGGCGGCCCGCCTAATCCCTTCCAGGACATGGTGAGTCCACTCGGCGCGGGAATAGGGCTGCGTCAGGTCAAGCGACGTGGCGCTACGATCCAGTCGAGCCAGATGGGCCTCGATTGCGAACGGACGCCCCTTGTATGTGCGGATCACTTCGTAGATGCCATCGCCAAACTGAAAGCCCCGATCCTCGATCGAGACTTTTGCCTCGGCCAGCGGCAGGAACACTCCATTGATGAAGGCTACATTCGGCACGATTACGCACTTCTCCGAGACGAGGAATCAGAGGCCATCACGTCAAAGACGCGCCGATCTTCGGCGGTGAATTTCCACCCCATGCGTTTTTCAAACAGCACCCGGTGGGTGCCCGGCCTGACCGCTTTAAACTCGAAAGTCCGCTGCCCATTATCCACCGCATTATTCCCTGCGATGCGAAGGTAGTCGTCGGCCAGCAATTCAAGCCCCGTAGGATCATAGGTCGGAACCCAGATCTCCCCTCGCGTCCTGTCTTCCCAGAGATGAATCTGAACGGGATGCTCAAGAGTCGTCTCAATGACCTTGGCCCCATCCGAATGTGTGGCACCATCATGGTCGTGGCTAGAGATCATACTCATCGTCTTTTACACGGCAACCCGCTCATTATTATTTGGCTGATCATGCGGGCTAGGGTTTTCGCCGAGGCCCGACAAAAATCTCCGCTCCTTCCACCTGCACATCATAACTCCCCACACAATATCCACCACCGTCCGTCCCTTGCCCGTTTCGAACATCGAATGCCAAATCGTGCCACGGACAGGCCACGACAAAGCCCTTCACACGCCCTTCACACAAAGGACCACCTTCATGGGGACACCGATTATGGATCGCAAAATACGTCCCCTCGATGTTGAAGAGCGCAATCTCCCGATTGTTCACCATGACGACTTTTGATTGACCAGGCGGCAGTTCGTCGACCAGGGCGACGGATTGAAACCCCTCTAGCATGCTGTACCGACTCCTCTCTTCATGCGTTTCACCAAGTCTTCCACGCGCGTTACATCCGAAGCGTATA
>DASYVB010000094.1:0-4847 GCA_036000525.1 Nitrospiraceae bacterium | reverse complement strand
GCCCGTCTCGCTTGAGTCAGGCATCGGCGATGCATCAGAAGAGCTCATGAATAATGCGGGTTAGAGCAGTTGGAAATCTTCTAGCTTGCTCGCGGCTTGATCGAAAGTGACGGTCTCATTGCATCCGCCAAGCCGATTGGTGGTTCCCAGCAGGCAATCGGCGAAGTCCGCCTTCCCTTTCTGATACATGCGAAAGGCGGTCCATGCTGACTGCGTATCCTCAATCTTCAGCTGGCTGGTCCGCAACAGCTTTTCTAATACGGCCACAATTGTGCCTTTTGAATACCCATAGGCACTTTCCAGTACCCATACCAGTTCACACAGGACGATACGATTGATAAACCCTGGGTCGTCACGCGTGCATTGCTTTGCGATCACCTGGGTGGCTTTGCGCGATTGGCCGGGATCATCCTGCACTAAGTGTCTGACCAGGACATTCGTGTCGAGACCGATCATCGCCGGCCTCCTCGTTTGCGAATCGCTCGGTTCATGTCCTCGACACTTACCGGCCGAGCCGGGGGCTTGAGCATCCCCGCCAACTCTGACGCGTCAATGCTTGCCGGTAGCACCAACACGCGACCGTCCTCATCAATCACAAATTCCAGACGGTCTCCCGGATGGAGATTGAGTCGTTTCCGAACGTCCTTGGGGATGGTTGTTTGACCTTTGCTGGTCAGGGTTGATGCGGACATCCTGTCTCCTTACGATATATGAATATCCTTACCTTACAGTAAGTCGTCGCACAAAACAAGCTGTTGGTGTCCGGCGTCTACTGCCAGGTCCAGATCGCTGCTCCCCGGCCACCAGCCAGCGAGCCGAACAGAATGGCCAGTCTAATCCCAGGCTGTGTGTTGATGACGGCCAGGATCGCTCGTGTGAGATTCTCGTCTTGCATTAGCATACCTGCCCCTAGGTTACACGCCACCCGGGGATTGCGCCACCGAACGTCGTTCTCATTACGCCGGCACCACATCGTTCATATCAATCTCGAACGCGGCTGCTTGCTGAATGAGGCGCACACCCAGCACCAGGCGATGCCGTTTTTCTTTGCGCAATAAACTCCGGCGATAGCCCTCGCACAGCTTCTATAGCAAATTCTGTTATCATCTAGGAATTGTAACCGACTTTCTGAAATCGTTTCTGTTCCACATACCAGCGGTAGGTGCTGCCGATGCCCTCTTGGAGCGATACGCGTGGCTTCCACCCCAAGGCAGTCATCCGGCGACAGTCAAGGAGCTTTCTTGGAGTGCCGTCCGGCTTGGTTCGATCCCAACGAATCTCCCCTTTGTAGCCCACCACCGCCGCTACCAGGGTCGCCAATTCGGCGATCGGAATGTCTTTTCCCGCTCCCACGTTGACAATGTCCTCTCCCGAATGCCGTTCCATCAAGACCATACAGGCTTCGGCGCAGTCGTCCACGTGCAAGAACTCGCGACGCGGGCTTCCGGTTCCCCAGAGGGTCGGCGGTTCACTTATGTCCTTCGCTTCATGAAATCGTCTAGTCAAGGCCGGCAATACATGGGCGGTGTTGAGATCAAAGTTGTCGTTGGGGCCGTAAAGATTCGTGGGCATGGCTGCAATAAAGTCACATCCGTATTGCCGTCGATAGGCCTGGCACATTTTGACGCCGGCAATCTTTGCAATGGCATACCACTCATTGGTCGGCTCTAGAGGTCCTGTCAGCAAATACTCCTCGCGTATTGGCTGGGGGCAGTCACGGGGATAGATGCAAGAAGACCCCAGCAACAACAATTTCTTAACCCTGTGGAGATGGGCCTGATGAATCAGATTGGTTTGAATCGCAAGGTTATCGTGGAGAAATTCTGCAGGGAATGAGCTGTTAGCGAGAATCCCGCCGACTTTTGCCGCCGCGATAATGACGTACTCGGGATTCGCTTCAGCAAAAAAATGCTCAACCTGCCGACTGTCCCTCAAGTCGAGCTCTTTACTGGTCTTATACAGCAGATTCCTATACCTCTTGGCCTGAAGAAGCCGTACGAGAGCCGACCCTACCATGCCCCGATGACCGGCTACATAAATGCGTGCATCTGTCTCCACTGCTTAAACCTGTTTCGATCGGATATAGTTTTTGGTTCCGTCGAGCCGCTCGCGCTCAGCATCGAGATCCGCATCCACCATCATCGTGGCCAGCTCTTCAAACCGCACTCTCGGCTCCCACTTTAACTGCTTGTTCGCTTTGCTGGCGTCGCCGATGAGGAGATCCACTTCTGTCGGGCGATAATACTTCCGATCGATCTTCACGTATCGCTTCCAGTCAAGATTGAGATGCCCAAATGCCACTTCCAAGAATTCACGGACCGTATGAGTTTCGCCTGTCGCAATCACATAATCATCAGGCGTGTCTTGTTGCATCATCAGCCACATCGCCTGCACATAATCGCCCGCATACCCCCAATCCCGCTTCGCGTCCAAGTTGCCCAAATACAAGTCTTGCTGCAATCCGAGCTTGATGCGAACCGCAGCCTTGGTAATCTTCCTCGTCACGAACGTCTCTCCACGGCGGGGAGACTCATGATTGAACATAATCCCGCTGCATGCAAAGAGGTTGTAAGCCTCCCGGTAATTGACTGTAATCCAATGAGCGTACAGCTTGGCCGCTCCATAGGGGCTTCTCGGGTAGAACGGTGTGGTCTCCCGTTGTGGAACCTCCTGAACCTTGCCGAACATTTCACTTGAGGAGGCCTGATAGAACTTTGGTCTGAGCCCTGACTCTCGAATGGCCTCAAGCAAACGAATAGTACCGAGGCCTGTCACATCCGCTGTATACTCAGGGATATCGAAACTGACTCGCACGTGACTCTGAGCACCCAGATTGTAGATTTCATCCGGCTGAATAGTCCGAAGAATCCTGTTTAGCGAACTGGCATCATTCAAATCCCCATAGATCAACCGCAAACGAACATCCGGTGCATGAGGGTCTTGGTAGAGCGGGTCGATCCTGGCTGTATTAAACGAGCTAGAACGCCGAATAATACCGTAAACTTCGTAGCCCTTATCCAGAAGAAGTTCTGTGAGATACGATCCATCCTGGCCCGTAATGCCTGTAATCAAAGCTTTCATTGGCAAACTTTCTCCTTTACTTTTGGCCAATCATGATCAAATGGCCAGGATATCTCGAGTGTCACTCTCCACGGACGCAGCCTGCTGAATGAGGCGAACACCCAATACGAGACGATGAAGTTTGATCTTCCCCCGATTTAATGGACACCAGGTTAAGAGCCCGTCGTCATCTTCTCGAACTCGGCAGGGGAGTGATAGCCGAGGGTCGAATGGGCACAAAATGGGGTCTGGCATGACTATTGACTATCGACTCGTCTTGAAGGCGCGGGGCCGCTGGATGATCCCGAAGACTTCGTATCCTTTGGCTAGAAGGCGCCCCTCAAGGCATGGGCCGTCCTGGCCGGTGATGCGTGGATGAGGGCCCTCATGGAAATGGTTCGAGGCTCGAGGTTCTGCGAGATGCGCGACACGCGACGGATAAGTCTATTGCGTCTCTGGGGCCGAGTGTGTCACTCAGGCTCGACGTTCGAAGTCTCACGTCAGAGTTAACCAGCGCGTGCGGCTTTCGCGCGCGTCCGGGTTGACCGTGGTGTTGGGCGTGACGATTGTTGGGCAAGTTCCAGCAAACTGGAAAGCACTTGATTGACACGGGCGGAATTTCGAAAGGCTTTGGCCACCCTTGGTTCCAGTACGACAACATTCGAACTCGCGACTACCTTCTCATAAAACTTACCGCGTTCAAGCTTCTTGAAGTCTGAGCGTTTATATTCAGTACGCATTTCATCTGCGGTGGAACCTTCACCCTTCTTCATAGAGTCTCCTTTCCACTTTTGTTGCAGTGCGTGCGCTGATAATACGAATCGAATTTCTACGCACGGTATGAACGACACTGAGCAGCCGGCCCCTCGATGAGAAGCCAAATGTCACAAACCGGAACTCATGAATCGAATGGTCAGGATCATTGCCACTTACGGCAAGCGGATCAAATAACACTGATGCAGCCTCGCCAAAAGATACGCCATGTTTCTTGAGATTGGACTCAGCTTTCAGGGGATCCCATTCAAACGTCATGCGCGTATCATAGCCCAGGTCAAATCGCTGTGCTAACGCCAACCTTTACAATTTAAGCGTGAATCCGCCTCAGGTCAATCAACGTTTGGGGTCTGGCATGACTATTAACTTTCGACTCGTGGTGAAGATGCGGGATAACCGGACGATCCCGTAGACCTCGTATCCTTTGGGTAGGAGGAAGTTCTCTCTGGTTTGTTTGGCTGATCTGGTTTATCTCGTCTATTTGGTTTGTCTGGTCTATTTCGTTTGTTTGGTACGGACGTATTTGATGAGACCAGAGCTAATTCTGCCCATCTCGTTGCTTGCTTACAGAACCCCTCAAGGAGATCCCTTCTCCAACACGACGAGCATGCGAAAGGCAAAGTATCGGCTCAACATGGTCAGGCAACGCTCCACAAGAAATGAACCATCCTGGCATGTGATGCGGGGATGGGGCCTTCATGGAGTGCGAGGTTCGAGGTTCTACGACATGAGCGGCACCCGGGGATTGCGCCACCGAACCTCGTTCTCATTACGCCGGCACCACATCGTTTATATCGATCTCCACCGCTGCGGCTTGCTGAATGAGGCGAACACCCAGCACCAGACGGTGGCGCTTTTCTTTGCGCAAGAGAATCCCGTGAACTCCTTGCAGCGGACCTCGAACCACTTCCACTTGCATGCCTTCGTGCAGATAAGGATGCGAATCGTAGGGCAGCACACTCGTCATGAGGGTCCTGAGCGCCGCAATCTCCTCGTCTGGGATCGGCTCAGGG
>DASYVB010000093.1:0-8277 GCA_036000525.1 Nitrospiraceae bacterium | reverse complement strand
TCGGGACAAGGAGAGAGTGGTCCTATGTGTCCAAAGCAACGCTGGTGGCTCACGCTCGTGCTGACCCTCCTGATGCCTCTTGGCGGATGCGACACGAGCGGGCAATCATCGCGAGCATCGCTATCTGACAGCAGTCGCTTCATGGATCTGTGGAACACCTATACCCACTGCTTCCGAAGCGAGGACCTTGATGCGATGCGTACGGACGCCCAACGATTGAGTCGAGCGGTAAACACGATCGACTCCGCCGAAGATCCGATCCTCCCTGAAAGTAATGAACCGCTTCCCCTAGGACCGACCGTCCGCCTCTCGGCCGATCCAGCAGCGATGACTGCCGCCTGTGCCCTTCGTGCTGGCCAGGTCGCGCAGGGAAAGGGACACCTGAATGTTGCACGAGAGATGTTTCGCATGATCGTCAAAAACTTTCCACAACCACGCTATCAGTATTACGTGGCCCAAGCCCGACTAGGTCTTGAGCAGTTGGACGCTGCGAGCCATGCCTACTTGAGCGGCCTCACCCTGTAGGGAACACCAATCCACAGTGTTTTCCGCACGAAACACAGGGCTCGCGTAGAAACCCGCGTTGCCACGATCCACAACGGCTCAATGAGTGTCGATTAACCCGGTTTATTGGCAGCAAACTCGGTCGCATTGCAGCTGACGGACTAAAGTCAATGTTTGAAGCATACTCTCACGTAATCATGATGGACGTGTATTCAAGCGGGCAGGAGGGGCCAGAAACCTCATGGCGTTCACGTGAGACTGCTGGAAGTGAAGGGTTTTTCCACCACCCTCTACACTTCCCCCGCTGGTTCACTCCCGGAACATCCAACGTGTGAAACATTCTCTAGTGGCACATGACCTGCACAATTGTTGTAATATACTGAAGCAACGCTACTTATGGTGAATGCGACACCCGTATTTGACGACCGCTCCTGATCGCGCTGCATCTCATTGCGAGGCCCGGCAGGCGACTCGCTCATCGGAGGCCCCAATGTCAGACTTCTACCAAAACGGTGTCGTCACGGTGCTCCACCGCCTCGGACAGCCGAACGTCGACCAACTGGAGCGAGAGTTGGCGCGTTATGGGCGCATCAATCCCATCGCCCTGGTCCTCCCCTCCCTCTATGCAGAATTGGGACGCCCGGCATTGAAGGCTATCGTTGAAACTCTGAAGAGTGTGTCGTACCTGAATGAAATCGTCATCTCGCTGGATCGTGCCTCGGCCTTGGAATTTCGCCTGGCGAAGCAATTCTTTTCCGTGCTCCCTCAGCGGGTGCGTCTCATCTGGAATGACGGCGCACGCATCCAAGCCATACTCAAACTCTTGGTCGAGCACAACCTAGATATCGGCTTGCAGGGCAAAGGACGAGGCTGTTGGACGGCCTTCGGCTATGTGCTGGCCAGAAACCACAGCCAGGTCATTGCACTCCACGACTGCGACATCACAAGCTACAGCCGGGAATATCTGGCGCGCCTCTGCTATCCCATCGCCAACTCGAATCTCGGTTATGAATTCTGCAAAGGCTATTACAGCCGCGTCACCGACCGTCTCCATGGGCGAGTGACACGCCTGTTCATCACCCCCATGATTCGGAGCCTTCAACAACTCGTGGGGCCTCACGCGCTCCTGACATTTCTTGACAGCTTTCGCTACCCTCTGGCCGGCGAGTTCGCCATGGTGCGGGACCTGGCCTGGACTAACAGAATTCCAGGTGACTGGGGTCTCGAAATCGGGGTCCTCGCGGAGGTGTATCGGAACTGTGCCTTGCGCCGCATTTGCCAAGCCGATATTGCGGATGCCTATGACCACAAACACCAAGAACTCTCTGATCACAATCCCGATGCCGGCCTTCTCAAGATGTGCGTCGATATCACGAAGTCGCTCTTCAGAAACCTGGCAAGCGAAGGCGTCATATTATCAGACGGGGTCCTCAAGACCTTGCGGGCGACGTATTTGCAAGCCGCTCAGGAAGCGATCAGCCGCTACGAAAACGATGCGGCCATCAACAGCCTCACGTTCGACCGCCACCAAGAACGGACGGCCGTCGAAGTCTTCTTGAAAGGCATGAAAATGGCCACCGACGGGTTTCTCGATGATCCGCTTGGCGTGCCCATGATTTCCAACTGGAGTCGAGTGACCCATGCCGTGCCCGATATTTTCGATCGCCTGGTCGACGCCGTCGAAACGGATCACGCCTGGGACCCCACGTCTGAACCGGCAGCCACTCCGTCATGACCACCAGTCTCACACCACTCACTGCGCCGACTGAAGCACGCATCCAAGATATTGGCTCGGCGGAGATTCTCGTCGGGATTCCAAGCTACAACAACGCGGACACGGTCGGGCATGTCGTGCGGGCCGTAAGCGTGGGCCTCGCCAAGCATTTCCCTGGCCGTCGGGCCGTCCTGGTCAACTCCGACGGCGGCTCTTCAGATGAGACGACGGCCATCGTCGCCCGCACCGCCATCGACTTCGAACACCTTTTCATCGGCGACCAACAAAGCGTCCTGCATCGGATCGTGACGCCTTACCATGGCATTCCCGGAAAAGGCAGTGCCTTCCGGACGATCTTCGAGATTGCGCGACGACTGAAGGCCAAGGCCTGCGCAGTCGTCGACGCGGATCTCCGCAGTATTTCACCGGAATGGATCGAACTGTTACTCCGCCCAATCATGGAAGAAGGATACGACTACGTCGCACCCTACTATCTACGCCACAAATACGACGGCACGATCACGAACAGTCTCGCCTACCCACTCACCAGGGCGCTCTACGGGCAACGGGTCCGCCAGCCCATCGGCGGGGAGTTTGGTTTTTCCGGCGCGCTCGCGGCCCACTATCTCGACCAACATGTCTGGGAATCGGAAGTGGCACGGTTCGGCATCGATATCTGGATGACGACGGAGGCCATTGCCAGCGGCGCACGGGTCTGCCAAAGCTTCCTCGGCGCAAAAATCCATAATCCGAAGGACCCTGCTGCCGACCTGTCGGCCATGTTGATGCAAGTGATGGGAGCGCTCTTTGCCTTAATGGAACAGCATGAATGCCTCTGGTCCCGGCAGGAGGGATCGCAACCGGTTCCACTCTTTGGATTTCCCTACGAGGTCGGCGTCGAACCGGTCCATGTCAACGTGGAGCGGATGGTGTCGCACTTTCGACAGGGCCTCACCGATCTTGAACCCATCTGGCGGCAGATCCTGGCCGACGACACGTTCGCTCAGTTGCACGAGCTCCAGGGGACATCCAGCACTGACTGTCGTATCCCCGATGAATTGTGGGTCCAGGTCGTCTACGATGCGGCCACCGCGTACCGCAAGCGGATCATGCCGCGCGATCACCTCCTAAAGTCCCTCACCCCCCTATACTTGGGTCGGACTGCCTCATTCATCTATGCCACCCAAGGTCTCACGTCCACGGAAGCAGAACAGAAGATCGAAGCCTTGTGCCACACATTCGAACGCATGAAACCCTATCTGGTTGAACGATGGCAACCGCCGGCGCTGCAACCCGTAGTGCCGGCTCTGTTACACCACGCGACCACCGACGCAGGAGGTGATCATGGATAACTTCATTAACCAAGCGCTTCTAAAGCCGTTGGAACTGCTCGGACACCAGGTGCTGAACGTGCTCCCCAATGTGCTCGCCATGGGCATTATCCTGCTCGGTGGCCTCTTCACCGCATGGGTGTTCGGTTCCTTCGCTGAACGGCTGTTTCGAGTGATCGGATTCGACCATCTCTGTGATCGGCTGGGGATGAATGCGGCGCTCCTGCGTGGAGGGGTCAAGACCGATCCCTCTCGCATCGTCGGTCGCAGCATCTATTGGACGGTGCTTGTGCTGGCATCGATCGCGGCATTAGGAGCCCTGAACCTGACTCCGATCAATCAGTTCGCCCAGTCACTGCTGGCTTATGTGCCCCATCTGGTGACGGCAGCGGTGATTCTCCTGGCCGGGTACTTTCTTTCGAACTTTGTATCTCGGGCCGTCCTGATTGCCGCCGTCAACGCCGGACTGCCTCCCGCCCGACTCATCGCAGCCTGTTCCCGCTGGGGGATCCAAGCCCTCGCAGGGGCCATGGCGCTAGAGCAACTCGGCATCGCCCAACACATCGTCGTCGTGGGATTCGGCATTACCTGGGGAGGAATCGTGCTGGCCGGAGCGATTGCATTTGGACTCGGCGCAGCCGACCTCGCGAAAGGGTTCTTGGAACGACGGCTGGTGGCCCGATCCAAATCCAACACGGTCGATGATCTCCATCACTTGTAACGGCGCAAGACCATGCCCAATTTGATCGTCTTCACAGACTTGGACGGCTCGCTCCTGGACGGCACGACCTATTCTTACGAGGCGGCCACACCAGCCCTTGCTGCGCTCCGCGAGCAAGGTATTCCGCTCGTATTGGTGTCAAGTAAAACGCGCGCGGAAATGGAACCAATTCGACAACGCCTCGGCCATCGTGATCCTTTCATTGTCGAAAACGGCGGCGCGGTGTTTATCCCTCATGACCTCTTCGACTTCCCCTTGGAACGCATGCGAACCAGGTCTCCCTACCAGGTCATCGAATTAGGCCTTCCCTATCACATGCTGCGAGAGGTACTGAAGCAAATCGAAGATGCTGTTGAGACGCCGTTACAGGGCTTTGGCGACCTGTCGGTAGAAGCCATCATGCAGGTGACCGGACTCCCGCGTGTCGACGCCATCCTGGCCAAGCAACGGGAATACGACGAGCCCTATCTCCTGCAAGGCCCTCAGGCGCTCATCGAAGAAGTCTGCCGGCAAATCGTCAGCCGGGGCCTTCGATGGACAAAGGGGGGACGGTTATTTCACCTGATGGGGGAGAATAATAAGGGGGAGGCCGCTTCCGTGCTCCTGCGATGCTACCAGCGTCAACAACGCATGAACGGACAAGCGGAGCGGATCGAAACGGTTGGGATTGGGGATAGCATCAACGACGCCCCCCTGCTCGCCATGGTGGATTACCCGATTCTCGTCCAGAAACCAGACGGATCTTATGACCCTGATATTCACCTGTCTGGAATGATTCGTGCGCCCGGAATAGGGCCGGTGGGATGGAATGAAGCAGTCCTGGATCTGTTGGCACAGGTACCGTAAGTGACTGCCTGAACCAGACGCGCGAGTAAAGAACCTCGCCCTTCCGGGCGTGGCACCCTGCTAGATGACCGTCATCGACTCGATGATCGTGAACTACCAGTGCCGCCAACACCTGTCTCTCCTCGCATTCAGATCTCAGCACTCAGCACTTCCCCGAACTAGTCTTCTTCCGGATTAATGGTATGGAGGCCAGCTGAATGACAGGCCGTCAGCAATTGCGTATCGGCACTGACGACGGTCAGTCGCAAGGGCTTGAGTTCCAAAGCCAGCGCCAAATGTAATACTTGTGGTGATCGGAGCGCAGGATACTCCAGCGCAAGTTCTTTAGTCGCTAAGTACGTCTGCATCGTCGGAGCAATGAACTGGTAGAGACCCTCTAGCGATTCACTCTCGAACTTGTGGATCACCGAGTAACAATCGTCCCGGGTGATCTCTCCATGGTGGGCTCGATTCGCGAATGCCGTATAAAAATCGGTCACGGACCACGTCGGCAGAATTGCCACTTTGCTGCGTTTCACCATGAGCCTGCTGATGATGCGTGTGCCGCGCTCCATGCTGTACCGTTTCACCAGAGCTGTTGAGTCGAAATAGTAGTATGGCATGCGATCACACTCTTCCCTTCAGAATGATGGCGGCCAAGGGGCCCGACATTTTCGAGAGCCGATCTTGGAGTTCATCCACCGGCAGCTCGTCATACCCCTCCTTACGGAACTTGTCGGCCAGGTTGCCCTGATTGAACGACGCCGTATCGCTCTTGAGCCGCTCACCCAGCCGGCGTTTCGCCAAGCGACTGGGAACCCGTTTTTTTGTGACCGTTAACCCGCGGCCACGGCTGCGTGGTGCACGGGTTGATGTTCGTCCTGCTTCCGACTTCGATTTGGCCATACCCTCCCTTTCTCTCTGAATTAATAGGGTGCTGACGCCGGCGTAGATACCAGCCCGTCCCGCGGACATCCCGCAGGATGGCTCGCCTGTGCCGGCAATTCCGACTCTCCATACACATGTGCCGCAATGGCCTTTGCCACATCGGTGGAAAACTCTTGCTGCATGATTCGCACAACTTTGGCTGTTGCCTCACGCTCCGACAGATGGCCTTCCTTGCCACCCTTTGACAAGGCGCCGATTACCCGCTGGCTGGTCAAATCCTCGACTTCGAAATCGCTGCACCATCGCACGAACTTGAACTGCGGATCGCGCACGTCAATCGGCCACACCCGCACTACGCCCCGCACGAGCAACTCCGGGGATGGACCGCTGGAATCACCGCCAATCGAACGATCCCCTCCCCACGGCCGACTCGTGACTTGGAGCCCTTCCTTCAACAATCCCTCCGTCAAGGCACGTTGCGCCGGTTCAACTTGGTCGCCGATCACCGCAACTGCCAGCACCAGATTCGTGGCGAGGAACTGTTCAAGTTCGTGCGTGAGTTCGCTCACGCGTAAGACCGCGGCGATACCCTGCCCGTTCGGTCGAATCACGCGAAGGTCGGCATTATAGGTCTCCCGCAGCACCAGATTTCTAGCAGCCCGTCTCAATGCTCTGACTTTTGCCAGCTTATCAATGGGCCGCTGGGCCTCCCCAACATCGTCACTGATCGATCGGTCCAGCTCGGCAATCCGCTCCATGAATGATGTCTCTGCCTGAGGCCGATGCATCCCCGCCAACGCATAATGGAGGCCTTTGTACACATCGACCCACCGATCGACGATCTGGACGTTTTCCAATACTTTGTCGGTCGATACACGGGTTAGATTGTCGAGCGTCAAACGTCGTTCAGCGCTGCTCTGTCCGCGCTGCTCGATTACCAGATATGACTCCCAATCTTTCGCCTGCGCGCTGACCTCGGCTTTGAAAATACGGGCCACCGCTGCATAGGCACGATCCTCGGCTGCCGCGCGACTCTCCGCCTGTCCCACGCCGACGAGATATTCACCGGACGGATAGTCGTCACTCACCCCATCGATCCAGTCCGGTTTCGGCTGTCCTCCAAACCATGCACAGCCGGATAGTGCGACCAACGCCGTCAGCACCACCACGATTCGGCGCACGAACCGCGATCCCTCTATCATGGCATCACCCGTTGAAGGAGCACGGCGGTCTCACCCGGTCCGAGGGACAGGGTCCGCATGGCCTCAGGTTTCAGAGGGTCAGGAGACTCGCCACCTAACCGATTCTGCACCTGGTAGCGCCCCGGTGGAACCCAGACCCGCGCGAGATGGATTTCATCGGGCAATGTCTGCCAGCTCCTCTTGTCGGCTTCTTCCGATGCCACTGCCAGTCCTTTCGTCAGCAGCCCAACGAGAAGACCGACCCACGGCGCCGCATCTTTCCCCGATGCTTGCTGAGCCCCTCTCGTCGCTCCCTCAGCCATCGCGAACTTCGTGGCGGCACGAGCGAGGGCCTTGACGGTTATTCCAGCCATTCGTTCCGATAGCGCCTTATCTGCCAAGGCTGTCACGTTATGCACCAACTCAGTGTTCAGCGTCACCTGCGTGCCGTCGTCCGGGATGAGACTCACCCTATCAACAGTCACATGCGTCTTCTGCTGGACCAGCCGTGGCAGGGCCACGCGAACGACGCGTCCGTTAAGCCCGTACAAAACCGTGTCCACGCCCCGATTGGAATACCGATTCGACTGCGCAAACCCGCGGTTGAGAAGCACCAACTGGAGTGCATCGAGACTGATCGGGAGGTCAAGAAACTGATCCTCCTTGCGTGGCGCGCGGCCATTATAGCTGATCACGACAACTTGAGCGAATTGTTGCAGCGCCTGACTGGTCTCCCACTTCGTATCGGGAAATACAGATCGGTATTCGGCCAATTCTTGAGTGAAATGTAGTGCCTCGGCCGTTCGCAGCAAATCTTTCCTCAGCTGGGACGGAACAGCCGTGTGTGACCATGCGCGGGTGGCATCGAAGGTCTCATAGGCCTTTCGATAGGCAATAAACGCATTATTCACATCGCCGGTACTCTCATAGAGGATGCCGCTCAAATAGCGAGCGAATCCGTCATCCCGATACGCATTTTTCTCCTTGGTTCGATCCGACAGGACGTTGAGCCGGTGGTCGATACGCCGGGCTTCGACCAGCGCATCTTGCCACTGACCCAACCGCGCATAATTGAGTGCCTTCAGCACGTTGATCAACACCTGTTCGTAGGGA
>DASYVB010000092.1:0-17378 GCA_036000525.1 Nitrospiraceae bacterium | reverse complement strand
AGGCTAGGGTCTGGTTGTGCCAAGGTCATGCGGGGGGGCAGCCCGTCGCATGACCCTGGCGACATACTCTGCATCGAAGACTGACTGGTCGCAAGTCTGGCCGTAGGAGAGCATTATGACGTCACGGATGAGCAGGACTGGACTATCGACGGTGCTTCTCTGTCTGATGCTGACAGCCAGCGCAACAGCCGGCTGGGCGCAAGAGACAGCGCCGCTGATCCAGCCCCAGATTAGTGCGGCAGACACGGCCTGGGTGCTGATCTCCTCCGCCCTAGTGCTGGCGATGATCGTGCCGGGCCTTGCGTTATTCTATGGAGGGCTGGTGCGAAGCAAGAATGTGCTGGGCACGATCATGCATAGTTTCGTCATCCTGTGCATGGTTAGCCTGCTCTGGCTCCTGGTGGGATACAGCCTGGCCTTCGGGCCGGACAAGCGAGGGCTGATCGGGGGGCTTGAGTGGGTTGGACTGAGCAGCGTGGGGATGGCTCCGCACCCGACGTACGGTCCCACGATTCCGCACCAGGCCTTCATGGTGTTTCAGCTCATGTTCGCGGCGATCACGCCGGCCTTGATCACCGGGGCCTTTGCGGAGCGCATGAAGTTCAGCGCGTTATTACTCTTTGCCGCCCTCTGGTCTCTCTTGGTCTACTGTCCGGTGGCTCATTGGATCTGGGGAGGCGGATGGCTGGGGAAGTTGGGGGCGTTGGATTTCGCCGGTGGAGCGGTCGTGCACATCAGCTCCGGCATCAGCGCGCTGGTCTGCGCTATGGTGCTGGGGCAGCGCCACGGCTATGGGACGGATTATATGGCCCCGCACAACCTCCCATTGACGCTCTTGGGAACCGGACTCTTGTGGTTTGGCTGGTTCGGGTTCAATGGGGGAAGCGCCTTGGGAGCAAACCAAACGGCGGTAGTGGCCTTTGTGGCAACCCATACGGCTGCGGCCACGGCAGCCTTGACCTGGATGCTGGTGGAATGGCTCCATCGAGGCTCGCCCACGGTGCTGGGTGTGGCCAGCGGCGCAGTGGCCGGCTTGGCGACAGTCACGCCAGGGGCCGGCTATGTAGGGCCATTCTCCGCCCTGCTGATCGGATTTGCGGCCGGCGCCTTCTCCTATCTCGCCATTGCCTGGAAAGGCAAGCTCGGCTATGATGACTCCCTCGATGTCGTGGGCATCCACGGGGTCGGCGGGACGATTGGGATTCTTGCAACCGGACTGCTTGCCTCTAAAGTGGTGAATCCGGGAGGCGCGGACGGACTCTTCTTTGGCAATCCGGTGCTCTTCGGCCTTCAGGTCTTAACGGCTCTCTCTGTGGCGCTGTTCTGCTTTGTCGGGACCTATCTGATCCTGAAAGTGGTGGATCGCGTGGTGGGGTTGAGGGTCTCTTCAGATGAGGAGAGGATGGGGTTGGATCTCAGCCAGCACAACGAACGCGCCTATTCCTGATGCTGAAAACGGTCCCCAGCTTCGTTCTCATCACCCATTGCACGAAGCCAAGCAATGGGTACCCGTCAATCCCCTCAACGTACTCACCATGTACGCCTCGGCGTCCGAACTCCCTGCGGCCTTGCTGGATGACCGTTTTGAGCATCACGTTCAGGTTGTGACTACATTGAAGGGCGACTAGACTGACCGCCGTGCTCGCGCATCGCGCACGATCGGAATGTGCCGGGTACCCATTGCTCTTTCAAATGCAACGGGTGATGACGCGCGCAGTAGAGGTCGGCCCACCACCCCGGTGTGTGGGGAGAGTGGCGCCCTTCTTGGCTGGCCTGTTTGAGTATCACGTTATTGTTGTGACTGCATTGGGAGTGAAGAGCGGCCTCGCTGGATGACTGGTTTGAGGATTTGGTCAGATTCGAGCGGCCAGGCAGGGAGGGTGAGGGTATTGGGCCTTCATGTGGCTTCTACTGTTCCAAGGGACTTGTAGGGAATGAACACCTCGCCGATGATGTCCTGCCCTTCTTTCGAAAGGGCAAATCTGGCGAAGGCTTCAGCCACGGGGTTCGGTCTTTGCTTTGAGAGAAGAAGAACCGGGCGACGAAGCTTGTAGCGTCCGTCTTTGACCGTCTCTTTAGCTGCCTCGACCTGGTCAATCATCAGTAATTTGACATTAACCCCGTACTTCACCGCTTCGAGGGCGACCCCTAGCGAGGCATAGGTCACCGCAGGGAGGCTGCCTGCCACCGTGCTAATAGCTCGCTGGTCAGAGCGAACCACCTTTACCGATTTCGGAATCTTCCCTACGATCCCGAGCGCCTCCTCGAAACTATGGCGGATGTGCTGGAACCGCGGTCGGTCAATCAATTGTATCGTGGTGTCTGGTCCTCCTAGCGCTGACCATCGCTTCACTTTGCCCGAGAAGATGTCACCCACTTGTTGGGTGGTGACCTCCGTCACCGGGTTTGTGGAGTCGACGACCACCGCAATCCCGTCCCAGGCAATGGGGATCGCGGTCAAATCGGGGTCGTTTTGCCCCGTCACCGCGACATGCACCTCCCCCGACTTGACCAATGCAATCGGGTCCGAATCCTGTTCCCACTGGATCTCCACGACACTCCCGAGGTGACTCTTCTCAAACGCTTTCGTCAGCCGTTCGATGGTCGAAAGCTCAGGTCCATTCCCAGCGATGACCATCGATCCAGCGATGCCAGTCACGGGACCTAACAGCGGAGCCATGGTCGTTGCCATGAACAGGCATAGCGCCGTGACCAGTCTGGTAGACAAACAGGCCTCTTTCTCAATCAGTGCTTTAACCAAAGTTGGAGTGTGCCTCTGTCACAGAACCGGTCAGGTTGCCGTAGCCAGAAGGAGACTGGATGGTTCCGGGCCTGATGCACCAGAGAGGATTTAGGGTGTGTCCTAATTTGAGGAATCAAGAACCTTCTTTGCGTTCTTGAATGCCGCCGTTTTAGCTTCCCATTCCGTCTCGTACTCTCTAGGTGGATGGTCTTGGTATCTCCCGATCTCTGATTCCCTAAATCCTGGAATCGTAAATCGACAAACCCACTTCCCATTATTTTTCTTGCCTGGGACTAGGATGATTTTCTTTCCTTTAGAGTAGCATGTCTCAGCCATGGCTGCCCTTTCAATTACTGGCCCATCTGCTCCATGGCCATCAGGACCGATTCGTCCTCGATCTCCTCAAGACAATAGAGGCAGATAAATGGAAAATCGGTTGGCACTTCTGGTAGGACGACCTCCGGAGTCTCGACGGCAGGTTGGCCGCAGTCCTTGTGGACGTAGATAGTCATGATGGCCCTCCCGGCCCGGGAATTGTGATTGTGGAGTTACCCTTATTCACCGCTTGGGTCTCATCGCTCCTCGATGCCTCAGTTCCACATGCGATGGACCTCGCTCACATGCTCCACCCCGCCAACCTTCTCGATCTCCCATTGGACATCATGCGGAATCTCAACGATCTTCAGTTCCGCACAGTGACCGTTTGCCCCAGCGCCGAGTTCCTCCACCACCTGTACGAGCTTCTCATCGTCTCGGGGGATGAGTACGCCGCACCGATTCAAACTCGGCTCCTGTGGAGTCGCCCCTTTGGGCCAGTACGCACCAAGGTCTGGTTCCTGGAGCGCCTCTTGTTGGCCCAAGTCTCGTAGCCGCAAAAATGCCCGGTGACTGAGGCAAAACCCTCCGTCGCTCTTATTCCCGTAGCTCGTATTGATGACGATTTTTCTCATTGGCTGCTCTCCCCCTCTACCCGCTGGCGGCCACGGTGGCACTGCTGCGATTCGGCCGCTTTATCGTGATGGCACCTCTTCAATCAGTCAGGACCTAGCTTTCGACTCTTCGTACCCTTCATACCACCCGACCCACCTCGCATACCATCGATCCGCCCACTTGCTCACCTCTTCTTTCATGTCGCCGTACCGCGTCTGGATTGTGCCGTTGAACTTATCTTGATCGCCCTCAATCTGTAGGAGATCATCATCCGTGACTTTCCCCCACTGCTTCTTGAGCGCTCCTTTCAGTTGGTCCCAACTCCCTTTGAATTGCTCCTGGTTCATGATGCCCTCCTTTGTGTTCTCAAGCTCTAACGTGACCCGACTTCCTCAGGATGAACTTATCGATCGTTCTTGGGGCGAAAAGAGTTTTCATGCCTCGCAGGCTCCGTCGTTGTCGCCACTGGTGCTGGAGGCTCCGAAGTCGGCTTGTGAGCCGCCTCCGGAACTCGACGAGGACAGGCTTTGAGGCCCGACATCGTCACCCTCCGTGTATAGGCTCTGCCCGAAGCCAGAACGCAGCAGGTGGCCGGTCACGGAAAGGTAGTAAGATGCCCTTGAAAGAAACTCTGGCGTAGGAAGCGGCGGAGACTGGGGAATCAGACGCGCAGGAAGGAATCAGGGAGCGCGAGGGATAGGACAGTCAGCGGAGCTCAACACGTCATAGCAACACGGTACGCGCAACGGGTACTGGAGTCAAGCAGTATTATGAGGGCTGGGATAGTTCAATGATTCCGGGGGTTCTCAAAGGTCCGCACGTTCCGCGAGCGAAGCTCCCCCACAATGTCGTGATCGCCACAGAATACCCCTTCCCTTTTCTTCTGAGATTATATCGCGGTCATTCGGAACCGAGAGAAGGGAGATCTGATTATGAGTTTTCGGGTCTTGCTTGTCCTATCCGCCAAGCATTCGGGCAGGGGCTGTTCGAATGTTTCCAGTGAGAACTGCCCAGGAATGGGTTGCCACAGGCGTGCTAGTTCACGAAATAGAAGGCTTCAGCGAGCTTAAATAACCTACCGACTTCTACGATGAAATTGCAGACGCGCGTTAAGGTGCGCGTGCGTGATTGTGCTGGACAAACTCCAGATAGAGCGATGTGGCGGCGGCATGGAACCTCAACTCATCGTGGGTCAACCCCAGCAGCTTATGGTTTTCGGCGCCTTGGAGAGCCGGACTGTCTTGATCCCCAACGGGCAGGAAAAATAACCAAGGTAGATAGAAACGGTCAGTCCCCGTGCCATCGTAAATGGTCATATACCGCGTCGGTCCTCGAGCCTCCCTATCGCCGAGAGGTCCGTTCAGGCTCCGCAACCAGGCGGAACCCGGCGTGAGCTCATCACAGCCCATGAAATCCTTCCATCCAACCAGCCAGATCAACCAGGCACGACGGCAGACGGTGGTCCCGTGGTTGGGGCCGGCGATCGCTACAAAATGCTCTATGAGACGAGAAAGCTGGGGATGCTCCGCCATCATGTTACGTGCAAGCACAACGCCTAAAGAATGGGCGATGATATCCAGTTTCGGGGCGCCGGTGTACCGCACGACCGCATCCACAAACGCAACAAGATCCGGGATATTCAGTTGCACGTTGGTCAGGCATTGCGAGGGCGGAGACAGTTGCTTCGTGGACGTACCGTTATAAGAGATTGCCCAGAGTTCCTGCATCGAATACCCCGCGTTTAAGAATCGTTGCTTGACACTCTTCCCCCGTTCATCCCAATCACTGGCGTCGCGGGTATTACCGTGAACAAAGAGCACCGGGCGATGCTGCAAGGGATGCCCTTTGGCGATGCCCCCCCAGCCCCCCATGCGGTAACCCCATTCCTGGTCCTGCAACACCGGAAATTCCTGGGCGAAGGCCACATCCGCAGCAGGAGTCCGGCAATGAGCCACGTTATGCATCGCGGCTGTCTTCTCGCAGGGCCACAGTAGCAACATCAGCAAGCAGGTTGCGAGCGACGTATATGGTCGTGAGGAAAAAACTTGAACCTCGCTTTATCAGCTTCAACGCGTTGGAAGTATAGAATCAGTACTAAACTGATGTAAATAGTCTGTTGCTTATCTACACAGGACATGCGACAAGTGAAGACCCCTAGGGCTGTACCGACGCCCATCGGAGACTTCAATGGAGACCTCAACAGTGTGAGCGTTCAACGGGCAAGCCTATATCGTGACGGAAGTCTTAACCGAGCAGGATGAAAGGACACCTATGGACATACGACAGACAGTCATCGTCAACGCCGTGCGGATTCCGATGGGAAGCTTTAGCGGTGCCTTCAGTAACGTGTCGGCGACGAAGCAGGGCAGCGATCGCGATCGCTGAAGCGTTGAAACGCGTCAGCCTGTCTGGAAAGCAGGTAGACGAAGTCCAGATGGGCTGCGTGCTGGCGGCAGGGCTTGGTCAGGCCCCTGCGCGGCAGGCAGCCATCGACGGCGGCGAAGCGCTAGCTGTGATAGTCGAGCGCGGAGATTAGCCTCGCTCTTTCAACCATTGCGCGATTGTGGGCGGAAGATCGCGCTGCACCTTGCCGCTCACGTACATGCCGATGTGCCCGACGGGGAAGGATCGCAACGTGTAGTCAGTGCTCCCTATATACCGTTGCAGCGCGATGGAGGAGGGCGGAGGCACCAGATGGTCCTCCTCGGCATAGACATTCAGCACCGGTACGCGGACCTTGCTGAGGTCCACCGGCTTTCCCCCGATCTTCACTTCTCCTTTGATCAACTTGTTTCCCTGGTAGAAGTCCTTCATGAACTGACGATACGCTTCTCCGGCCTGGTCAGGACTGTCAAAGATCCATTCTTCCATGCGGAGGAAGTTGCGCAACTTTTCTTCATTGTCCAGGATGTCGATCATTTCGAGATACTTTCCAAGACCTAACTGAAAGGGCTTCATCATCAAGAAGCCTAGATTCATGAATTCCCCGGGGATATTGCCGAAGGCATCGACCAACGCGTCAAAGTTCATGCCCTTCGGCCCGGCGTCGCACCCTGCCCATAAGTTCGCGAAGCCCTCTTTCACGTGAAAATCTACCGGCGTCACCATCGTGATAAGGTTTTTAACCTTGTCCGGATGGAGCGCGGTATAGCACAGGCTCAAAGTGCCTCCTTGGCAGATACTCAGGATATTGATCGGGTCTCCGCCATGGCGTTCACGGACCGCATCAACACAGTTATTGATATAGCCGTTGATGTAGTCGTCGAGAGTCAACCAGCGATCGGCCCTGCCCGGGTAGCCCCAATCAATCAAGTAGACGTCCATCCCTAATTTCAGCAGGTTGCGCACCAATGATCTGTCTTCCTGCAGGTCAACCATGTACGGGCGGTTGACAAGGGCGTACACGATGAGGATCGGAACCCGGAAGGGCTGGTCCACCATCGGGGTGAAGTGATAGAGAACGAGATTGTCTTCTCGGTAAATCTCTTCTTTGGGGCTCGCCCCCGCCTGTATGTCCTGCTCTCGGATACGACTGAGATTCTCGATCCCCTTGAGAACCTTTCGGTTCAGATCAATCAGCTCACAGGCGGTCTCATGAGGATTGAGAAGTAGAGGAAACTGCATCACCTTGTACTCCTTGTTTATTGTTCGTCAGGAGGAACGGTCGCCGCGCTCACGCGGTGTCTTTCGGCAGATCTGGGGGCTTGCCACCGGCAGCCTCATGCGAGATCGGTGTGGACAATTCTCCCTTGATCGCCTGCAATGACTTCTTGAGCTCCTTCATATCCTTCCCTAGCTCATAGATTCTGCGGTAGGCCTCATCCAGCTCGCTGCGCGAAGCGAGATGACTGGTCTTCAAGAAGGCATCGACGATTTCACGTTCGCAAAGTCTGTACGCTGTGGCGGTATTGACTAAATTTCCCTGGATCCGAATGTACTCTTCTGAGCGGAACACTTCCGCAAAGACGTGCTCAACGACTTCGATCCACAGAAACAGCAGCTTCCTCACCCCAGGAACGGTTTCGCCCTTCTGAGCAAGCGCCACTCGCTGTCGCATAAACTCTTCGAAGGCCTGAACCCACGTCTCGCATAGTGTAACCTGGTATTCGAAACTCGCCCGGCGGTAAACCAACCAAGCGTCGAATCCCTTCAGCAGGTCCTCGTTCAGTTCGCGCGTGTAGCCCAGGCTAGGGCTTTCAAGCATGCGACCGAACGTCCTCTCATAAGCGTCCCAATAAAGATTCGTGAACTCTATTAACGCTGACCCATTACCGGTAGATGCCTGCCCGGCGTGCCAGGGCGCCCGCCGCAAGGACTCCGCCCATGGCTGGACGAGCCCTTTCCACTGTTCGCGGTAGAGCCGCCAGAGTTCGTCGATATCTTGAAAAGCCTTCTGTGTCTCTTGCGGAAACTGAAGGAGTTGCTCACGTAAGTTCTCAGTAAAGTTTCGGAGAATAGTTTCCCAGTCCTCACCGGATTCGATCTGTGGGGCGATCGCCTTCCATGCTCTTAATGAAAGCTCCAGAAAGCGGAGCATCTCGCTTTGGGTGGTCAGCAGTCGCTCGGCCACATCTTTGACAACTTGCCCGCTCTCTGCGGTCCAGGCCTTGAATCCCTCGGCAGCCTCCTCACTTATCTGATTTGCGACATTCGAATACACAGACGTCGGGGAAGGGACGCCGGGCATCAAATCACACCAGTTTTTCCACATCTGCTTCTGTGTTTCGGACAAGGCTTTCACCATTGTTTCAGTCTGCTCAGTCCAATGCACGGCGTCCCCTCCCCATTAAACCTGAAACCTGCCTGATGCTGACGCGGCTGCTAGGATTTCTTGCGCGCCTGCCCCGTGGTCCGTAGCCATTCTGTCTGGCTATCTAGCGACTTCTGAATGGTCTCCTGCCAGGTCTGCAAGAATTTCTGACCGTCTCGGGCCCAGTTCATCACGTTGGAGACATCAAGCTTCTTGACGAACTCGAACCAGCTTCCCCAGAGCTGCTTCTGCGTCTCCAGCAAGCGCGTGATCATGTCCTGTCCCTGCTTGGCCCATTCCGCCGTCTCCTGAGTAGTGCCCTTGGCTATCGTGGCATGCTCGGCCCAGTGGCGCACCCCTTCAACCTGAGCATCCAGGACCCTTTGTATGGTTTGGTTCCAAGTGTCCACGGTCTTTTGCCATATTTCAGGGGATGGAGACTTTCCGAAGCCTGGCATGGCCTTCATCCAGTCATCCCACAGCTTCTTCTGGCTTTCATTCCAGGTCTTCAACATTTCTTCGGATTGTTTGGCCCATTCCATCGTTTCCATCATCGTCTCCTTTATGTGAGTAATGTCTGCCTTACCACTACATGACTCTAACTTTGCCCTCTCAGTCCCGCCCTCCTACATATAGAATCCTCCGTTTATACCCATGACCTGCCCCGTGATGTAAGAGGACTTCTCATCCGCCAAGAAGACGATCGCTCTCGCAATCTCCGATGGCTCGGCCAGCCGTCCGATGGGGATGCTCTCCACAATCTTGTCCATCACGTCTTTGGGAATGTTATCCGTCATCGCCGTTTTCACAAAACCGGGAGCGATTGCGTTGACGGTGATGCCCTTCTTGGCCGTTTCCAGGGCAAGGGCCTTGGTGAAACCAATAATCCCGGCCTTTGCCGCAGCGTAATTGGTCTGCCCAAAATTCCCTTTCTGTCCGACCACAGAACTGATATTGATGATCCGTCCATAACCGCGCTCAAGCATCTGCCCGATTACCGCTCTCGAACAGTAAAAGACCGAGGAGAGATCCACCCCAATGACCTTCTCCCATTGGTCGGGTGACATGTTCCTCAGAGTCTTGTCGATCGTGATGCCGGCATTATTGATCAGCACGTCGATGGGGCCGAAGTCCTTATTGACTGTTTCGACCAGGCTGACCGCCTCGTCAAACCCAGAGATATCGGCTTTGTAGAGTTTCGCGCGATAGCCCTGATGGGTTAATTGTTTCAGAAATGCTTCCGCATCCTGATCTCGCTCAACGAGATAGTTCAGGGCTAGAATAGCTCCCTCTTGAGCTAAGTGAAGGGAAATGGCTCGCCCAATTCCCCCCACCGCGCCCGTGACGAGAGCGACACGATCTTTCAAGATCGTTCCCATCTAAGCTGACTCCTTCTGCAGCGATTGTCTCGATTCCGTTGGAGTGGGAGCCCGTTGCTTCATGCGGAGATAACGGTGTCCATCACTTTCTTGTTTAGGTCAACGGCGTATTTCCGCGAAGGACCGGACAAGGTGTTTTCATAGAAATGGAATGCACTTTCTGTAGTGTCCGCCGCGGTCTTGAAGAGCGGGTCGGCCGTGCTATGAAAGGAGCGCACGAGCTGCCGTGACCACTCGACGAAAGGTGAGGCCGCACCCGCCTGGCCCTGAATCTGCTCGAGCCATTTTTCATAACTCTGCAGGATCTGCTCAGAGCCGCTGATGCCTTGCTTCACCGTCTCCTTCAGGAATTGCTCGGTCTGCTCTTGAGACTGAAAGAAAGCTTCGAGCCCGCGCAGGTAACCCTGCTTCCAGGCTTTGCTCATGCCTTTCAGATCAAAGGTGCTGGCGGCTTTGGTGAACTCTTCGCCAGTCCGCCTCATGTCTTCGGCGGTCGTTTCGCCGGTCTTTCGCATTTCCTCAGCCCTCTTTTTGATTTCTGCAGCATCCATGGTTGATCTCCTCGTTGGTTGTGCGCCTGGTCCGTCGGACAGACGCGGTGACTTCATGATTGTTTCAGACGGAATTGTCTTCCTTTGAGCCTTCTCTCTGGAGTGGTTCGCTCCGCCATGCGAGCTTTTCGCAGGGTGCTTTCTTTTGGGCGTCGCCATAATCAGTTTCCTCATGTCGGCTAGCTTCGTACTCATCCACTTGTTCCTTTTTGGTACGAGCGATCATAGAGTCGCTCGAGTCGTTCGATCAGGGGCTGTGCCTCCGGTGTGCTGGTGCGTGTTGGCTCGCTGGGCAGGTGATCCCAGGTCAATGTTCGGATGCCCGCGTCCATGAGGACCGTGCGGATGGTCTCTACCATCGCCTCGAGTGTCACCTCGGTCCAGGGTCGGAGGTCCAGGACACGATCCTCCGGCTTGGTGGGCGGAGGGCTATCATGAATCAGCGTCCAGCACCGGTTGAAAATCGTGGCGCGCAACGCTTCCGGCACGTTGAGCCCGGAAAGCCGTGATGTGCAGAGCGCCGCCACCAACAGGGCAAACTGAAGATCGGGCATCTCGGGGCGATTGATATCGAGCGTCTGCATAGTCTGTCGTATCTCACACAAGGCTTCAGAAAACTTTCCAGCGGTTCTGACCCTCGGTCAAGGATTGTTTCACTCAAGCTTCGGCATAAATTTCAAAAAAGGCATCTACGCTTTCTAGGAATCGGGCTTTGATTTCATCCGGTGTGCCGTTAATGACATGCAACGCCATGCTTCCTTCCGATCCATCCGGCAGCGTGACGGAGACATGGGGGTGCGCCAGTTCCGGAGCGGTGCCCTTATCCAGCCGCATGCCATAGCCCAGCGTATATTGGGGCGTCGTGGGGGTGAGCGTTCGTGTTGAGTCCATCATGATCCTCCTCCTACCATTGCGATTCTTTTTAGACGGTCACAACCGACTTCCTTTCGTAGTCGGCCACGGCCGCTTTGATCGCATCTTCGGCCAGCACCGAGCAATGAATCTTGACTGGGGGAAGATTTAATTCCTGCACAATGTCGGTGTTCTTGATCTTGCCCGCCGCCTCGATCGTCTTTCCTTTCAGCCATTCTGTAGAGAGGCTGGAGCTGGCGATAGCCGATCCGCAGCCGAAGGTTTTAAACTTCGCGTCCACGATCGTGTCGCCCTGCACCTTGATCTGCAGCTTCATGACGTCGCCGCACTCGGGCGCCCCGACAATCCCGGTGCCCACGCTGGGCTCGTCCTTCTTGAAGCTTCCCATGTTGCGTGGGTTGTTGAAATGATCCACTACTTTTTCGCTGTATGCCATGTCCCTTTTCCGTTCCGCGTTCAGGCCTGGGCGACCGCCGCTGCCGGCTTCGGGAGGAACTCCTTGTAGCCGTACCGGTCGGCGAGATATTCCTTGGCGTCATCGCTGATATACTCGGAGAACTTATACCGGTCGTCCTCGACGGTCTTGGCGTCTGCCATCACCTGGTCGGTCGGGATCGCGTATTCGATATTGCAGGACGTATACGCCTGAATATAGGTCGGACCGATCTCTCGCGCGATCAGTACCGCCTTTTTGATGACGCTTTCCACCCGGCGCGGATTATTTGGCACGACCGTGGCCACATAGGCGCAGCCGGCGATCTTTGCCATGCCGATCATGTCCATCTTGTCGAACTTCTTTCCGAGCGGGGCCATCTTGAGCACGGCTCCTCTGGTGGTCATCCCGCTTTCTTGTCCACCGGTATTGCCGTACACCTCGTTATCCAGCATGATCGTGGTGAATTTTTCCTTGCGGAACCAGGAGTGGAGCGTACACGAAAACCCGATGTCCGCCATCCCACCGTCGCCGGCCATGACCACGACGTCTTTCGGCTTGTCGCCAAAGCGCAGTCGCAATCCCCGCGACAACCCGCTGGCCACGCCATTCTGGTCGCCGTAATTGCCGTACACGAAGGGGATCGCCGCCTGCGAAATCGCCAGCCGGCCGCAGCCAGCCGTCCCGACCGTGATGGTGTCTTCCGGATTCGGAAACGCGATGATCGCCAACCGGATAAACAAGGTCATCGCACAGCCGGCGCACATGGGATGCTCCTCGAGGATTTCTTTGAAGCTCCCCATCTGCGACACCGTCACTTTTTTCCCGAAGGGTCCATGCTCCACCATGTCCCGATATTCCTTCGGCATAAATGTTTCAAATCCTGGTGAAAACTTCACATAATCGAGACTCATCTGACACCTCTCCATCTCTTGTCTCTTAGCGAGACCTTCTCTGAATGGATTGCTCCGTTTGCACGAAACAATGATGTTGACACTTCACGAATGGCCACGCCGTCATTCCTCTTATCTAGACAGAAAGAATGTGAATAGAAAAGCGCCTGCCATGAGTACTAAAAATAGTCCCAGTGGGAGCTCTGGTGCCATGTCACGCCACATTTTCATCTCTACCTCCTACCGCCAGGACGCTATAAAGTTAGGCGCTGAATGAACTGCCGCACCCGCAGGTGGTCTTCGCTTGCGGGTTCTTAATCGCAAAGCCGGAGCCCTGCAAGGTATCCGTGTAATCAACTTCGGCGCCGCTCAGCAGCGGGGCGCTTTGCGAATCCATAATGACCTTCACATCACCCTTCTCGATGACCGTGTCGTCGTCGCTCATCTTGGATTCAAACGCCATCCCATACTGGTAGCCATGGCACCCGCCGCCTTTCACGTACACTCGCAGACCAATCGTGTCCTTCTCCTCTTGCATGAGTTCCCGAATCTTCTCTTCAGCCATCGAGGTCATTGTAATCATGACAGCTCCCCCTTAATCTGATTGACGGGAGCGCGCGACATGCCTCAACCGACCCAGGTGTAGAGACACCTTTCGAGGCGAGAAAGCGACATTCGCCTCCGGTCATGGAAAGGCAATGAAAGCGCCCTTCAAAGAAACTCTGGCGTAGGAAGCGGCGGAGACTGGGGAATCAGACGCGCAGGAAGGAATCAGGGAGCGCGAGGGATAGGACAGTCAGCGGAGCTCTACACGTCATAGCGACACGGTACGCGCAATGGACATCGTAGTCAAGAAGTATTATTAGGTATTATTAGGGCTGTGATAGTTCAATGATTCCATAGGGTCTCAGAGGCGAAGCTCCGCTTTTTCCGAAGACGGACCACAAACCTGATCAAAAAAGTTTCCCCATAGGCGAACGTGATGTGCGGAGGATTACTTGACTTTGAACGGGAGTTTCCCAAGGCTCGGCCGGCGGAGGGTGGAGGGTGGAGGAAGTAGCGACCAGATCTGAGGATGCGAAGAATGGCTTACATGAGGCGGAGCATGGACATCGCCCGAGGACTGCGCGACTTCTGGCCGTTCCCGCTTCCGGCGCCGAGAACAGCCAGCGAGGCCGGCGTCCCCCTAAAGGGGTTCCCAGATATTCACACGCGCGCCCGCAACTTCAAAGCGCTGTTTCGCCTTGAAGACATTCTCCACTTCCTCGGGACGGGCCATGTGCACGACCCCGACGCCGAGGGGATGGCCAGAAGGATCCCTCAGGACTTGGGCGAGCACCACCGTCCCAAACGGGGAGAATATCTGACGGAGCTCCGCATCGGTGCAGGACATGGGAAGCATATCGACATGGAATCGAGTGGTCATGTCTAACCCTCCTACTGAGGGCAAGGAACAGGAAAATAGACCCAAGAGCAGGACCTGGAACAAGGCTGCTTTAGGAGTTCCTGCGCAGGGCAATGCCTGCCTTACCTGTTGTGTAGAACACCTCCAGATTCGCTAAGCCACACTTACAGCAGAAGCCCGGATCCACTTGGGTGTGGTCTCGAGACACCCGGGCGATTCGGCAACTCATGGTGCCGCCTCCTTCTGTACTCAGACTGACAGCAAGGACTCACGTCACACCCTCAGCTACAGTATGCCTCGAAGACAGAGCGCTGTCTGGTCAGAATTGCTCAGTTGTGAAAACTGGTCAAAATTGCTCAGTTGTGAAAAATTGAAAATTGATAAAGGAGCAGCGAAGGGCAGCAATAGTGCGGATGTAACACAGGATTGAACCGATGATCAGCTACGGGGAATCAGGCATCTTGTAAATCCTCGCTCAGCACGTCGAGTCCATTGATCGAGACCTCCTCCAGCGATGCCTCAAGCGCAGCCGTGCACGTCCGGGTCGCTTACCTTGGCGTACGGCATTACGGACTTCAACGGCTCGCCGTCCGGCAACGATTCCATCTTATTCGTTCGCTTCATTGCGCCCGCTTCGTAATTCGCGATGAGTCCGGGCCACAGAGCCTCCGTCTCGCCACAGACGATGGCATCGCCATACTGCAGCGCCTCGTCAGGGCATAAGGTGGGATGCACTCCGTCTAGCACCACCTTCTTGCCTCGCTTCCTGAATTCCGTCGCGATCTCATAACCTGTGGGGCGTAACAGGTCATGGTTGAGAGCCCCACAAGATCGCATGGGTGATCGAAATTCACATCCTTCACAATCTCATCCACGAAATCCACGTGCCACGGGTCAGGTGTATAGGCGGCGATCACCGGCCAACTCAGTTTCGGAAACCAGACCGCACGCAGTTCCGACGCAGTCAACTGGTAGGGGTTGTTCCTAGGACGGGGATCCACCAATAAGAGCCTTCGTGTGTGCGCGCTCCCGATGACCCGAGAGGAGCGAGTTGTGTGCACGAGCTTCATGTTCTCTCCTTATGGCCGGCCTAAGCGCAAAGAAGACTGGGCCTCGCTGTGGAGGCCAAGGCGTTCCGTCTCATTCGGCAGGCAAAGCCCGCAGAGCCCATGACTGATTCCGCCGAACGGCGATGCGACGGCTTCGCTGCCATAGATGACCCGACAGCGGTAGCATTGCTTGAACAGAGTGGCCATTGGATTCTGCGATACGCGTTCCATTCTTTCCTCCATTGCCGGACTAACCACTCTCGTTCTACCCGGCTGGGCCTGATCGGACTTCATTGTAGCCGCGGTAATGCTATACCCCCCGGCCCGATGCCGTCTGGTCAAAATTGCTCAGTTGTGAAAAATGATAGGGCAGACAGCGTGGCTCTGTCCCCGCTCGACGCCGACAGCACCTAGCGAAACTAGTCGTGGAGGACGACCGTGAGGAGGGAACTGTGGACGTGCATTCCACCGTTGTAGTCGATGAAGCCCAGTTTGCGGAACTTATTCATGAAGAAACTGACGCGGGACCGCGTCGTGCCGATCATCTCGGCCAGCATGTCCTGACTGACCTTTGCAATGACCGGCTCCGGCTTGCCTTCTTTCCCAAAGTGGGCCAGCAACAGCAGGATCCGCGCCAGTCGCTTCTCGGCTGAATTAAAGAGTTGATCGACCAAGTCCTCCTGGATGCGCACGTTGCGAGCCAGCAGATGGGACATGAATAGCTCGGAGAAAGCCGGCTGGTCGTGAAGCACGCGGATCATGGCGGTTTTGTCAATGCGCACGAGCGTGGAGTCTTCCAGCGTGGTCGCGGTCGCCAGGCGCACAGGCTGCCCGGCGAGGCAGGGTTCACCCAAAAAGTCCCCCGGCTCCAGAATCGCGACGACGGCTTCTTTGCCTTGTGGAGAGACGACCGTGAGCTTGACCTTGCCCTCCTGGATGTAGAACACGGCATCCGCCGCATCCCCTTGCGAGAAGATAAGGTGCTTCTTTCGGCTCTGCAGGGTCGTTTTTCCACTGCCGACTTGGGCGAGGAAGGTCTTGGGATTAAACGATGGGGGGCGTTTGCGTACCATACGCGTGACGTGCCTTGATCAGATCATAGTGCGCGGTGCATGTGAATCATGCAGAGTGAGAAACAAACCGGCGATGGTAAGGCAGAAGAATCTTGTGGGACAGCGACATCATGCGGTTCGCGCGGATGACATCGTCGTTAATGGCACCACAGTTCACGCACCGCCACCCGTGGAAGCCGGACAGAGAGCCTTCGAGGGGATCGACCATGTATTCGTCGATTGAAAGGCCGGCACAGCGCGGACAGTTCATAGTGCACCTTCTCGATGAAGTGGCGGAAGGGCTTGGGAGGGATGGCTGTCCACCTGGGCCGAAGCCCCGCGCTTCTGCTCAAGACTGACCTCCTCGAGGATAATGATCACTCGGGAGTGGCCGATTGAATTCCGATGAGGCAGTCCGAATCCGCGAAGCAGGATCTTTCGCCCAGATTCAACCATGAAGCGCTTCAATTCTAAGAGCTCCCAGACGTTGGCCCCCATGCGGCTGTCGAGGGTGTCTTGGATTTGAGCGCGAAGATCGAACACCAGTCTCGAGAGCGTCATGGTGACTGGTCCTGTTTCCGCCTGGTTGAGGTAGCCTGTCATGTCCAAGGCCCGGCGATTCATGTGCAGCAATTGCCCCCTGTGCGAAAAGACCAGAATGCCCGGGGTCGAATGCTGAGAGGCATTCTTCGTGCTCGGCGCAGGGGAGGACAATCTCTGTCCATGCGGCACGTGTGGTTCATGGTGACTTCCTTTCCGGGCTGCGCCATTCATCTGAAGGCCTCCACAGGTTGGTGCGTGGGTGAGGGGACCTTACATTCAGCCATCTCCCAAGATGGCTGAGGTCTGTATGGTGGCAGATTCTGCACGCTGCCGGTGGCTCGGTTATTCGGACGATGTCAGAAAGTTCGCGCAATATATACCTTGAAGCCAGATTGCATTCTGGTCAAAATTGCTCAGTTTGGAAGAGTTGATGGGGCAACAGCTACACCCTGGCCCATGCGCTAAGATCAGAATTAATAAGGAGAACTAGTCGTGGAGGACGACCGTGAGGAGGGAACTGTGGACGTGCATTCCGCCGTTGTAGTCAATGAAGCCCAGTTTGCGGAACTTATTCATGAAGAAACTGACGCGGGACCGCGTCGTCCCGATCATCTCGGCCAGCATGTCCTGACTGACCTTCGCAATGACCGGCTCCGGCTTGCCTTCTTTCCCAAAGTGGGCCAGCAACAGCAGGATCCGCGCCAGTCGCTTCTCGGCTGAATTAAAGAGTTGATCGACCAAGTCCTCCTGGATGCGCACGTTGCGAGCCAGCAGATG
>DASYVB010000091.1:0-8005 GCA_036000525.1 Nitrospiraceae bacterium | reverse complement strand
TACGTCAGGAAACCCTTCTCTTTCCTTATCGAGATCAGTTTCTTGACTTCGCCGAGCAACTCTGGTTTCGCCATGACTACTCCTTCACTAAAGACAACATCCCGGTGGAGGGCCGACCGGCCTTTTGCATTCGCAATTCATTCACTTGCGCGTTCAGCATCCGCGCATCCTCCACACGGCCTTCCCGTTCGGCGGCCTTGAGTTGCGCGATCAGATCTCGAAACACGGCCTCGGCCCGCTTTCGATCCAGCGTTTCTAAACACCCCGCGACGTGGGCCCTCACGTCGTCGAAATGGTCTTCCCGCATGGACAGCTCAGTCGCCAACGACCCGCAATCCGGATGATCGGCTACCGCATCCAATAACAACCTAAGCCCAACTCGGCCGTCTTGATCAAGGCGACTCAGCGCCGCCTCAACGAGGGACCGACAGGCCGGAACGGAGAACGCCTCGGGCCGCAGTCGTTGAACATCGGCGGGCGTCAGGTGCCCATGCAGCAGCAAATACACCAGATCCCGCTCTTCGCTCACACCCTTAAACGTCGCCGGTATGGGGCCGGCCGATTGAGTGGCCGCCGGTCGACGTCCCTCTGACTGCACCAGTGCCGGATAACGCTCGATCAATCGTTGCTGGCTGATCCCCAGTCGTTCGGCGACTACGCGAATCCGTTCCTCTCGTTCGATCGGATGCTCGCTCTTTTGCAGAATCCTCAGCACATCGTCCACGCTGCGTATACGCCCTTCGATCGTACTGGACTCCGCTGTGCTCAAGCTATGCTCAAGGGCAAAATCCAAGAGGCTCGGAGCCTGCTCTTCCAAACGCGCGAAGGCCTCCGGCCCTTCCTTCCTCACATAGGTATCGGGGTCCTCTCCAGCCGGCAAGGTGACAACTTTTACTCCAATCCCGCTGTTCACAAACAGATCGAGCCCTCGCAGTGCGGCACGGACCCCGGCCTGATCCGGATCGAACAACAGCACGACCTTCGAGGCAAACCGTCTCAACACCTGAATATGCTCCGGCGTCAGTGCGGTCCCCAGCGTTGCGACCGTATGGGTCAGCCCGGCTTGATGAAGCGCGACCGCATCAAAATACCCTTCCACCACGATCACGGTCTTCAGCTGGGCGACTGCTTCACGTGCAAGATCCAACGCGTATAGCGTCTGACCCTTTTTAAACAAGGGAGTATCCGGCGAATTCAGGTACTTCGGAGACCCCTCGCCGAGGATACGCCCTCCAAAACCGACGACCCGCTTACGCAGATCCGTAATAGGAAACATCACGCGGGCGCGAAAACGATCGTAGGCCCCGGACGCATGTTCGCGCGCCACCGTCAATCCCGCGGCAGCCAAATCACTCTGTGCAAAACCCTGCTTGCTCAGCGCCTTTATGAGCCCGTCCCACTCCGCCGGTGCACAACCAATTTCAAATCGCTCGATCGTCCCAACGTGAATGCCCCGGCTGGCCAAGTAGTCCCGCGCCGTCGCACCGGATACCCCATCCCGCAAATTCTGTTGAAACCACGCTGTCACCGCCCGATTGAGCGGTTCAAGGCGACTCGCCTGTGCCGCTTGAGGCCCCGCGCTCGGCTCGCTGTCCGGCACGTCAATCCCGAATTTCTGTCCGAGCTCACGGACCGTCTCTGGAAAATTCGCGCCGGTGATCCGCATCAGAAACGTAAACACGTTGCCGCCCACGCCGCATCCGAAACAATGAAAGATCTGGCGGGAAGGGCTGACCGTAAAGGAGGGCGATTTTTCCTGATGGAAGGGACAGAGACCTTTCAAGTTCTGGCCGGCCCGAGTCAGGCTCACGTGATGTCCAACCACCTCGGCAATATCAGCCCGATCTCTGACCTGATTGATCACGTCTTCAGAAATCAAACCTCGGCCCACGGGAGTCGCGGCTCCTATTTCCTCACCTGGATCCGGTGAGAAAGATAAACGTAAGTGGTCGTAAAATTGACCGATTAGGGTAACAGACGGAAAAGAAATCTGTCAACGTGGTGAAAATGCGCTAGCCGGGAGGCCAGGCAAGATGGCGCCCGCCCAGCACATGGAGATGAAGATGAAACACGCTCTGGCCGCCATGTGCACCGGTGTTGACAACGAAGCGGTACCCGGCATCGGCAATCCCCTTCTGAGCTGCGATCTTGTTGCCGGCCAGCATAAGACGCCCAAGTAGCCCGACATCCGAATCTTGAAGTTCGACCATCGAGGCCACATGTTTTCGGGGGATGACGAGCGTATGCGTCGGCGCCTGGGGATTGACATCGTCGAACGCGACCACCAAATCGTCCTCATAGACGAGCGCTGCGGGAATGGTCCCCGCGAGGATTTTACAGAAAATGCACTCGCTCATGAGGTGGTTCCTTTTCTCAAGCCCGACTTCCCGAAACGAATCGCCAACTCCTGATAGACTTCTTGAGGTGTTACGCCGTGGTACCCTAGTGCCACCAAGGTATGGAACAGCAGATCCGCAGTTTCGTAAACGATCTCTTCCTTCTTCCCACCCTTCCCCGCAATCGCCACCTCGCCAGCTTCCTCGACGACTTTCTTAAGGATACGATCGACACCGCCTTCCAGCAGTTTTGAGGTGTAGGACTCACTCGAGGGCTGACGCTTCCGCTCTTGGATCATCTGATAGAGGCGTTCGAGAATTCCACCCCAGGATTCGGACGTCTTCGTCTCCGGCGAGTCCAGACGGGAAAAGAAGCAGGCCCGCTCCCCCGTATGGCACGTCGGGCCGACCGGCTCGACTTTCACGAGAAGGGCATCACCGTCACAATCGAGAAACAGGTCCTTGAGCTGCAGCCTGTGACCAGAGGTCTCACCCTTTTCCCATAAGGTCTGGCGCGAACGGCTCCAGAAGTGAACAGACTTCGTCTCGATGGTCTTCTGCAGTGCCTCCTGGTTCATGAAGGCCACCATCAGCACCGTGCCATCACGCCAATCCTGCACGACCGCCGGAATCAACCCCTGCGCATCGAATTTCAATTGCCCCACATCCATTATCGAACCGCCACTCCCTTCTGACGAAGATAGGCTTTCGCCTCCGGAATCGTGTGAGTCCGGAAGTGGAAAATAGACGCGGCCAGCACCGCATCGGCCTTGCCCCTGACGAATCCGTCACAGAGGTGGTCCAAATTCCCCACGCCGCCCGACGCAATCACCGGAATCGATACAGCCTCTGACACGGTGGCTGTGAGTGCAAGATCATAGCCCTGCTGTTGCCCATCTTGATCCATGCTCGTGAGCAAAATTTCACCTGCCCCATACTGCGCCATCGTCTTCGCCCATTCGACGACGTCGAGACCGGTCGACTTGCGGCCGCCATGGGTGAATACTTCCCACCCTGCCGCCGGCGCAGCGTGACGCTTGGCGTCGATCGCCACGACGATACATTGCGTCCCGAATCGCTCCGCCGCTTCCTTCACAAATTCAGGCCGTTGGACTGCCGCCGTATTGATGCTTACCTTGTCCGCCCCCGCCTTCAACAGCGCCCGGATGTCCTCAAGCGTTCTCACTCCTCCGCCGACAGTCAGCGGCATAAACACCCGCGCCGCCGTCTGCTCGACAACGTCAATGATGGTCTTACGGTTCTCATGAGAGGCGGTGATGTCCAGGAAACAGAGTTCATCGGCTCCTTCGCGATCGTAGACGGTTGCCACTTCGACCGGATCTCCTGCATCGCGCAAGTTCACAAAGCTCACGCCTTTGACGACGCGCCCGTCTTTGACATCGAGACAGGGGATAATGCGTTTGGTCAACATATTCGCTCGCTCAGCTCGCTCATGGCCAGAGGCACGAGGCTAGCGGCAAGAGGCCCGCCCGTTCGAGAGATTTTCCGCTTATTGACTTTCACCCCTCGCCTCTCGCCCCTCGCCCAGTGCCGTAAGAGCGGCCCGATAATCTAATTTACCGTCGTAGAGGGCCTTCCCCACAATTGCACCTTCAACCCGTGGACCGAGCGCCTGCACGGCCCGCAAGTCTTCGACACGCGAAATCCCGCCGGAAGCGATCACAGGGAAGGACGACAACTCAACCACCTCCCGCAACGCCGCCAGATTCGGCCCGCCCAACATACCATCGCGGGCAATGTCCGTATAAATCACGGCGCCCAAGGCATAGCCTGCCAGTTCCTTGAGCAGATCCGTCGCCTTGGTCTCCGATACCGCCGTCCAGCCTTTCACCGCCACCTTGCCATCCCGCGCATCCAGTCCCAACAGAATCTGGCGAGGAAATTCCCGGCAGGCCTGCTCAAGGAATAATCGATCCGTCAATGCTACAGTGCCGAGCACCACCCTAGTCACACCCGCGCCGAGATAGCGACGCACAGTTTCGATCGACCGGATCCCTCCACCGACCTGCACCTTCACCGTCACGGTGCGAATGATCGCTTCGATCTGGGGAAGATTGCGGGGCTTCCCTTCCACGGCTCCATTCAGATCCACCACATGGATCAGCGTCGCACCGCCTTGTTGCCATTGCCTCGCGATAGCCGGCACGTCGTCGGAATAAACCGTCTCGGCCGCCATGTCGCCCTGACGCAACCGCACGCAGCGGCTATCCTTTAAGTCAATAGCTGGAATAACGAGCATACAAAGAACCGGCTTGCGTTAGCGCGCCTCTACCGTTCCAAACGGAAATTCGAGGAGCATATGATCAACCCCGTAGATCGCCAGCTCCTCCGCTGTGACAAACACCCCATGCCGCTGAATGAATCCCATAAAATCTTCCGTCATCGGTCGCTGCTTCTCGTAGTAATTCCCTTCCCACAGGACTTGCCCGTCAGCCGCGACGACCTTGGCCTCAAAACCCACCGTTGCCGCGGGGCTGGCTCCAAAGCGACCCCCGACTCGTTCCTGGTACACCAACACTTGGCCGATCAGCGAGGCATCCGCTTTGAGCTGTTTTGCCACCGTCACCGCCGGTGACTGACCGGCGGACGGTTGCGACGTCGCGGGTGAGGCCAGCGCTTTCGCTGCCTCACTCGGCGATAGCACTGTCACACCCTGCCTTGCCCTCAACCGACTCCACAGTAACTGCGTGACGATGTCCCCAGCGCCAGTCGGCACTGTGACTGTTTGCTGAAGTGGCTGTTCGGTATTCGGCGGCACCGATATCGCGATATCAGACCTGCGAGCCCCAGGCGGCGCTGAGAAGGTATGATCGACGACATCCCTCACCTGTGGCGTCGCGAGAGTCGTGAACGGGACCAAAGCGATGGTACGAATCTGATAACGCGGCAATTCCGCGGACGCCTTCGTCGTCACTTTGGACCCGCTGCAGCCGGCAACCACCAGCACAGCCAATCCCACCAAGGCTACCGACCGTCCCTTATTGCTCATCATGCTCATCTCCAGGATCCAAAATTTTTGATCAACCGTAACCCGACGTCCTGACTCTTTTCTGGATGAAACTGACAGGCCACCACATTGTCCCGCCAGATACTTGAGACAAACGTCGACCCGTAGTCCGTCGTGGTTGCCGCAACGGTCTTGTTAGAGGGATCGACATAAAACGAATGCACAAAGTACCAGTACGACCCGTTGGGAATCCCTTCGAACAGGGGACAGGGCCGCTCAATCGTGACGTTATTCCAACCCATGTGAGGCACCTTCAACCCCTGGTCGGCAGCAAATCGTCTGACCTTGCCGAGGATAATGCCGAGACCCTTGTGAGTCCCAAATTCCTCGCTTTCCTCAAACAACAATTGGAGCCCCAAACAGATTCCCAGAAATGGTTTCCCCGTTTGAATCGCTGTGCGAATCGGATCCGCCAACCCATAACGCTCAACGTTGGCCATGCAATCGCCAAAGGCGCCGACACCGGGCAGGACGACATGACTCGCATTCCCGATCACGCGCGGATCACGCGTAACCACCGCCTGATGCCCTACCGCCTCAAAGGCCTTGGAGACACTGCGGAGATTGCCCATGCCGTAGTCGATGATCGCAATCATGACACCTTCTTGCAGGATGCTGAAAAAGTCCGCCAGCTTCGTTCTCGGCTCATCGAAATCCTCAACGTACCCCTGAAGGTACGCCTCCGATTCCGACTCGCCTGTGGCCTTGCTGAACGGCCTTTTTGAGCATCCTGCGGGATGCGAGAGGGAAGACTCCTAATTACGCTCACACCCTTGTTCCTAGTCTGGCCCTAAGGTCGTAACAATACCGCAACTGACTCCGTCCTGCCACTGCCAATCTGAATAGGAAGAAAAAGGGGGCCCTGAACTTAGACTAAAGAAGCCTGTGCCAGTTAAGCCACGGCGGGGAACTAGCAGACAGACGAGGAATGTCCCGGGAATTACCTCAAAGCCCGACTAATATCTTGGGATACTCACGAAGCTGTTGCTGGCGGTTCCAATTATTCGACCCACTTTGGCTTTCGTTCTCGTTTTCCGAATACCATCTCAAAGACGACGGTCTCACCTTCACCTGCACCAATTCTGTCGAACCGTATGATAGGGGACAAACCGGCGTGTTCCTCTACGAGTCGTTCCTGTCCTTCCTTTTGCGCAAAGATAGCCTGGGACCCGAAACGACAGACTTGTCGATTAATCATCGCGACTAAGCCAGTGTCCGACAAATCTGCTATTCCTAGTCCCTCTGACACAAACCGGTCCCGCCATGACGAGTGCCCGTAGATAATGAGTGACGGACTAACCGGAAAGAGCAAGACAACCGGTCCATCAGGCTGAAGAACATATGGCCGCAGATCAGCATCCTGAACAGAAGGGTCGAACCAGATTACTGGATTATCACTGGTCAAAAATGGAACATCGGTCTTGTTATGCATCGCATAGAAGCCAATCTGATCGAACACCTGCCCAGTGGCTTGCATCACAGTAAGCATGGCGTGAATGGATTGGTGGGGATTGATAGATACTTCAACATGGTCAAGAATGTCTTCTACACCCTCAGGCTTCGGCGATAGCTTCCCTTCCGCATCCAACCGTCGAGCCGCAACCATTACACCTTCTGCATGTATTCTCTCTATTACATCGCGACTGGCAGGGACGCGCGCACGCTGCAACGCCATGAATTGAAGGATCTCTTCCAGAGAATCATTGACGTTCTCTCGACGATGAAGTCGTTCAACGATCCCCGGCCATTTATCTTCCATCCTTGAAAAGCATTCTTCGAGAGCATTGTGGTCTTTCCCACCATCAGGTCTCGGCTGAGAGTAGTAGTACTTGTGAAAGCCTACGTTGTCCGGCGACAGCTGAATTACTTTGCACGGGTCATCCTTACGATAGACACGTACTTGCCCTGCATCGTCACAGAAGAACTTCAGGTAGGATTTCGGGATGTAATGATGACGTTTCTTGTTCATGGCAATAGAATAAGTTTCAGATCTGCAATCGAAAAATGTTCTGATCTGTCAATGAAATGCAAAGGGCAGGCTCCTTTTCAGAAACCTGCCCCTTTAGATCATCAATAACATCATTTTCCCGGAGACGTTGCGGGTGGCACCGATCTGGGCGCCTAACCGCCCGCAGCGGGGTCCCTACACCGGGCGGGGTGCGAGGACGGTTGGGCTGATCGGTGACAGGACCCGCGACAGGCTACAGCATTCCCTTCGTCGAGAGCACCTTTCCTGCCAACCTCTCTTCCGGCATCGTGGCTTGATCCAAAGCTTTGGCGAGCGCCTTGAAGATGGCTTCCATGATGTGGTGCGGGTTGCGGCCGTACATCAGATTCACGTGGAGATTGAGCCCGCCGTGGGTGACGAAGGCTTGGAAAAAGTCTTCGAACAATCCCAAATCGAAGGCTTTGATCTTCCGATCCGTCAGCTTAACGTTGTACACGAGATAGGGCCGGCCGCTGAGATCGACGGTGACTTGCGCCAGCGTTTCATCGAGCGGCGCTGAGGCAAATCCAAATCGCTTGATGCCTGCCTTCTCGCCGAGGGCCTGGTGCAGAGCTTGGCCCATGACGATGCCGACATCCTCCACCGTATGGTGTTCGTCGATATCGATGTCGCCTTTGGCCTGGACGGTCAGGT
>DASYVB010000090.1:0-8095 GCA_036000525.1 Nitrospiraceae bacterium | reverse complement strand
CAAATAAACAAAACAAACCAGATCAACCAGATGAACCAGACAGACCGGGCTTGTGCCACACGTGCGGACCATCGAAGTACTCACGCGCCAAAATAGTTTTTCCGCATCCTGCTAGAGTTCACACGATGGCTCAAAAATCATCAATGCAAAAAACATCACGATCCGGGAAGGTGGCACGCAAGCTGCTCAGTCAGGTCCGTCTGTTTGCCACCGACGTCGACGGCGTCTTGACGGACGGCGGAATGTACTATGCCGAGTCCGGCAATGAGTGGAAGAAGTTCAACACGCGCGATGGCATGGGGATCAAGCTGTTGCAGAGGGCAGGGATCATTACCGCTATTGTCACGCAGGAGCAGACCAAGCTGGTGGCGCGACGTGCCGAGAGGCTCACGATTCCCGAGTTGCACCAAGGGGTGATGGATAAGTTGACGGTGATTCGGGAGATGGCGGCCAGACATGGGCTCTCACTCAAGCAAGTGGCCTATATTGGAGACGATGTGAATGATCTTGAAGCATTGAAGGCCGTGGGGTTTTCGGCCACTCCAGCGGACGGGCTACCGGATATTGTGGCGGCGGTCGACTATGTCTGTCAAAAGAAGGGTGGGGAGGGGGCGGTTCGCGAAATTGTTGAGATGATTCTGGAAGCGCAGCAGCATCGGCCACGTTAACCGTCAATCGTTCAACGTGACACGAACAGATGGATTACATTTATGGCAATTCACGATTCACATATCACGAATAACGATCTGAACTCTCATGTATATCCCGTGATCATGGCCGGTGGCAGCGGCACCAGGTTTTGGCCGCTCAGTCGACAGTTGTTTCCTAAACAACTGCTGCGGATTATGGGGGATGAAACGTTGATTCAGCAGACCATGCGCCGGGTGGTCTGTGCTGCGTCACCGAACCGGGTGATGATCTCCACAAATCCAGCCCAAGCAGAATCCATTCGCGTCCAGCTGAGTGAATGGAAAGACGCGCTCACAGATAACTTCGTGCTTGAACCGGAAGGGCGCAATACCGCTCCGGCTATAGCTTTGGTGGCGTTAGAACTGGTCCGTCGGGATCCTGACGCGATTATGTTGGTAGTTCCGGCCGATCATATCGTCAAAGGCCAGCGAGCGTTCGATGCATCGGTATCGTTGGCGGCGACGCTGGCGAAGCGGGACTATCTGGTGACGTTTGGTATCAAGCCGATCCGTCCAGAGACCGGCTACGGGTACATCAGGCCCAACCGGAAAGTGACGTTGGAACATCAGGGTACGCTCAAGGGACATCCGGTCAGTCGATTCGTTGAAAAACCCAATGCCACCAAAGCTGCGCAATATCTCAAGGCTGGAGACTACTATTGGAACAGCGGCATGTTTATTTGGCGCGCTGCGACGATTCTTGATGAAATTCGGCGCCATCAACCCACCCTCTTTCGTGGGATCGAACAGATCGGCCAATTGATGCAAGCAGGGGCGTCCAGGCAGGCCATCGACGATGCTTACCGGAGACTCAAGCCGGTCTCGATCGATACGGGTGTTATGGAGCGATCGAAGAAATCCGCGATCGTGCCCGTGTCCTTTCAGTGGTCTGACGTCGGGAGTTGGGGGAGCCTGGATGAAGTGGCGTCGAAGGATCAGGCCGGCAATGTTGTAGTAGGTCGTGTGGTTGACCTCGATAGCCGCCGGTCGATCGTCTACGGGGATCGCCGTCTCGTGGCGACGATCGGGCTCACCGACATGGTGGTGGTCGATACGCCGGACGCCACATTAGTTTGTCCAAAATCCCGCGCGCAAGATGTGAAGCAGTTGGTCGAAATCCTTAAACGGCAGAACGCGCCGGAACACCTTGAACATATGACCGTGCGTCGGCCCTGGGGGTCCTATACGATCCTGGAAGAAGGACTTGGCTACAAAGTGAAGCGCGTGACGGTGAAGCCAGGAGGGCGGCTCTCGTTACAAATGCACCATCAACGAAGCGAACATTGGGTGGTGATCACCGGGACAGCACGGGTGACCAGGGGCGACGAGGTCTTCGATCTCAATGTGGGCCATAGTACGGAAATTCCTGTCGAAACCCGCCACCGGTTGGAAAACCCAGGTCAAGAGACCCTCCATATCATTGAAGTGCAAAACGGGCCCTATCTTGGTGAGGACGATATTGTCCGGTTTCAGGATGACTATGGAAGGAACGTTAATCGTTAAACGTGAACTGTTAATCGCGAAGGTGGAGATTGTGAGTGATAGAGATGCTGAGACGGCAAGGGATAAACAATCGCCAATCCGAACTTTTGAGGATCTCGATGTATGGAAGATTTGTCGAGATTTGCGACGGCAGATTGCTGAAATAGCGCGAACATTCCCTCATGAGGAGAAGTATCGTCTGGCGAATCAGCTTATCAGGGCGTCTCGATCTGTTCGGCAAATCTTGCCGAGGGATATGGACGGTTCCATTATGCGGAGAATGTCCAGTTTGCACGTCAGGCGCGAGGGTCTCTTTATGAAGTCTTAGATCATCTTACCGTGGCTCTGGACGAGACGTTTTTATCGCATGAGAAGTTTGAAGCTACAAGAGAGGAAGTACTCAAAGCTACATTGGTTGTTAATGGCTTCATACGATACTTATCCAAAGCGAAGACTTCTATTCACGATTCACGGTTGACGAATAACGAATAACGAGAAACCATGGGACTATTTCGCGAATATGATCTGCGTGGCGTCGTGGGGCAGGAACTCACCGATTCTATTGCGGAGCAGGTGGGGCGTGCCTACTGTACCTATGTGAAAGATCGTGGTGTGAAGACGATCTCGGTCGGGCGAGATGGCCGACTGAGTTCACCGGGGCTTCACAAAGCTCTCGTGCGGGGGCTCCTCGCCGGCGGACTGAACGTAGTGGACATCGGAGTGTGCCCCTCGCCACTCTTGTATTTTTCTCTATTTCAGCTACCGGTTGACGGCGGCATCATGATCACCGGGAGCCACAATGCAGCAGAATACAACGGATTTAAGATCTGCATCGGGAAAGACTCGATTCATGGAGAGGAGATCCAGGCGCTTCGAGTGGTGCTGGAGATCGGCTCTTTTGTATCTGGGTCTGGACAGTTATCGGAGCATCCCATCATTTCTGACTATCTGGCCTATATCAAGAAAAGCTTCACCCACGTCAATGCCAAGCGCCTACACGTCGTCATCGACTGTGGAAATGGTGTGGCGGCCTTGGTGGCGAAACAGGCCTTGGAGTTCTTAGGTTGCCACGTCACAGGGCTCTATTGCGATCTTGACGGGAGATTTCCGAACCATCATCCGGATCCCACGGTCTTAGAGAATCTTGATGATCTGATTCAGGCCGTCAAACAGCACAAAGCCGATGTCGGGATCGGCTACGATGGAGATGCCGATCGCATTGGAGCCATCGATGAGCAGGGGAATGTGTTATGGGGCGATCGCCTGCTGGTGGTCTATGCGCGCGATATTCTTGCGGAAAAGCCGGGGAGTACAGTTATCTCAGAGGTCAAATCGTCGCAGAGTCTCTATGACGATATTGCGAAGCAGGGGGGCCGGCCGATCATGTGGAAAACCGGTCACTCCTTGATCAAAGCGAAGATGAAAAGCGAGCACGCCGTTTTGGCCGGAGAAATGTCCGGGCACATGTTCTTTGCCGATCGGTACTTCGGGTATGACGACGCGATTTATGCCTCGTGCCGGCTGGTGGAGATTCTGGCCAAGACCACTCGTTCACTCTCCGCTTTGGTGGCGGATCTTCCGAAGACATCCGTCACCCCGGAGATTCGGGTGGACGTGTCGGAGGCTATAAAATTCGAGTTGGTCAGGCATGTGCAGGAACGGTTGGCAAACTACGCGAAGATCCGCAAGGGGCTTGGTCCGGCCAACCTAGTTGTGCGCGATGTCGTCACCATCGATGGGGTACGTGCCATATTCGACGATGGGTGGGGCCTGATCCGATCCTCGAATACCCAGCCGGCCCTCGTGTTACGGTTTGAAGCAACTTCACCCGAGCGTTTGGAAGCCATCCGTGCAGTCATCGAAGGCGAGCTGACCGCGGCCAAACAAGCCCTTGGCTGCTAACAGGCTGCTGGAAAAGTCCGCCAGCCTGTCTTGCTCATTTGGTTCATTTGGTTTGTCTGGTTTTTTGGTTGGACGAAACTAACCAGATGAACAAAACAAACCAGATGAACCAGACAGAACGGCTACTACTGCGTGCTCCTTTTTCTCGCACTCGGCTCGTACTGGCCTGCCTGATAATTGGCGCTGTGAGCGGGTCGGTCTCGTGGGCGGGACCCATCAGCGACCATCCTTCAGCGAGATCCTTCCAAGTCGGGGAACAGCTCACCTACGAAATCTCTTGGTTGAATATCACAGCCGGCACAGCCGTGATGGCTGTGAGTGCTGCCGGCACTGACGGAGACCGGCCGCTGGCGAAATTGATCACTACGACGCAGTCGAGGCCCTTGATCACCACATTCTTTCCAGTGGATAACCGGGTAGAGTCGATAGTGGATCCCGCCACGCTGCTTCCGGAGCACTTGACCTTCAAGCGGCGAGAAGGGAAGAAGAAAGAAGATATCGAGTACACATTTCACCAGAAAGAGGGGACGGTCACGGTTGTCAAAGGTGGAACGACTGAAACATTGGAGATACCGCCTGGCACCCAAGACGTCATCTCCTGTCTCTATTATGCGCGCAGCGAGTTATCGCTTCAGCCAGGGTCATCTCTGACAATGAACGTGCATCACGATAAAAAGAACCGCAAACTAGACGTGCGTGTTGAGGAAATTGAGACTGTCAGCGGTCCGTGGGGGGAGGTTGAAACGGCTCGTGTGCTGGTCGTCATGCCGTTCCAAGGTCTCTTCCTCAACCAGGGCAACATCCGGGTGTGGTTTACCAACGACGATCGGCGCATTCCGGTTCGGATGAAGGCGAAAGTCATCATCGGTTCGATTGTGGCCGATCTCGTCAGCGGATTGTAGGCCTCATCACCAATCCAATGAGGGAACTAGCCTTTCGTTGCCCACCCTGTTCAAAACAGTTATACTTGCCTCGACTATGGGACAGTTTCCTCTTACTTTAAGCAGATTTATCAACCAGAAGCAGGCAGCACACCCGGGAGCCACCGGGGAATTTGCCAGTCTTCTGGCCCAGATCGGTCTGGTTGGGAAACTCATTGCGCAGGATCTCAGACGCGCAGGGCTCATCAATATCCTGGGAACGACCGGCGAGATCAATGCGCAGGGGGAGATAGTCAAGAAGCTGGATGAGATTGCGAACGAGACCTTCCTAAAGGCATTTCACCATAGTGGACTTGTGTGCGCACTGGCGTCGGAAGAGATGGAAAAGCCGGTCCTGCTTCCGGAGAATTGGCCGCAAGCCAAGTACATGCTGCTCTTCGATCCTCTCGATGGCTCATCAAACACGGATTGCAACCTGCCGCTCGGTGCGATTTTTTCCGTCGTGAAGTCCGAGCGCAACGACCGGATGCCGACCGAGGATGACCTCGTCCGCAAGGGAACAGAGCAGGTGGCCGCCGGCTATCTCTTCTATGGGTCAAGCACCCTGCTGGTCTATACGGTTGGACAAGGGGTCCATGGGTTTACATTGGAGCCTGGCATCGGCGAGTATCTCCTGTCTCATGAGCAGATCCGCATTCCGGCTCGTGGGAAGGTCTACGGTGTGAACGAAGGCAACTATCATAAATGGACGACGGGCACAAAGAAGTATGTGGAATACTTAAAAATCCCGGATAAGGCCACGGGGCGGCCCTACAGTGGACGCTATTCCGGTTGTCTGGTGGCCGACGTGCACCGGATTCTCCTCGAGGGAGGCATCTATCTATATCCCGGTGAGATGGACAGGCCGGAGGGCAAGCTCCGGTTACTGTACGAAGCCAATCCGTTGGCGTGGGTCGTGGAGCAGGCAGGCGGAAAAGCCAGCACCGGCACCATGCGCATCCTCGATGTGGAGGCCAAGCAACTTCATCAACGGGTGCCGTTAGTCATTGGCAGTGCGAACGACGTGCGCGACGCAGAGGAGTTCACCCAAGGCAGACGATAGCCGTGAATCGTTAAACGTTAAACGTGAAACGAGGGAAAAACAGCCCAGGCTGTTTACGACTAACGAATAACGTTTCACGATTCACGATTCACGAATCCACCGGAGGTCGGGCATGGCTGATCGAGTGCAAGAGATTCTGAGCTGGTACAGCAGCGACAACGCGGGAACAAAAACGAATATCGCCCGTTTGTTGCGCCATGGCAAATTGGCGGGGACCGGCAAGCTGGTGATTCTGCCCGTGGACCAAGGGTTCGAGCATGGCCCGGCCCGGAGCTTTGCCTCCAATCCAGGGGGGTACAATCCCCTCTATCATTTTCAATTGGCCATCGATGCTGGCTGCAATGCCTATGCGGCTCCGTTGGGATTTCTCCAAGCCGGCGCCGCTGAATTCGCCGGCCGGATTCCGCTGATTCTGAAGTTGAACAATCACGATGTCTTGCATGACGAGAAAGACCCCTTGCCCTCGGTAACCGGCAGCGTGAAGGACGCGCTCCGGCTCGGTTGTTCGGCGGTCGGATTCACGATCTATCCAGGGTCATCGCACTGCAACGCCATGTATGAACAGCTGCGCGCGATTGCAGAAGACGCCAAGGACTGTGGCTTGGCGGTCGTCGTGTGGTCGTACCCGCGCGGGTCGGTACTCAGTAAGGAAGGGGAGACGGCGATCGATGTGGTGGCGTATGCGGCACAGATTGCGGCCCAGCTCGGTGCCCATGTCATTAAGGTCAAGCTTCCCACTGCGCATCTTGAACAGGCCGCGGCGAAGAAGGTGTACGAATCGGCCAAGATTCCGATCACGACCCTGGCGGAGCGGGTCAAGCATGTGGTGCAGAGCTCGTTCGACGGGCGCCGGATCGTCATTTTCTCCGGAGGGGCCAAGAGCGAGGACGATCATGTGTTTGAGGAGGCGCGCGCCATTCGTAACGGCGGCGGGTTTGGCTCCATCATTGGGCGGAACTCGTTCCAGCGGCCTAAAGCGGAGGCGATGAAGTTTCTCCACACCATCATGGGGATATATTCCGGCGAGATGCAGTGACGCGCCGGGGTACACCGGTTGTGCGTGAATCGTTCGTGTAACGGGGGATGAAGAGTAAGGATCACCTATGAAACTCGTTCGTGCGTGGCTGGTTCCGTTTACCTTGGTCGTTGGAGGGATCATCATCGGGATCGTGGTGGCTTCTGACATGGGTTGGTTGCCGACCGGCACGGCCGGGCCTGAGCCGATTCGCAACCCAATCGTTCGTCCCGTGACTACAGCGCCACAGTTGCCGATGGCAGGGGGAAGCGGGAAAAACTTCGTTGAGATCGCAAAATCGGTGAAGCCGGCGGTCGTCAACATCGCGGCGACGCGAAGCGGAAAATCCGGAGAAGGTCCGCACGGTGCGCCGCTCGACGACCCTTTTTTTCGCAAGTTCTTCGGCGATGAATTTTTTAAGCGTGATGCGCCTCAGCGAGAGCCAAAAGAGCGGGGCCAGGGGTCCGGGGTCATTGTGGAAGCCAATGGGTTGATCGTCACCAATAATCATGTGGTGAACAAGGCCGACGAGATTCGGGTCTTTTTGTCGGACAAGCGGGAGTTTAAGGGCAAGCTGATTGGAACCGATGCGAAGACAGATATCGCGATCGTGAAAATCGAAGCGACAGGGCTCCCAACCGTTCCCTGGGCCGATTCTGACCAACTGGAGGTCGGGGAGTTTGTGTTGGCAGTGGGAAGTCCGTTCGGGCTCACCCAAACCGTGACGATGGGGATCGTCAGTGCAGTTGGACGAGCCAGTATGGGAATTGCCGAATACGAAGACTTCATCCAAACCGATGCGGCGATCAACCCAGGCAATTCCGGAGGCGCGTTAGTCAACGTGCGTGGCGAATTAGTCGGGATCAATACGGCGATCTTTAGTCAAAGCGGCGGCAACATGGGTATTGGGTTTGCGGTGCCCAGCAACCTGTCGCGCGCCGTCATGGATCAGTTGGTACGGACGGGGAAAGTCGTCCGTGGCTGGCTCGGTGTAGCGATTCAAGATTTGACTCCTGAGTTGGCC
>DASYVB010000089.1:0-7612 GCA_036000525.1 Nitrospiraceae bacterium | reverse complement strand
CATCTCCGTCTCTGCCTGACCTGTGGTCATGTCGGCTGTTGCGACAGCTCGCCCAAGCGCCATGCCACGAAACATTTCACGAACACGACCCATCCAGTGATGGCCTCTTTCGAGCCCGGCGAGCGGTGGGCCTGGTGTTATGTCGATCAGATGGATCTGGACGTGCCAGCGCGGGTGACGCGGTCGTTGCGGTAGTGAGGGAGGTTCGCCGCCCCTGAGAGGAGGTTGAGTCATGGCAGATCTTGACATGCGCAAGGTCGCATTTCCCACGCTCGACGACTTCCAAGTCGCCACCCTGGCCAAGTTCGGCACGCGCCGGGTGTTGCGCGACGGCGAGCACCTGTTTAAGGCAGGGGATCGTGAGTACAAATTCTTCGTCGTCGAGCGCGGTGCAGTGGAGATTGTCGAGCATTCGAGCGGCGAGACCAAGAGGGTTGCCTGGCATGACAGGCACGCGTTCGGCGGCGACGTCAGTTTGGTGACCGGCCGGCCGGCGCTCGTCAGTGCGATCGTACGTGGCGACACCGAGGTCTTCGAAATCTCACCCAGTGACATCAGGCGCATCATGGGCGAGCGGCCGGCGCTCGGTGAGCTGCTGCTGCGCGCGTTTATTGCGCGGCGCGAGTTGCTCGTGGCGTCGGACTTTCAAGGACTCCGAGTGCTCGGGGCTGGCTCATCGCGCGATACCTTCCGTATCCGTGACTTTCTTGCAAGGAACCAGGTGCCGTTCACGTGGATCGATGTGGATCATGACCCTCAGGTCGGCGCACTGCTGCGGAGCTTCGGCCTCACCGAGGCCGACACGCCGGTGGTCGTCTTCGGATCTGAGCCGTTGCTGCGGAATCCCTCGACTCGGGCATTGGCCGACCTTATCGGAGTCAGACGGCCGTTCACGCAACGGGTCTATGACTTGGTGATCGTCGGTGGCGGTCCGGCGGGACTGGCTGCGGCCGTGTACGCATCGTCGGAAGGGCTGGCCACGGCCGTGATCGATGCGACCGCCCCGGGAGGACAGGCCGGCACATCCTCTAAGATCGAGAACTACCTCGGCTTCCCGACCGGTATTTCGGGTGCCGACCTCGCCAACCGCGCCATTTTACAAGCCCAGAAATTCGGAGCCCAGTTCTCGTCCCCCTCCCAGGTTGCGCGCCTGGAGTTTGAGAAAGACAAGACCCTCGTGTGGTTCGACAGCGAGCATGTCTCGACTCGATGTTTGTTGATCGCGACGGGGGCCGACTATCGCAAGCTGGACGTTCCCAACCGCGAGCAATTCGAGGGCTTGGGCGTCTACTATGCCGCCACCCTGACGGAGCTGCAGCTCTGTCGCGGCTCGGAGGTCATTGTGGTCGGCGGTGGCAACTCCGCCAGACAAGCCGTCATGTTTCTTTCGGAAGAGACCCGCCGCGTGTTCTTGCTTCTTCGCGGTGGCGACCTGCGTAAGAATATGTCCAGCTATCTGGCGGACCGCATCGAGGGCGCCGACAACATCGAGGTACTGCCCGACGCGGAGATTTGCTTCATGCTAGGAAACCAGTGGTTGGAGGCCGTCGAAATCAAGAACCTCCGCACTGGCGAGACGCGAACGGTCCAGACCCCTGCCGTCTTTACCTTTATCGGCGCGATCCCCTGCACCAATTGGCTGCCTGTTGAAATAGAGACCGACTCCAAGGGTTTCGTAAAGACTGGCCGATTGGTGTCATCCTCGCCGTACTGGACTGCCGACCGGGAGCCGTTCCTGCTCGAGACCAGCCGTCCCGGTGTCTTCGCGGCGGGCGACGTGCGGCTTGGCTCCACCAAGCGTGTGGCCTCTGCGGTGGGGGAGGGGGCTATGGCGGTGCAGTTTGTTCACGAATACTTGAGGATCATGTGAATGAGAGGCGCATGAGTCCTCTTGTATCCTTCCGACAGGTTTCGGCTCGCATCGGTCAGAAAGATATTCTGTACGATCTCAGTTTCGACGTCGAAGCCGGCGAGACCCTTGTGCTCCTGGGTCGGAGTGGCTCGGGCAAGACCACCGCCTTGAAAATGGTGAATGGCTTGCTTCTGCCAAGCGCCGGTGCTGTCTTGATCGAGGGTATATCCACGACCGCCTGGGACCTGATCCGGCTGAGGCGTCGGATCGGGTACGTGATTCAGGATGCAGGCCTCTTTCCGCATTTCACTGTGGCCGCCAATGTCGGACTGGTTCCGCGTCTGGAAGGTTGGCAGCTCCGCGACATCGACATGCGCGTCGAGGGTTTGCTGACTCAGATCGGGCTTCTGCCGGCGCAGTTCGCCACGCGCTATCCCCGCGAGTTGTCCGGCGGTCAACGTCAGCGGGTGGGGGTCGCCCGCGCACTCGCAGCAGATCCTCCGTTATTGCTGTTGGACGAACCCTTTGGCGCGCTTGATCCGGTGACCCGCGTGGAACTGCAGCAGCAGTTCCTCGACCTGCGTGATCGGCTCAACAAAACAGCTCTGCTCGTCACCCATGACGTCCGGGAGGCGTTGTTGCTGGGCACCCGCATCGGAGTGCTTCACAATGGTCGATTGGTTTTCCTGGGTGGACGCTCCGAGTTCCTCAAGGCCGATGAGAAGGAAGTGCGAGCCTTTCATACGTGCCTCGAGGAGAAGTGGAAGGAGACGATCTGATGTCTTCCGGGTTGGCGCGCGACATCCTCGATTTGACGCTCGAACACCTGTTCCTTGTGATCCTCTCCATGGCGATTGCCGCGGCGCTTGCCATTCCGGCCGGCATTCTGCTCACCCGGCGCACGTTCCTTCAACGGTGGATGCTGGGATTTGCGAATGTCATGCAAACCGTGCCCAGTCTGGCGCTCTTCGGATTTCTGATTCCTCTTCCCTTCCTGGGTGGGATCGGCAAACACACGGCGATTGTCGCGCTCGTGCTGTATGCGCTCCTGCCGATCCTGCGAAATACTCTCACCGGCATTCTGAGCGTGGACCCCGCTGTGCGTGAATCGGCGATCGCCATGGGTATGACGGGACGGCAGCTTCTCTGGGAGGTCGAGCTCCCGCTGGCGACCAGGACGATTCTGGCCGGACTGCGGATCGCGACGGTGACGACGATCGGGACGGCGACGATTGCCGCAGCTATTGGCGGCGGTGGGCTCGGTGTATTTATTTTTCGTGGCCTGGCATCCATCGATACGACGCTGCTTCTGGCCGGTGCGGTTCCGGCTGCCTTGATCGCGGTGGCGGCCGATCGAGGTCTCGAATGGGTCGAACACAAATTGTCGCCTGTTTGATCGTTGGACTATGGGCGGCAGGAATCGTCGGCTGTACGAAGGAACACCCGATCACGGTCGGCTCGAAGAATTTCACCGAGCAAGTAGTCCTTGGCGAGATCGTGGCGCAGCATCTGGAATATCGTCTTGGCCGCCGAGTTGATCGTAAACTCAACTTAGGCGGGACCATGTTGGCGCATCAAGCGCTAGTGCGTGGAGATATCGACCTCTATCCCGAGTACACGGGGACCGCGCTGACGACCATCCTGAAATTACCGCCTGCCCATGATCCGGCTGCTGCAATGGGCCTCGTCCGAGCCGAATATCAGGCCCGATTCGGGGTCGAATGGATGGATTCGTTGGGCTTCAATAATACATTTGCGATGGTGATCCGAGGAGAAGATGCTCGTAAAGGCAAGATTGCAACCTTGAGCGATGCGGCGGAGTATTCTCCTGGTTGGGACCTTGGTGTGGGATACGAATTCCAGCAGCGGCCGGATGGACTGGCCGGGTTACTGAAGACCTATAATCTTCCCATCCACGGATCGCCTAAAACCATGGACCTCGGATTGCTGTATAAGGCACTCGAACAAGGACAAGTCAGCATGGTGGCTGCTAATGCCACCGATGGCCAGTTGTCGGTTCTGGATGTGCTGGTTCTCAGGGATGACAAGCGTTATTTCCCTCCCTATGACTGTGGCTTGGTCGTGCGTGCCGAAATGTTGAAGGACAACGCTTCCTTGCGGCAAGCCCTCATCGAACTGGCCGGACGGTTCACCGACCTGACCATGCGCAAGTTGAACTATCAGGTGGACGGCGAACATCGCCCGGTACGGGACGTGGCAGAGCAGTTTTTACGGGAGGCCGGTCTGCTTCGTTAATCGGCGATCAGAAGGTTCTCGGCGAACGCCCAGTCCGTATCGATCCATTGGGCTTCGCAGAGGAACCCCGTACGTCGAGCGATACCAGGAATCTCCTCGACTCGGAATTTGTGGCAGGCTTCCGTCCAGATCGTTTCCCCTTCATTCAACGTAAAGATGAAGTCTGCGGCCCGAATCGATACGGTTTGGTTCCTGTTCGAGCGGAGATGCATTTCGATCCGACGGTCCATTTCCTGATATCGGACGTAGTGTTCGAAGTGCCGTAGGATAAAGTCTCCCCCGAGTTCCCGATTGATCCGAGCGAGCAGATTCAGGTTGAAGGCGGCAGTTACTCCGGCTGGGTCATCGTAGGCCAACAGCATGTCACTGACTGATTTCTCCACGTCAGTCCCCAGCAGAAGCGCGTCGCCGGACTTCAAATGCCGGCGGATGTCGCGTAGAAAATTCTCCGCTGCGGGCGGATCAAAATTGCCGATGGTGCTTCCCAGGAACAAGACCAGGAGTGTCTGATCCGGCCGGCGGCGGGCTGCTACTTCCTGAAGCCCTTCCAGATACGATCTTTCCAGTCCAACCATGCTGACTGCGCCGAGATTTCCCAGTTCTTGGTGGCACTTGAGGAGAGCCGCCGCCGAAATGTCGATGGGAAAATACGCCACCGGCTCCCGATTCGCTAGCGCTTCCAATATCCAGCGGGTCTTTCGACCACTGCCACTCCCCAGCTCGACCACTGTTACGGGGGGAGGAAGATGTTCGAGCATTGCTCCAGCATGGCGCTGGAGAAGTCGCAGCTCGGCACGCATCAGCCCATATTCCGGCAGCAAGGTGATCGTTTCGAACAACGCCGTTCCCAGCTCATCGTACAGGTACATCGAGGGTAGTTCGCGTTGGCCGACCTTCCCGAGGCTGTCGCGTACAGCGACTGCGAACTCACGGAGAGCATTGGTGTGTACAGTCTGTGAGAGCATCATATTAGTTCTCCACGCACCGAAATCCTGCATAGACATACGGGTAGTTGGGTCGGAACCAGTTGCGAAACGATCGGCGCAGCAATCTGGCGTCCGTCCGCGAGGACGCACCCTTGAGAACATAATGTTCGCCATCAAAGAAACGAGCCGAGTATCCGGGATAAAACGAGAGGGGCTGGAATCCGGGGAAAGGCTGGAAGACCGTCGAAGTCCACTCCCATCCGTTGCCAACCAGTTGGGAAATTCCGAATGCGCTGTCTCCCAGCGGGTTCGCGGTTACGGGAATAGGATCCCATCGGGTCCCATTGAAGTTTCCCCGTCGGGTATCCGGCGCGTCATCGCCCCACGGATAGGATCGTTCTTCTTCGCCATTCGGCGTCCCATATGCGGCCCGATGGAACTCCGCTTCGGTGGGCAGTCTCTTTCCGGTCCAGGCTGCAAAGGCGTTCGCTTCCTCATGGGTGACATAGACCGGCCAATCCATCGGTAACGGCACTGCTCCAGACATGGCTCGCCAACGCCACTGCCCCTCGTCCCACGTCCAGAAGTGCGGCGGCGTTGCACCGGCGCGAACGAATTCGAGATATTCTCCATTTGTAACCTTGTACTTGCTCATGGCAAACGCTGAGACAGAGACCTCATGGCCATCAAATTCGTTGTCCCATCCAAATTGATATTGGCCATCGAGGTGCGCACGTCGTTGGCCTAAGGTCACCACGCCCCCAGAAATTTCAATGACCGTACGAACGGGAGTTGGGCTTGGTGGAAATGGCTTGACCAGCGGGATGTCCTTTTGCGTGGTCGACAGGTGATGGAGGAGATAAGCAAATGTCTCGGCATGCATCAACCGGTGCTCGAGCGCAACAGAGAGTACCTGCTCCGATATCTGGTTCGAGAGATCATCTATGGCCTGTCGGACGCGTAAATTATACCGTTGAACTACGGCTCTCTCCGGCCAATCCGAGTGCTTGTCCTGTGGTGACTGCCCTGGTTTCGGATCAATCCCGAACGCGAAGAGTTGATCGAGTTCCGTATTGAATGACGGAACACCAGCTGCTTGGCTCACGAGATTCCAGTCAAACGCCTCGAGATGACCGAAGTAGAAAATCGTCCGGTGGCGCTCGGGGACCGGTCGGTCATGGAAGGCTCCAGGCCGGACCATGCCAAATAAAGCATCGGTGGCTGCGCGAGCTTGAGCTAGCATTTTCACAAGATGAGTAGTCGTGGTCGTCTTAGCGATCATCGACTTGCCTTCCATTGGCCCCGACACGATAAGCGGTTTGATCGTGATGCCCTTCTTGTACTGCCCCACTTAATTTGTAGGCAGTTTCTTGAAGATTGCTAAGCATCAATTCTACAGAGAATCCAGCCCTTTTCGGGTCTCCACTTATAATGGGACAGTCGGGTGCACTCGATCGTAGCTCTGGTAAGAGACCTCGGCTGTCTTCCCTACGATGGGTTTTGAATAATTTCAGTGGGTTTCATACATCCAGCTGACTAAGCCACCTGTCTACAATTTAAGTGGGGCACACCAGTTTTTCCTGATGACATGGCAGTTCATGCGGACGCCTCCTTAAATACTTCTCTCGCCGCCCTGATTCCTGATTCAACGGCTCCTTCAATCCACGCGTGCTTAAGCGATGTATGCTCCCCGGCGAAATGGATACGATCATGGCATTTCCACACATTTTCGAAAAGCTCTTTTTCTTGATATGGCTCGAAAAGCGCGAAGGCACCAAATGTGTACTCATCTTCGGCCCAGCTATGGCTCATTCCCCCCACTAGAAGCTTTTCGCATTCGTCTTGCTTCATGTCGTGAAGTTCCGCGACGTCACGTAAGGCAAATCGAATACGGTCGGATTCATTGAGTGAGCCCCACCGTAGGCTGTCGTCACCCCAGGTATAGCTGGCCAGAAGTAGCCCGCGATCTGAGGTGACAGGGTTTTGGCCTATTGATGGATAATAAGTCCAACGTATTGGTAGATCGGTAATGCTGCGACCGCCGTATATCTGTTTATCTTTTTCCCAAAACCGCCTTGAGAATTCTAAGACTATTTTGGTGGCATTTTCATAGTGAAGGTTTCTGATCGCGTGAAGCCGCTCAGATGGTAGGGCGTTATGGCCAAATCTGACATGAGTCAGAGCAGAAAAAGGTGCAGCCAGAATTACGTGATCAGCTTTTTCGTCAGGAAGGGGCAATTTTGTGAGGGTATGTTCCGAAATAACCTGATACTCCTTCCCTGGCCGCACTCTGTTTACCTGCGTAACGCGTGCATGGTATCGGACCGAGTCAACAAGGTTTGTCTGTCTAGCAGAACTGGAGGTAATAAAGCTGCGTGGTAAGAGATCCATTCCGCCCAGTATCTGATATTTCGTCCCTGACCCCATAACCATATGATCGCGGACTGCTTCTAGAAGGGAGGCACGGAACTCTGCTGCTCCAAAAACAAACCCTATGAGGTCAATGTCACCATGTGTCAATTTCAGATCCTTCGGGATGTTGCCCTCGGTAATTGGGTTTCTGGAACCATGGACAAAC
>DASYVB010000088.1:0-10276 GCA_036000525.1 Nitrospiraceae bacterium | reverse complement strand
CATGTGATGCTCGTCGATCTTGGACGGAATGATGTCGGCCGCGTAGCGAAACCAGGCTCAATCACTGTGGATTCGCTCATGCAGGTCGAGCGCTATTCGCATGTGATGCACATTGTGTCAAATGTCACAGGACAACTGGATGCGTCGAAGACTGCATACGACGTGTTGCGAGCCTGTTTCCCCGCCGGCACGGTCTCCGGTGCGCCGAAAATTCGAGCGATGCAGATCATCGATGAACTCGAGCCCACGAGGCGCGGTCCCTATGCCGGCGCAGTGGGCTACTTTAGCTTTTCTGGCAACATGGACATGTGCATTAATATCCGGACGGTCGTCGTGAAAAAGCACCAGGCCTTCATTCAAGCCGGGGCCGGCATTGTCGTCGATTCAATTCCGGAACATGAATATGAAGAGACCTGTAATAAGGCTCAGGCCATGATGAAAGCGATTGAACTGGCCGAGCAGGGGCTGGAGTAGAAAGAGTCAAACCTTGAAAGGTCCGCACGCCCATCAAGTCTCCGGAGACTGCTCGTATACCTTGTAACCTGACGACTTTCGACCTTCAGACTGTACGACTATTATGCTATTGATGATCGACAACTATGACTCCTTCACCTATAACCTGGTGCAATACTTCGGGGAGCTGGGTGAAGACATTCGGGTATTCCGCAACAACAAAATTACGATCGATCAGATCGAATCGCTACAGCCCAGCCGCATCGTCATTTCTCCGGGACCCTGCACACCGGTGGAAGCGGGCGTGTCTGTCGAGACCATCAGGCATTTTGGCGGGCGTCTTCCACTTTTGGGCGTCTGCCTCGGCCATCAATCTCTGGCTGCAGCATTTGGCGGCGATGTCGTTCGAGCTGAACGGCTGATGCATGGCAAAACGTCGAAGATCCGACACGACGGGAAAACGATCTTCCATCAGCTGCCCAATCCCTTTGACGCTACACGCTACCATTCTCTAATCGTGAAGCGCGAGACGCTGCCTTCCTGTCTTGAGATCTCCGCCGAAACTGCCGAGGGGGAAATCATGGGATTGCGCCATCGATCGTTAGGCATCGAAGGAGTGCAGTTTCATCCGGAATCGATCCTCACCATGGCGGGGAAGGACCTCCTCCGTAACTTCCTTAAACTGTAGGCTGGCCCGCCTGGTCTCCGATCCATGATCAAAGACGCGATTGCCAAACTCGCCGACCGCTCCCCCCTCACCGAACAAGAAGCCGAATCGGTGATGCTGGAGATCATGGACGGCGCAGCGACTCCGGCCCAAATTGCGGCCTACTTGATGGGGCTCCGTCTAAAGGGAGAAACCGTTGAGGAAATCGCCGGCTCTGTGCGAGCCATGCGTGCCAAGGCCATCCGCATCTCCGTCGGTGATCCCCAGGTCGTGGATACCTGTGGCACGGGCGGGGACGGAGCCCACACTTTCAATATTTCCACCACAACGGCGCTCGTCGTCGCAGGCGCAGGTTTAACCGTGGCAAAGCACGGCAACCGTTCTGTGTCATCCAAGTCAGGGAGTGCAGACGTCCTCTCGGCACTCGGCGTCAAAATCGATGTGTCAACCGAACGGGTGGCCGCTTGTATCGATGAGGTCGGGATCGGCTTTCTCTTCGCCCCGCTTTATCATGGAGCCATGAAACATTGTGCCGGCCCGAGACAGGAGATGGGTATCCGGACCATGCTGAATCTCTTAGGTCCGCTGACCAATCCGGCAGGAGCCGCCATTCAAGTGATCGGCGTCTATGAGGGGCGATTGACCTCCCTGCTAGGGAATGTGCTTATGCATCTGGGATCCCAACATTGCTTTGTCGTACATGGGATGGACGGACTCGATGAGATCACCCTTACCGCAAAAACGCGGATTTCAGAAGCCACAGGGGGCATTCTTTCGAACTATCTCCTGGATCCGGCGGAGTTCGGACTGGCGCTGGTTCCAGCCAGGCAGCTAGCTGGAGGGACGTCGCAAGAGAATGCCGCGATTACTCGTGAGATTCTCCAAGGGCGGAAAGGACCGAAACGGGACATTGTCTGTTTGAACGCCGCTCCAGCCCTTGTCGCAGCGCGCAAGGCGACAAGCCTTCAAGATGGATTCCTCTTGGCAGGCCAGGCCATTGACTCCGGTGCTGCGGCCGAGAAGCTGGCTCGCCTCATTACATTCACGAATAAGGGATAACGCCATCGTGATTCTTTCTCGCATTCTTGAGCATAAGAAAGCAGAACTCCGGCACAAGCAAAGCCGGGGCTACCTCTCCGAGCTGAAGGCGAGGATTCAGGACGCACCTGGTCCACTCGGCTTTGCCACGATCCTCGAATCCACAAAAACGGCGGGCAGTCCTTCGCTCATCGCCGAAGTCAAAAAGGCCTCACCCAGTCTTGGCCTCCTCCGTCCCGAGTTCTCTGATCGGTTTAACTACATCGAGATTGCTAAGACCTATCATGCCCATGGCGCCTCGGCTCTGTCCGTCTTAACCGACAAGGATTTCTTCCAGGGGAGCCTCGACTACCTCCGCGAGATCAAACAATCGGTTCCCATGCCTGTCTTGAACAAAGAGTTCATGGTCGACGAGATCCAGTTTTACGAAGCGCGCGCCTACGGGGCAGATGCCGTACTCTTAATCGTCGCGGCGATCGAACGACAGCAAATGATTGACTTCTATGCGCTCGCCAAGGGGTTACGCTTGGATGTTCTTATCGAGACCCATCATGAGCGCGAACTCGATACAGTATTAGAACGACTTCCGGAGGCGCGGCTGATCGGCATCAACAACCGAGATCTCAAGACCTTCACGACCGATCTGGCCGTTACGCTGCGTTTGGCAAAACGGATTCCAGCCGGCAAGCTGATCGTCAGCGAAAGCGGCATTCACCAGCGCGCCGATGTGGTGCGGTTGATCGAAGCCGGCATCCATGCCATGCTCGTCGGAGAATCACTCATTCGTGCGGAAGACATGGCAGCGAAGATCCGTGAGATACGGGGAGATCCCGCTCCGTTGCACGCCTAAGATGCCCTACACACCCAAAGTCAAAATTTGTGGCATCACCAACGCCGAGGACGCCGCCACGGCAGTCGACGCTGGTGCCGATGCCTTAGGATTCGTGTTCTATCGGAAAAGTCCCCGATATATCGAGCCCACGCTGGCCCGGCAGATCATTATGACCCTGCCTCCCTTGGTGATACCGGTGGGTGTGTTCGTCGACGAAGACCAACAAGTGGTTCGGAATCTGATGGACGACTGTGGACTCGCACTCGCACAGTTGCACGGAAACGAATCGGCCGTCTATTGCAAAGAGTTAGGTCGCACGGTCCTGAAAGCGCTTCGGGTAAAAGATCGGAGCACGTTTCTCGCCTTGGCGGAGTTTCGCGGGCGGGCCGGTGTTCGAGGGTTTGTGCTGGACTCCTTTTCCGATCAGACCTATGGAGGCACTGGACAGGTGATTGATTGGCAACTCGCCGCAGAAGCAGCCAAGGTTGCGAGCATTCTCCTGGCCGGGGGGCTCACCCCTGACAATGTTGAGAAGGCGATCCAGGCGGTGCAACCGTATGGTGTGGATGTGAGCAGTGGCGTCGAGCGGGCACCGGGCAAGAAGGATCACGAGAAAGTGCATGCATTCATTCGAGCCGTCAGGGTTGTCTCCCTGACATGAGCCCATCTATACTTTGTGGTTGGCAGGATGCTGAAAAAGTCCGCCAGCGTCGTTCTCGCATCGTTCAAACCCTCAACGTGAGGACGAGTTTGTCAGAGGTCGGAAGCACTGTAGGAGCTTTTCCGTTCGCCAAGATCAATTATAGGGGCGAACGGCCCACACGAAGTGAGGTATGTACCTCCTTGGGCCTTCATTCGCTGCGGCCTTGCTTGGGATAAGGCGCGTCCCTGGGCAAAGAGGCTGCCTTGGCAGACTCAGGGCGGGAGGGGAGAAATAACCGCAGGGTTGGGCGGGTGAGAATTCTGGACTTTTTGAGCATCCTGTGAGGGTGGTTCTTTTGTTCAAGGCGTATACGATCGAAGTTTTGCTGCGCCACAGTGGTTTTTCTTAGGCCTGTTAAAAGAGTATGAGGACGGTGATGGGTTCGGTTCCCAACAAACAAGGTCGCTTCGGTGCATATGGCGGACGCTATGTCCCTGAAACGCTCATGCCTGCTCTGCTTGAATTGGAGCAGGAATATTCCCGTGTGAAAAATGACCGGCGCTTCCAGTCCGAATTGGCCTATTATTTAAAGCACTATGTCGGTCGACCAACCTCGCTTTACTTTGCTCAACGACTCACGAAGCGATTGGGTGGAGCGAAGATCTATTTGAAGCGCGAAGATCTCTGTCATACCGGGGCCCATAAAATCAATAACGCGATCGGACAAGGGCTTCTGGCCCAGCGGATGAAGAAGCCGCGCATCATTGCTGAAACAGGGGCCGGACAACATGGGGTGGCGACGGCAACCGTTGCGGCGATGTTCGGGCTTCAATGTGAAATATATATGGGTACCGAAGACATGGAGCGCCAGGCGCTGAACGTCTTCCGGATGAGATTGCTCGGCTCGACCGTCACAGGAGTCAACGCCGGAAGCCGTACGCTCAAGGATGCCATCAGCGAAGCCATGCGGGATTGGACGACGAATATCCGAACAACCCATTACATTCTCGGTTCAGTTCTCGGGGCCCATCCCTATCCGATGATGATCCGTGACTTCCAATCCATCATCGGACGTGAAACTCGGCGACAGATCCTGGCGGCAGAAGGACGGTTGCCGGATTGCCTCATTGCCTGCGTCGGCGGTGGCAGCAATGCCATGGGACTCTTCTACGCGTTCATCCGAGACAAGAAGGTGAAGATGGTCGGTGTCGAAGCTGGCGGCCTGGGGGTTGCAAGCGGAAAGCATGCCGCGCGTTTTGCCGGAGGAAAGCCGGGAGTCTTGCAAGGCACCATGACCTATCTGCTCCAGGGTGACGATGGACAAGTTAATCTAACGCATTCGGTTTCAGCCGGGTTGGATTACGCCGCGATCGGTCCCGAACACAGTTATTTACGGGATCAAGGCAGAGCCCAATACACCTCGGTGACCGACGACGAAGCCATGGCTGCGTTTGATCTGCTGGCCAGAGAAGAGGGGATCATGCCGGCCCTCGAAAGCGCCCATGCCATTGCCCATACTGTGAAGGTGGCGCCCACGATGAAGAAGAACCAACTTCTAGTCGTGAATCTATCCGGTCGTGGAGATAAGGATGTCCTACATGTAGCCAAAATTCGAGGGATCACGCTGTGACATCGAGGCTTGACCGTACCTTTGCAAAGCTTCGGCAGCGAGCTGAAAAGGCCCTCATTGCCTATGTGATGGCAGGCGACCCCTCACTACAAGAGACCGAACAACTTGTCGTGGAGTTAGAACAGGCCGGGGCCGATATCATTGAACTGGGTGTCCCGTTTTCCGATCCCATCGCCGATGGTCCCGTGATCCAACAGGCGGCAGAACGAGCCTTGCGCAGTGGAACATCGCTGCGCACGATCCTTCCCATGGTCACACGCCTCAGGGCCAGGACCCAAATTCCACTGGTCTTGATGGCCTACTACAATAATATTCACGCGTTCGGTGCTGAACGGTTCTGCCATGAGGCCGCCCAAGCCGGTGTTGACGGCCTGATCATGCCTGACATGCCGCCGGATGAAGCAGGCCCTCTCAAAGGGCCGGCCGCAGCGGCTGGACTTCAACTGATTTTTCTTCTTGCCCCCACGAGCACGACAGAACGACGGACCTTTGTGGCGCGCCAGTCACAGGGCTTCGTCTATTACGTTTCGCTGACCGGAATCACCGGCGCAAAACTGCTCAGCATGGCCGATGTGGGTAAGAACGTCGAGAAAATCAGGAAGGTCACCCACGTTCCGGTAGCGGTCGGCTTCGGAGTTGCGACGCCGGAGGACGCTGCCAAGGTCGCGGCCATTGCCGATGGGGTGATCGTCGGCAGCGCTATTGTCAAGCTGATTGCCGCACACCAACAGAAACCAGAAATGGTGAAGCATGTGGGTGAATTTGTGCGCTCATTGAAAACCGCTATGCGAGCGGCTCAGCCCAAAACAGGTTAGGCATATCATCCAACCCTCTTCTCATTGAAAACAAAACAGTGCGCTGCTCGACCTGACGAGAGTTGAGCCTCTTCAACTGCACTGAGAAGGATTCAGACGGGGCAGGGACTATTGTTTGGCTTGGGGAGGCATGGCCTTAATCATCTCAGCAGCCAGCTCTTTCGCGACATCTTTTAAATTCGGCCGATAGAACATATAACTGCTCGATCTCTCATGTCGCGCTTTCCATACAGTGGTGCCTGTGGTGGCATCGACCAGACGGAGGCTCAGGCCCACTCGACCGACATTGTCGCCTTCCTTGCGCATGTATTCCCAAGAGTTTACCCGTACGACTAAGAACGAATCCACGTTCAGCGCCTTGCCCAACTTCACAGCGGAGTCCTTGTCAGACTGACCCGTCATTTCCAGGCGTGAGAAGTAGAACACCAGCGCATCGAACGCTTCTTTCGAAGCCTGGAAGATATCCGTCACATTTTCAGGAGACACCACACGCTCGATATTGGCGGTCTTGACCATGGCGCCGGACAAGACCTCTTGAATATCCTCGCGCGCGCTGTCGTATTGGCTCGCCATGGGAGGGAGCACAGCAATGGCTTGAGGCCGGAACATTCTCGCCCCCGGTCCTTCCCACACTTCCTGTAAACCGCCACAGCCGACGACTAGGAGAGGAAGAAGACAGAGGGCGATGGCACGACATAGCTGATGAAGCAGAAACATGGGTTCAGTATACCATTAGAATGTCAGAGAGAGAGAGCCCGATACCAGCGCGCCCTTTTCTCGGAAGTCATACCCACCCCCGACATCCATACGAAAGGCAAAGATCCGTAGGCCCAACCCTGCAGTAGGGGTGAAGGGTGTCCCGGCATCCTTCATATTCTTGAAGGCGCCGAGGCGGAACGACATGAATTCAGAGAAGATGGTCTGTTCTGCTCCTAAACTCAACACCTGGCTCTTGATGCCTGGAACAAACGTCTTATTCGAAGTAGCATCCACATCTGCCGTCAACGTCAGAGAAGAATAGGGGTTGACCGCTACACCGCCTCGAACCTGAGGCCCGAGTTTCAGTTCTCCTCCGCCGGGAGCATCAAATGTCGGTTGATTGATGTCTTTAGCAACAAGGCCAAAGCGCAGCCATGAGGATGGGCGGTAGATGGCGCCTGCGTCGATACCAAAGGCCGTCGAGATCGTGGGTGGCCCAAAGTTGTCCGTAATTGAAACGTCTGTTCCCCCGGTGAGTACCGTGCTCCCTCTGTAGGCAGCGCCTTGAAGAATTTTTCCCGTCACGCCGATAGAAAACATTTTATCGGCAAAGGCGTAGGCATAGGAGAACGCTGCCTGTCTGACCTCCAACGCACGGAGAGCCATTGTACCGGTCAAGCACACAACAGATGTTGGGTCTACGCAATTGGGGTTGGGATTAACGAATACTCTTGCGGGGTCTGAAACAAACCCGCCACCGGTCGCAACGTCAGAAATGTTTACACCGAATGCATGTTCTCCGAAATGACCTTTGATATAGAGACCAGCGGACCCATTAATCGATACAGTGGCGCCTGGTCTATTGATGCGATCGGCAATGTCTTGGGCCTTCGCTTGATTTGCAGCAAGATTCGGATCCTTGGGATCGAAATTTTCGAGATCGTGGACGGCGTCGGCGATACCGAGACGATCGATCACCTGTCCACTGCCTTGAATCCTGATATCCACCGTCTGGGTCATCGCTAGCCCGGCAGGGTTCCAATAGGTGGCCAAGGCATCCGTCGTGACGGCCACGCCGGCGCCGCCCATGCCCATCGCTCGAGGCCCGACGGCCACGAATTCTAGGGCCATCGCCTGGGCAGGAATTATCAGACCCACCAAGATTGCAACGGCACGAACTGACCGATAATAAGACATCGACGGACCACTCCATGCGAGTTGAGATATTTTTCTGAGTCTATTGGATGAAATGGCTCTCGTCAAGGATAGACGGGATAGTCCTATAGATGTATCGATGGGTTGGTCTGGTACGGGGAATCTCCAGCGAAGACGTCAAAATGGCCTAGCATCTCTTACACAATCTGACCATCCTGCATATGAACAATACGGTCGGCTTGGGCCGACAGTTTATCGTTATGGGTGACGATCACGAAGGTCGTCCCGCGGGCTTTGTTCAGTTCACGCATCATGGCAAAGAGCGCCTCGCCTGTATGTGTATCCAAATTTCCGGTCGGTTCATCAGCCAACACGAGATCAGGCTTCTGCAGGAGGGCTCGTGCGACAGCCACGCGCTGCTGTTCACCGCCGGAGAGCTCACCGGGCTTGTGATGCAATCGAGCTCCCAGCCCGACCTCCTCCAACAGCGCGATGGCGTCCGGTTCAATATCTACCTGATACCGTCGCTGGATCAGAGCCGGCATACAGCTGTTCTCAAGCGCTGTGAACTCCGGAAGGAGGTGATGAAATTGAAAGACAAACCCGACACGCCGATTCCGAAACTCTGCCTGTTCATCCTCCGACATGTGAAACATATCCTGGCCGTCGAAGTGGACCGTGCCTGTCGTAGGACGATCAAGCGTCCCGATAATATGGAGCAGCGTGCTCTTTCCAGCTCCCGAAGCCCCGACAATGGCAATCAACTCTCCCCGCTGAATCTGTAGATTGACGCCCTTTAGCACCGTGAGGGTCTGCCCGCCCATCGGGAACGATTTATACAGATCGGTGACGGTGATCACGCCAGAGCTCCAGGATGAAAGTAACATAATGGAGGGATTGGCATGATCATTCGTAGCGCAGCGCGGCCACCGGTTCGAGCTTGGCTGCCTGGAGCGAAGGGTAGACTGTGGCGGCAAAGCTAATCACAATTGCGGAGCCCGCCACAAGAAAGACATCCATCGCTTGTACATGGACGGGGATCCGCGAGATGTAATAGACGGTGGGATCGAAGGTCCAAAATGTCTGGATCAGCCAGAGAAACGCGTAGCCGAGCGGAATGCCGATGGCTGTCCCGGACAGGCCGATGATCAATCCGTTCAGCATAAAAATGCGCCGAATACTCATACGCGTCGCGCCCATGGCCTTGAGGATCGCAATTTCCTTTTGTTTCTCCGTGACGATCATGGTGAGAGTGCTTATGATGTTGAAGGACGCCACGATCGTGATCAGCACCAACAACAGAAACATCATAGTCTTTTCGAGTTTGAGCGCCGAGAAAAGATTACGATTCATCTGCATCCAGTCGCGCGCTCCATAGGCGAAACCGAGCGACTGCTCCACAGAACGGGCCGTCTCCGCTGCGCGGAAGACGTCCGTGACTTTAATTTCAATGCCCGTGACGGTCTGCCCCATGCTGAAAAACTTTTGCGCCTCCGCGAGATCGATGTAGGCCAACGACGAATCGTACTCATACATACCGGATTGAAACAGGGCGACCAGCGCGAATGTCCTGATCTTCGGCACCATGCCGATCGCACTGATTGGGCCGACAGGGGACACCACATTGACCGTATCTCCGACAAAGACACCAAGTCGCAGCGCCAATTCCTTGCCCAGGATGATGCCGGGTTTTTCTGTCTCGACCGCCGGGCTGGTGGGATCGTCGACCGGTGATTGTCTCACCTTGACCGGTCGGCTGAGGTCAGCTAACTGTCCAGTCGAAAGGTTCTTGGCCAGTTCGGTCACCATACCCTCGCGTTGCGGATCAATGCCGCGGATCACGATGCCTTGCACACCGGTTTGGGTCGTGAGCAAGACCTGCTTGAGCACAAACGGGGTTGCCGCCACGACACCCGGCACGGTTGCGACCTGCTTGGTGACAGGATCGTAATCGCTCATGCTATCCTTTATCCGATCCTGCACGATGATATGGGCCGTCGTCCCAAGAATCTTGGCCTGAATGTCCTCTTTAAAACCGGTCATGATGCCGACTGTCCCAATCAGGGCGGCCACACCGAGTGTAATCCCGGCAATGGAGACCACGGTGTTCAATGAAATCGTCCGATTCCGACGCTTCGCGCGCAGATACCGCAACCCGACAAAAATCTCGTAGGGGAGGGCCACCGTTATTTCTCGGGTCTCAATTGTGGGAAGAAAACCACGTCGCGGATCGAACCTTGGTTGGTAAAGAGCATGATCAACCGGTCGATGCCGATGCCTTCGCCCGCGGTCGGTGGCATGCCGTACTCCAAGGCTCGCAGGAAGTCTTCATCGACCAGATGCG
>DASYVB010000087.1:0-5360 GCA_036000525.1 Nitrospiraceae bacterium | reverse complement strand
AGCGTCAAGACCGTCGAGAATACTGTCTATCTCACCGGCGTGGCAGCGACTCTGCAAGCCAAGAATCTGGCGGAGGAGATTACGCGTCAAGTGGATGGGGTCCAAAGGGTTGAGAATAACATCACCGTTCAACCATAGCCTGTATCAGTTTCAAACTTGACGCTCGACACAACCAGGCGATCGCCCGCCGGTGGATCATTGAGCATCGCGGAACTCAAGTCTCCTCTCCGCGGCGCGCATTGTCAGTCGAGCCTCTCCAGCAACGGCTGGGCTTCGTCTTTCACGCTGGTGAACTAGGCCTCAGTGACTGCGACGGCGCGTGGCATGTCAACAGATTTCTCCTCAACATCGTCCTCCACGACTTGGTGCTCTTATTACTGGTGATCGTGGCGCGGAGGCCGCGCCACATTGCAGCCAGATCAATTCTTGCCACCTGATCTTGCAACTTGAGCAATTTTGACCAGACTGCTGTCGGTCTGCACGTCATACTGACCAGTAAGAGAGGAAGATTGGAGATGACAGGGACAGATCAATACGAACACTGAGACAACGCTATTGCACACACTATCACAGTAAGGAGACATCATGAACGCGGATCAACTCAAGGGGAAATGGATGCAGTTCAAAGGCGAACTGAAAGAAAAGTATGGCAAGTTTACCGATGACGACTTGCAGCAGATCGAAGGGAATTACGACAAGTTTATCGGCAAAGCCCAGGAACGGTATGGCGATAAAAAGGACGAGCTCATGAAGTGGGCGGACCAGTGGCATCAGCGGTCTCAGCCGGAAGCCACAAAGCAAAAGACGCACTGACGAGAAGTAATGAAGAGAGAGCTGGATCACCGAGCAAGTTCACATTTCAGTTAAGGAGACGATCATGAAGACACACTATTTGGTCACGCTCTGCACCGCGCTGGTTGTCGGGGCGGCACTCATCGCAGTGCCAGCCACCGCCGTTGACGTATCCAAAGAGAAGGCACTGGTCAACGACTCGTGGCTGACGGCGAAAACCAAGATTGCCCTCGCTGCAGATGGTCGAGTCAAAGGGCGGCAAATCGATGTCTCGACCACGAAGAACGTCGTGATGCTCCGCGGCAAGGTCGATTCCGACGCGGCCAAGCAGGCGGCGGAGGACATCACGAAAATGCTCGACGGCGTCAAGACGGTGACGAACGACCTCGAGGTAGTGGCCCCCTCCACACGCGAAGCGGTGGAGGACAAGGATGAGGCCATTACGGCACGTGTCCAAAAAAAGATCGCGAAGAACGCACATCTGAAGAAAGCCGATATTGCCGTTCAGACCAATGCGGGGATCGTCTCGCTGACCGGGGAGGTCAAGGACATCATGACCAGTGCCAATGCGTCCTGGACCGCTTGGTTCGTACCGGGCGTGAAGTCTGTGAAAAACGATCTCACGGTGAAAGAGAAGGCCTAAGGCCTTGGGAAACGCCTCGCGCGTTTCGGTTCGAAACGACTGAGTCAGCGCAATCGCATGCAGCGCACTTATTTTCAAGGAGGTTCCGTCATGAAGAAGCTTATCGGTCCTTTCGTGTTCGCAATGATCCTCGGTGTCGTGCAGGCATCCCTCTCATTCGCGGCTAGTGACATGGCTGCGCCAAGCACCCAGACGGTGACAGGGGACCTGCTGAAGATCGAGGGGGAGTTTTATGTGGTGAAGGATATGGCCGGCAAGGAAATCCGCCTGCATGTAGACAAGACCACTACCATGGACGGTGCCATGAAAGTCGGCGACAAAGTCGAGGCCCAGGCCACGGAAAAGAACCACGCAGGGTCCATTAAACACGTACAGCCCAAAATGTAGGTTCTGGGGCAGGAAGATAGAAGTTCAGACCCAGGATTGGGACAGTCCTAAGGGGCTGGCCCAATCCGTACCTGGCAGGCTGCGGATAAACTATTTCGGCACAGCAGAACGTCGACCCTGGGCATGAGTGAGTGTCTGTTCTTAGTTAAATGTGATTACTACTCAACGGGAGGTGTAGCTATGTTGTGATTCAATCGGCCTAGGGTGGCCAAGCCAGCGTTGAATAAACGGCCTGACACTCCTTCCATGAGGTTCCCAGCCGATCATCGGCTATGCGTGAGAAGCTTCTCAAGGTGCCGGTGGAGTATCACTGTGGTTCATAAGCGCGGTCTTCTTGCTGAGATGAAACGTTCCGCCCTTTTGCGTGGGTGCATGGTCGGTTCCGATGCGGCTGTACCACCAACGTCCCTCCCCTTCTGAAAAATCTGGCAAGAACTCGACCATAAATCCACCATCTCGGTCATTCTCCTTCTGAAACCACATGCCGTCCCAGGTATGACCGATGAGCCCGTGTGTCTCGAATCGCCCGTCTTTCCAAACATAGTGACCGTTCCCCTGCTCGTCGAGTGTCAGCAGGACAGCGGCGCCATCTACATATTCCCATTCACCGGTGAGGACATGGCGGTCACCGGGCTGAGACGTCGTTGATGGAGGAAGCGAATCCGTGGAAACATCCCGATGAACCGCCGGCTTGGCGCAAGCTGCTGCGAGCAATACGCAGGCGAGAAGAAAAGGGGCAAATCCCTTAACCCCTGCCAAGACGATCAACCATACGCGGGCAGGAGCCTTCGTTTGACCGGTCATGGGTACTCCGCTCTCCTTGTCTTGTCATGGGAGAATAGAGACTGTTTGTGTGATCCGTTGCTCGAAAAATCGGCAGGTCGCTACCCTATGACGTAGCGACCTGCAGGCGTTCACTGAGACAATGACTACTCAGTTCCTCGGGCCGAGCGAATCGACAGCGCGTGATTCTGATCGTTCACCTTCGCCTCAATCCGATCACCCTTCTTGATTTCTCCCATCATCTGAGTAGTTTTATCTGTATGCAACCGTACTTCCTTGCCGTCCTTCACCTTGACGAAATAGTTCCCGTCTTCGACGCGGAACAGTTCGCCCTTGATCGTCTTGGCGCCTTTTGAGCGGTTACTTCCCATCTTATCGTTCATTACCTTGTCATCATCAGATTGATAGCCTCGCTCATCAGTTACGGAGTCAGTTTTCATAATGTCTGAGGCCTTAGGCGGATGCTCTGCCTGCACGGTATGGGACAGACCCAGGCACAGCAAGACACCACCACACATAACACCAACGACTTTGAGAATGGATACCATGGGAGCCTCCTCGGTTAGATGTAAAAACGCATACAGGTAACGGTACGCTCTCTGGAGTCTTGCAATCTGAGCAATTTTGACCACACCGCGGAAGTTGCCTAGTTTTTTGGCGATGAATCGCTAGGCCAGAAGCGAGACGAGAGGGTGAGTTGGAATTTAGTGGGCGTTTTTGGGCACGGAGGATGGTGCGCTTGAGGCAACCGGCGCCATATTGACCCCTCGGTCCTGGGCCGTGAGTTGGGCGCGAAGTTGGGCGATTCGCTGCCGAATCTTATTGAGCATGGGCCGCTCATTGACCGAGGCACTAGGGGCTTGCCCAAGAACATCCTCCCATACTTGTAATGCATCTTGTCCTAGCCCCTGTTGCTCCAACGCGAGGCCCACGTGATAGGCCGCATAGAACGAAGACGACGGACTGGCCGCCGCACGCCTGAGGACCTGCTTCGCTTCCTCCACTTGACCTTGTGCCTGTAGGACCGTGCCCAGCCCTAAGGATGCGCTCACCAAACAGGCGTCTTGTCGAATGGCCGCTCGATACAGTTCCGCCGCGCCCTGAGAGTCTCGCAGGCGATACCTGAGTTCGCCCATATTCTTTAAGAGCACGGGATCGCTCGGTGTGTGGGCGAAGGCCCGTTCATAAGTCACTCGCGCCCGGTCCGTCTCTCCCGTCGCCGCCAACGCGAGCCCGAGATTCCGTAAGACGTCAGGCCGTTCCGGTTCGAGTTGCAAGGCCGATTCATAATGTTGAATGGCGAGATCCAGGAGATCGCGATCCTGGTGCAGGACCGCCGCCATCAGATGAAGGAGATGCGCGGTCGTAAGAAATGCACGAGTTGGGAGTTCCTTCTCTAGTGGTGTGAAAGGAATCTCACCCGTCTGCTTCGTCGGAAAGGGAATACGGTTCTTCTGCAACCAGTCGCGCAGCCGAGATACAGGGATGGAATAACTGAGGCCGGCTCGCATCATGACCGTACCCAGCCGCTCACCTCCGACATTCTTGACCTGCTCCAAGTAAGGCACGGTATGTACGACCAGCCCCGCGAGCTCGCCGGTCTCGCTGTGCACCAACGGCCCTCCGCTACTCCCGGCGTTCAGCATCCCCACGGTTTGCACGAAGGGAATCGGCAGCCCAGTCGTTCTGGACCGTCCCATAGCCGCACCGGTAATCGTCATCGGAATGACCGACGCATGCAGCGTCAATCCCATTTGTAAGACATCTGACACACGTGGATATCCGACAGCGATCGTCGGCGTGCCTTCGTCCGGAACCTCCGCCGCCAACGGAAGGAACGGGACCGGGTGGTCCGATTGAACGCGGAGCGCAGCTAGATCGAGGTCGGAGTCGATCGCGAGCACCTGCGCCGCAGGATCGATGGCTTGATTGCGGATATAGACAAAGAGCCGGGTGGAATCTTCCACAACATGGGCATTGGTCAGGACCAGGCCCTGTTCCGAGATGAACACACCGCTGCTGAACGAGAGGGCATTGGATTCATCGTTAATACCCACGATCAAAACGGTCGACGCCTTGGCCTGGCGATAGAGATCGCTCTGGGTATAAGAAAACGCCATATCGGGAGTTGAGACCAGAAGCAGGAGTGAACCCAAGAAAAACACTGAGGCGCGGGAAGCAATGGCTACGCGAGGGAGCGCCTTACACGTGAGAGGAGGAGGGTCCGCAGTGTGCGCTGTCTGAATCAATAGCGCCATTGATTTTGCACACTATCAAACCGAAATAAAAGTGTCCATGGGTTTCAAGTATTTGAGAGTACCCGCCCAGGACGATGTAGAGGAGGAGTCCAGCTTTTATTGATCTAGGGAAACGGCTTTCGTCGATTGTGAAGACGTCTCATGGACTATTCGCCACAAGCGGCTGCACATGATCTAGCCTCACGCACAACCCACACTCTTCGACAGACGATCTCGCCAGCCTGTTGAAAGAGTTCGGCCCAAAACCCAATTCCAGTCGCACAAGCGGGTGCAGCGTCAAGTTGCTACCGGAACAATCCTTTATATCTGAGCAATTCAGACCAGACCGCTGCCGGTCCTCTAGCCATAATGGTCAGCAACGGGAAGCCTATGAATGACGGGGCCAGATCGATACGAACAGTGAGGCAGCGTCATCTCACACAGGAGGAGGAAACCATGAATGCGGATCAACTCAAGGGGAAATGGATGCAGGTCAAAGGTGACCTCAAACAGCAGTG
>DASYVB010000086.1:0-7442 GCA_036000525.1 Nitrospiraceae bacterium | reverse complement strand
GGATGAACAGAGTCATCGCGCAACCGGCACACATTGGATGTTCTTCGAGAATTTCCTTGAAGCTCCCCATTTGGGAGACCGAAATTTTCTTTCCAAACGGGCCATGCTCGACCATGTCCCGATATTCTTTAGGCATGAACTTCTCAAATCCACCGGAAAACTTTACATAATCAAGACTCATCGAAACACCTCCCTCTATCGTGGCAACGGAATTCCATTGCCTATCGGAAAGACATAGTTATATGCAAGAAGCCTGCAGGAATTCGAGGTTGAATGAACTGGGCTGACCCGCTTATAGGCGTTCACACGACTCTGCATGGTAGCAAAGACCAAAAAAGACTGTCAATGAGAAACGTCGACACCCTGGAATCACATAGGTATCGTGAAATACTATAACTTTTTGATATTCAACGCAACTTCTCAGAAGGCCCACCATGCCAGAAAGAAGCCCTAGCACACCCTAAGCCAGTAGGCCATTTGCCCTAACAACTTGCGTTTCGCGATGTTTTTGCAGCTGCCGAACGTGCGACGAATTTCATGGCATTGGAAAGAGAGATTGCCGATTTCACAAAATCTGTCTAGACTAGACCTCTATGCCAACACGCGTGATCATTCCTGGGGAAGACGAAGGCGCGCAGCACGCCGGTGGGATCCATAAACGCCCCCCGATTCCCGACAATTCGCTCAAAGCCGAGTGCCCGAAGTTCATGAGCCATGGCCCCTGCGGAGGTGTGCGAAAAGGGGGATTGTGTGAGGTGTACCCCGAGATGGCTTGCCCCTGGGTGACCCTCTACATTCAACTGGAAAAAATCGGACAGGTGGAGTGGATGAAACAGGTCTAGAAAGACGTGAAGGGTGAGGGGTGAGGCGTAAAGGAAAAAAGATTCAGTCAGCGACACGGCTGGGTTACAACGAGCGGCATGCAAAGAGCGGTATTACCACTCCACTGCCGGACATCGAAACATTCCCGAACCAATACAAGGGCTACGAAATTACCATCGAGATCCCTGAATATACCGCGATCTGCCCGAAGACTAAGTTACCGGACTTCGGGACCATCACCTTGCAGTACATGCCTGATAAGGAGTGCCTCGAGCTCAAATCGCTCAAAATGTACATTCATGCCTACCGCAACCTCGGCATTTTTTATGAGAACGCCGTAAACCGTATAATGCTGGACATTGTCAAAGCCTGCCGCCCTGTATGGGCGAAAGTCACAGGTACATTCGCAGCGCGCGGCGGACTCAGAAGTGTGATTGAAGCACGATTTCCGTGAGACACTCTCCCGCACGATTTCGATTCAGCTAACCTACTACCTTATCTACCCTATCCATGACCACCTATGCCATCGGCGATGTCCAAGGTTGCTCCACTCAGCTGAGTCAACTCCTCGATCGCATCAACTTTGATCCCACGGCAGACCGATTGTGGTTCGTCGGCGACCTGGTGAATCGAGGATCGAACTCGCTCAAGGTCCTTCGATACATCAAACAGCTTGGCCCTGCCGCACAAATCGTGCTCGGAAACCATGATCTATTTCTACTCGCTGTCGCAGAAGACATCGTCACACTCCGGCCAAAAGACACGATTCAGGATGTGCTGGGGGCAGAGGATCGAGCAGAATTAATGAACTGGCTTCGTCGCCAGCCCCTCCATTACCGCGAGCGATCGTTCTTCATGGTGCACGCAGGTCTCCTCCCCCAATGGACCATCGATGAAGCAGTGAACCTTGCCAGAGAAGTCGAAGCGGTATTATCCGGCCCGAAATATCGAACCGTCCTTGAAGCGCTTTTCCGCGGACTCTCACCTCGATGGGACCCCGCCTTGATTGGCGACGAACGTCTCGCGAGTATCACCCGAGTGTTGACGAGGCTACGGACCTGCACCCCCACCGGTGACTTGTCAGGATTCTCCGGCCCGCCGGAACAGGCTCCCGCAGGATATCTTCCCTGGTTCCGTATTCCAAACCGTAAAAATGCCGATGCAACCGTCATTTGCGGCCACTGGGCTGCGTTGGGATTGCACATCGAGCCCAACCTGTTAGCCATCGACAGTGGCTGTGTATGGGGGAAAAAACTGAGCGCAGTGCGACTAGAAGATCGCAAAATCTTCCAGGTCGCAGGTGTCCGACGAGCGCGTTCGTGATTGAGCCGCACCCGCCTGATTCGACTTTGCCTCGTCACTCAACGAGGCCTTTCCCGCAGCGTGTGAAGCAGGCTGAGGTTGAGGTCAAGGTTGAGCGATGATCAGACTCTTGCAATCTTAGCCTTGGCCTGAGCCTTAACCTTTCAGGAAGCTGGGCCTTTTTCAGCAGCCTGCTAGTGGTAGGACTCGGAGTCGCTAGGAAACTTGCCCTGCTCGACTTCTTCCTTGTAGCGCCTGAGCGCTTGCAGCGCATCAGCCTTGAGATGGGCATAGGGTTTGACAAACTTCGGCACGAAATCATCGAACAGACCGAGGAGGTCATAGAGGACCAGGATTTGGCCGTCACAGTGGAGACCGGCCCCGATTCCAATTGTCGGAATGGTCAATTGTTCCGTAATGGTCTTAGCCAACTCGGCAGGAATCGCTTCGAGCACGATAGCGAAGGCGCCGGCTGCTTCAAGGGCCTTGGCATCATTCAGCAAAACCAGCGCATGATCTGATTCTTTCCCCTGCACTTTGTAGCCGCCATATTGATGAACAGATTGCGGGGTCATACCGAGATGCCCCATCACCGGAATGCCGATACTGGTCATTGCAGCCACACGATCGACCACAACTGCACCGCCTTCCAGCTTGATTGCCTGAGCCCCAGCCTGTAGAAACCGTCCCGCATTGCGAAGCGCGTCTTCGTGGCCGGCTTGATAGGACATGAAAGGCATGTCACCGATGACGAGCGCTCGTTGGGCAGCCCCAGCCACAATCTTCGTGTGGTAGAGCATGTCGTCCATCGTCACAGAGAGCGTAGTGGCCTTCCCCTGTACGACCACTCCCAGTGAATCCCCGACCAGAATCGCCTCGATACCGGCCTGTTCAACAATGCGTGTAAAAAGCGCGTCGTAGGCCGTGACGACGATGAGTTTTTTCTTGTCGCGCTTGTGCCGCTGAAACTCGGTGATCGTCATCAACCCACTTCCGCTTTAGTGATAATGTCAGCCAGCCGGTGCGTGGCCTTGATGGCCATAATATGAACCCCGTCGCAGTAGGGCCGCACGGCCTTGATCGTCCGCACCGCGATGTCTACCCCCATATCCTCCGCGCGCGCGGGGCCGGCAGCCCTGAGTTCGTCGATCATCTCCTGCGGAACTGTCACACCAGGAATATTCGCGTTCATAAACTCCGCCATCTTGGCGTTCCGGAGGACGAGAATGCCAGCCAGCACTTTGACCTTGAAGGGGCGTACCGCCTTCATGAAGGATACAAACTGCTCCGGATGGTAAATCGCCTGGGTCTGGAAAAACTGAGCGCCCGCTTTCACCTTCACTTCAAACTTGGCGAGCATAGGACCCAGCGGATCGGCCTCCGGAGTCACTGCAGCCCCAATGGTAAACTGCGTCGAACCATCTAATTTGTTCCCCTCAAGATCCCGCCCGTTGTTGAGTCCTTGCACGAGCTGCATGACTTGGACGGAGTCCAGATCATAGACCGGCTTCGCATCTTTGTGGTCTCCGACGGTCGGATAGTCCCCGGTGAGGCACAGAATATTCTGGATGCCGAGCATGGAGGCGCCCATGAGGTCCGACTGTATCCCAATCCGATTCCGATCACGGCAGGTCATTTGCATCACCGGATCATGGCCGAGTTCGTAGAGGAGTCGGCAGACAGGGAGAGACCCGGCCCGCACAACGGCGGCTGTGTTGTCCGTCACGTTGACCCCGTGCACACGCCCCACCAACTGCTTGGCATTCTCTAACACGCCAGAGATGTTGGTGCCTTTGGGAGGATTGTACTCAATCGTGACAGCAAACTGTCCCTGATCAAGCACCTCTCGTAATCGCCTCGGCTCCCGATTCATTCTCAGCGTAACTCCTCTCTTCTCGCTCCACCGGAGAGGGCGATCGGGGGCTTCCAACCGCGCGCATCGAACGAGCACCGCCCCACCGTGCGCGTTCTGCGAGCGAAGGGAGCCCCGATGGCCCTCCTACATTCCCGTCATTCTCTTAGCAGACTCCACCGTGTTGTCCAGCAGCATTGCAATCGTCATCGGCCCGACACCACCAGGCACAGGACTGATCCAGCCTGCCTTCTGACTGACCGGTTCAAAATCCACATCGCCGACGACTTTCCCATCGGGGAGCCGGTTCGTCCCCACATCGATCACGACCGCCCCTTCGCGCACCATGTCGGCCGTCACAAACTTGGCTTTCCCAATCGCGACCAGCAACAGCTCGGCTTCGCGACAGACCGCCGGCAAATCCTTGGTCTTGGAGTGGCAAATCGTCACCGTGGCGTTGCGCTGGAGCAACATGAGCGCTAACGGCTTGCCGACGATGTTGCTCCGTCCCAATACGACGGCGCGCTTCCCTTCGATACTGACGCCGGTGGATTCGATCATCTTAATGACGCCCTTCGGCGTACAGGCTTCAAACACCGGATGCCCCTCAACGAGTCGACCGAAATTGTACGGATGAAATCCGTCTGCGTCCTTGTCGGGCGACACTGCTTCGAGAACGACTTTGCTGTCGATATGCTTCGGGAGCGGCAACTGAACCAATATCCCGTGGATCTTGGGATCGGCGTTTTTCTTCTCGATCAAGGATAACAACTCTGCTTGCGTCGTGCTTGCCGGCAATTTGTGATCATCGATATAGATGCCCGCTGCATCACAGGCTTTCTGCTTGCTCTTCACATAGAGATGCGAGGCGGGATCGTCGCCCACCAGGATCGTCGCCAGACCGGGCTTTATCCCGGTTTTAGCCAAGACCGCTACTGATTCAGTTGCTAACCGCTCACGTACTTGCAATGCCAATGCTTTGCCGTCGATCAATCGTGCCGCCACGGATTCCTCCTCACACAAGACTGTAGGTTGAGGCCAAGGTCAAGGAAAACCATACTTATTATTCCTGCTCAGTCTTGACCTTAACCTTCACCTGATTCAAAAATCACGGCACCATAGCAGGGCATTTTTACGCAAGTCAACGACCAGCCAAGCCGTGAGGCGTGAAACGTGACACGTAAGACGGGAGACAAAAGAGGAAACAATCCGTTCTCTCTCCATACCCCTCAAGCCTCACCCCTAACGCCTAACGCTTTACGCCTTACGTCCGTTTCTTGACAGGCTCTTCGACTGACAGCTACGATGGATTCGTCATCCACGATCGAGAGCCATCTATCTTGTGAACAGAATCTCCCCCGTGATGTCTCTTCTGACACGCGTCATCAGCCATCCAGCGGCCTGGCTTATCTGGATCATACCCGTTGTGATCGTCAGCCCGCTCGGCGCCCAGATCACTGTAACAGAACTGCAATCTCCCTATAGCTTTGTGCATGATCCCATCGAGAAGGGCTATTTCATCTCGAGCGTCAACGGCGAGCCAGAGACCGCCGATAACAACGGGTTCATCACCAAGCTCGATCCTCACGGCAAACTTCTCAATCTGAAATTCATTCAAGGCGGGAAGGGCGAGGTCACCCTCCATGCCCCCAAAGGCATGGCCGTGGTGGAGCATGTGCTCTACGTGGCCGATCTCGATACCTTACGGGGTTTTGACACGACCACCGGCAAGACAGTCCTGACACTCACCATCCGATCGCCCGCTAGCTCACAGTCTGAGCTGCCACAGACATCCTTGAGTGACGTAACCTTCGATGGGAAGGGCCTCTTGTATTGCTCCGATCAGAAAGCCAACACGATTTACCGTGTCGATCCGGCCACACAGACGTTTTCCGTGCTGGTCACAGATCGCGCCCTGGCCGGCCCCTCAGGCCTTGTCGTCCACCCCAAGTCCGGCCAGATCATTGCGGTGAGCTGGGATAAAGGCAAGATTTTCGAGGTCTCGCCGGAAGGGGTGGTGACGGAGCTCTTCTCCAACGGATTCTTTTCCAGCCGCTTCCAGAATCTCCGCGGGGTGGATTTCGACCGTTGGGGCAACATGTACGTGTCGGATTTCACGACAGGAAAAGTCTGGCGCATGAGCTGGGACAAGCGGTTTAAAGTCATCGCCGAATTCTTACCCTCGCCGGGAGATCTGAGTATCGACCGTGCAAACAACCTCATCCTTGTTCCATATGAATTGGCCCATGCGGCCGAGATGAACGGGCTTGAAACCCCCAGCGATGGGAAGCCGAAGCAAGAAAAACGGACGTTGGCGGACTATGGCTTCATCCCCCCACCACCGAAACCGGCACCGGAAGGACCCGCAAAAGAATGAGCCAATGTGCCTATTGCACACAACGGAAGGGCAAGCGGCCTTGCCCCGCCTTAGCGGGGTTGATCTGCAGCCAGTGTTGTGGCGAACACCGAATCGTGCGGGTCTCATGCCCGGCTGACTGCGTCTATCTCGAATCCGGGAGCAACTATCAGCAGAAACGGCTTGCGGTACAATTCATGCCGGTGCGCCGCGACTTTTATCGCGAGCTGGCGGAGCTGGGCGGCGAGAAGGCCGTGGCCCTGTTTAATCTCGTCGAAGTAGTCATCTTTAGTTACTTCCAGAGACGCCGCGACGGGCAAGATGCGGAAGTCGTGGCGGCGCTGCAGGCCTTGCGACGAACGCTCAGCCCCCTCCATGTGCCTGCCGCACCGATGCCGGTCTACGCGGAACATCTGAAGAGGGAGTACGACACGTTCAAGAAACAGAACCCTCAGCAGATTGCCGATATGTCCTCCGCACCGGAGATCCTGGACCGTGCGATCGCCTTCGTCTCACGATTTTCCGGTACGGACTTCCAATCACAACGGTTCCTCGGTGGGCTCATCGGCTATGTGCGAGCCTACCATCCGGAAATTGCGGAACACCTGATCAAGCAACGTGAACCGGGCCACATCATCTTGCCAGGGCAGCAGTTCATGCCGCCCCCGGCACCTGAGCCTCATACCCATGGACCGGGGTGTCATCACCACTGACAGGTAGCCACTCCCGAGGACGGAGACCGACACCATGAGCGCAAATAAAGAACGAAAGATCAGAAAAGCTCGCCGAGTGGAGTTACGCTGCACCCTGAGATTTTCCTCCGGTGAGGTCAAAGGCGACGCCATGATCACAAACATCTCGACGTCCGGCTGTCGAGCCGAATCTGACATCAATGTAGCGGAAGGACTTAACGTTCAGATCACAATTCAGCTTCCAGACCAGTCACCACCAGTGAAAGTCGAACGAGCCTCAGTACGTTGGATCTCAGGCCGTGCCTTTGGCCTAGGCTTCATTCTGTTCTTCCCCTCCGAGCGAGCCCGTCTCCGCACATTCATCGAAAAAATCAAATAGCGTTATCCCTTCCACACGCCTCAAGCAGCGCGGTCTCAC
>DASYVB010000085.1:0-3621 GCA_036000525.1 Nitrospiraceae bacterium | reverse complement strand
GCGGGTCAGCATCGGGTGTCAGCCATCAATAGGGATCGATTCCATTTGAGCCAATAGCGGCAGATGTCGCCGGTACAATGAATGAGTTCGTCGAAGGTTCCGGGCTTCACGACATAACCGTTCGCGCCGCTGGCATAGCAGCGTGCCATGTCGGTCTGGTCGTCCGACGTGGTGAAGACGACGACGGGGATCGCGGCGAATCGGGCATCGGCCCGGAGCCGCTTTAAGAAGTCGCAGCCCTTCCGTCGGCCCAGCTTGAGATCGAGGAGGATCAAAGAGGGGAACGGGTGGTGGTGCACGCGGTCCTCCAGGAAATGGAACACCGCTTCCGCGTCATGCTCGGTATACAGCGCGACATCGAAGCCGGTTTGCTTCAGCGCCAGGCGAAAGAGTTCGCACTCGCCGAGGCTGTCTTCGATCAAGAGGATGGAAGGGTGCGTCACCATATAAATAAGATGACATCAGCAGGGAATGTGCCGGGCTTGAAGATGAATGATGACAGTATAGAATTTCTATGTAGAACAGTGAGTTAGGATGATAAATATAATGTGATTGATGATTATGATAGAAGGAGGGAATTGGGGAGAAATTCCAGAGAAGTAGGGAAAAATTACAGAGCGCCAAAAGAGTGGGTCCTGTCGCTGACCAGCCCAGCCGGCTTTGCACCCACCCGGTGTAGGAGGATGAGGGGGGAGCGGCCAGGTGCCCTCCTTGCTCGCAGAACGCGCAAGATGAAGCTGTGCTCGTCCGATGCGCGCAGTCGAGGGCAGCCTTGGCCACTCCCCCAAAGAGAGGTAGAGGGAATTGAAGATCCTAGTTCGACGCGCGCAGTTGGAGACCAATCGGCCCACCCCATAATTATGGAGAAGAGCACTGATGGATACCTCGCTCCTACGGTAAAGTTGGCGTAGCTCGAAGGCATCGCTTTGATGGGAAGAGAAGCGAGCAGCTGGGCGCCCAGGTCAACGCCACCCGCAAGAAAAACTATCTCGCCCTAGGGGGGAGGGGAAAAACGAGCGAGCGTGGAAGGAGTATTATATAGTTCGGCTGATGCGCGCACGTTGGGATCAATCCAGGCCATCACATGAGTTGACACGGTACTTCGCAAAAAGTAGCGTTGCATCTTGCGCCGAGGGCAGCAATGATACAAGGCTACTTATTCGGAAGAGCTCACCCTTGCCAGCAGCCCACCGCGCCCGCGCTTCGCAATGTCTGTCTGCGCTGGATGTCTGGCTTTGAGTCAGTACGCAAGATAAAATGGATGGCAGTCATGGCGTACTAACCTCAATGCGTTACCTTAAGTTTTTCCTCACCAGTGCTCTGGTTTTTTCAGTAAGCCTGCTCACTCCTATGGATGGCGCTCGTTTGGCTCAGGCAGGTGAGTCAGTGCAGGGAGAGTCTACTGACCAGAGCATTGACATGGATCAGCATGATCACGCGGAGGGGACTGTCGACATGATGGTTCCCCATCAGAAACATCTGGGGCCCCACATGACATGTACGGAGTTGCGAACGGCGAATGCGGACAACGCTGGGCGTGCCGATCAGATCGTGCAGACTCTGCGACAGGCCCTTGCCAAGTACAAGGATTATCGAGTGGCCATGGACGACGGGTATACTCCGCTTCATCCAGAGCGAACGCCAAAGCATTATCATTTCGCCAATAAGCAGCGCCGATTCCTGGCGAAGATTCGCTTTGATCCGGCTGAACCGACCGCGCTCTTGTACAAGAAAGCTGGGGATGGTTATGAACTCGAGGGGGTGATGTACACCGCGCCGAGAGCCATGAGCGAGGACCAGTTGAACGAGCGCGTTCCGTTGAGCGTCGCGCAGTGGCATGCCCACGTCAATATCTGCTTCCAGCCGGACGGCAGTAGACGCCGCATGACCCGGAAACAACTCGGGCTCAAAGGGACGATTGCCACGGAATCAGAGTGTCAGCAAGCCGGTGGTTGGATGATTCATGTGTATCCTTTCGAATCGACTCCCGCAAAGATCTGGACCCACTAAGCGTTAAGGGAAGAAAAATGTCTCGGGAACTGTCTCGGTCTGAACAGCTGTCTCAGTCGTGCCAGCTGTCCGCTGCGTCCGAGCTCGTCTCTTCTTATTCTCTCCCAAATGGCAGACTTCCACGTTGGGTGTGGGTGTGAATGATTGCAAGACCCGCCCCTTTCCACGTTCGCACTATGTTGTGTCAGGAGACTTGCCTGCGTTTCGTTCCCATTCAAATCCAGAACTCCTGCCAATGAATTTGTTTGAGCACGGGCACGTATCAGAAAAGATTCAGGCCAGGATCATCCCGCCACGGCATAGACACTCAAACTTCGGTGAATACATGTATCCTGGCTACTTGCGTGGCTGGCATATCTTGTGCTTTTTGTTTAGTGAGATGGAGGTGAATATCATGGTGATATCGATCATCAACCATACAGACGGGACACTGAGCGACGAGGAAATCCTGCAGGTGATTCGTGCGATCAATCGCCAGATCAAAGAGGATTTCGAGCCCTATTGGTCATTCGGGGCGAGCCTTCGGCTGGAGGGGCGAAGCGGGAAGAAGCCGCAAACGCAACACCTCGAGGATTTACGGGGGGATGCCGTCATTTACTTGTGGAACAAAGTCGACGAAGTCAAAGACGCACTCGGCTATCACGACAGAAACAACCGTGGCATTCCCTATGGATTTGTGTTCACGGAGATTTCGAAGGAGCTCGGCGAGGCCTGGACCGTCACCTTGTCGCATGAGGCGCTGGAGCTAGTTGGAGATGCTCAGGCCAATCTCCTCGTCGCAGGGCCCCACCCAAGGAATCCCAAGAAATCCGTCTTTCATTGGTTCGAAATGTGCGATGCCGTGCAGGCGGAAACCTATCTCATTGACAGCGTGGAGGTGTCCAATTTCGTATTGCCCCTTTACTTTACCGGAGAGGAGGAGTTGGGCGGACGAAACGATTTTCTCGCACAGGTTCACAACGGTAAGACCCTGCGGTCCTTCTCGGTTAATCCGGGTGGCTATATCGGATTCTTTGACCCGGCCCAAAACAAGAATGACACCTTTATGCCCGATGATCTCGCGAAGAAACGCATGGCCATTAAGAATCTGGCGAGAGGAACCCGCCGATCCGCCCGGTACAAGCTCGCATCAACTCTGGGTAACAAGAGGACACAAAGGTTACGCACATATCGATAGCATCTAGTTGTTCATTCACCCATGCCACTCAATTTAGGAAGGTCATTTATGAACGAACCAATTGTCTGTTTGCCGAAGGTGTTGCCGCGCAGTCAATGGGTATCAGCAGCCCGCATGGCGTCGGAGATCAACCCTGTGAATCATCCTCCGATCGAGCGGCTGATGCAGGCTATCCCGGGATTTAATCCCCACCCCCTGCATATTGCCGTGCTGACGACGAAGTACTGGCACACAGGGGGCGTACGGCTGACGGTCGGATTTCTTGATAATCCATCGAAGGCGCTCCGAACTCGGATCTTGTCGCATATGAATGCATGGAATAAAACAGCTACTGTCAGATTCGTGGAGGCCAAAACCGACCCGCAAGTACGCATTGCCCGCACGGTAGGGGACGGTTATTGGTCCTATCTGGGCACGGATATTCTAAGTATCCA
>DASYVB010000084.1:0-10910 GCA_036000525.1 Nitrospiraceae bacterium | reverse complement strand
TGCGAGCAAGAAGGGCACCTGGCCACCCCCCCCTGCTGGCGGTCTTTTTCAGCATCCTGCGGAACTTCTCTGTGCTACGATGCGGCATATGAAATGCTGGTCCTTCCTGTTACTCATGCTCATCGGCCTGTGGAGCCTTTCAGAAGCGGCTCAGGCACAGCCCATGGACGATTCACATGTCACGACAGAACAGTCTTGTAGTTTCGGTATGGCGAAGGGAGAGGCTTCGCAGAGCTGTCACGTCCCCTTCCCCATAGGCTGCCTCGTGGCCGATATCCCCGGAACCGACAAACCCTGGACAACCATCTCCAAGGCAGGAAAAACATTCTGCCGATTTGACGACAAAACCACAGACTGGAAAGCCAAGATCACCGGCTCCTGCGGCCGCTGCAAATCCGACCATTGTTCGGCCCAGTTTATTGTCCGCTTTGACTGTTCCCAACAATCGCACTAGCAGGATGCTGAAAAAGTCCGCCAGCGGCGTTCTCGCTTCGACCTCAAGAACCGTGAAAGGTAAGACGTGAAACGTGAGACGAGGGTCAGCCGTAGAGCTGCGGCCTTGCTTGGGACAAGGCGCGTCTCGGCGCGCCAGGGCCGGGCGGGTGAGAAGTCTGGCCTTTTTGAGCATCCTGGGTGGAATTCTCCTGCTGTCCCAGACGTGACGACCAGTGAAGTTCTGGCGTGCCCACATAGTTTTCCACAGACTGCTAACCATGTCTCTCGCTGAGGCGATCAAAAACGAAGCTCGGGCCCTGGGTTTCGACGCCGTCGGCGTCAGCCAAGTCGCCAATAGCAGTCCACCTTCAGCCTTCAGCCTTCAACCTGACTCATCCCTTCCCAACCCTGCTACCCCCCTACCCCATCACTTGTTCAGCTGTCTCGCGGAATGGCTCCAGCGAGGCTACCACGGCACGATGGCCTGGATGACTCGCGAACCCTCTCGCCGAAGCGATCCGCAACAGGTATTACCCGGATGCCGATCGATGGTGTCGGTCGGGATGAACTACTACACGGATAATCGTGCAAACGAGCAGCCTGGAATGGGACGCATTGCACGTTACGCCTGGGGGAAGGATTACCATAGAGTGATGAGCCGGCGACTCGCGCAACTCGAAGCGAAAATCGCAGCCCTGGCGCCAGGCGTGACCACCCGGGCCTACGTCGACACCGGCCCGATCATGGAAAAGGCCTGGGCGCAGCAGGCCGGCCTCGGCTGGATCGGAAAACATTCCAATCTCGTTTCGGCCGAATGCGGCTCATGGCTCCTGCTCGGGGAGATTCTGACGAACCTAGATCTGAAAGAGGATGAACCGGCCACAGATCTGTGCGGAAGCTGTACGCTCTGTATTCAGGCTTGCCCGACCGGCGCCATCGTCGAACCCTATCTCGTAGATGCCAGACTCTGTATCTCCTACCTGACCATCGAACTACGTGGTGGCCGAGAGGCCATACCTGACGAGCTCGCTGTTCAGATGGGCAATCGCATCTTCGGCTGCGACGATTGCCTGGACGTCTGTCCCTTCAACCTTCGGGCAGACGCGACGAGTGAACCAGCCTTTGCCCCCACCCCCTTGACCCTCGCTCCCAGCCTCCAGGCTCTGGCTCAGATCAGCGAGGAAAGTTTTGCGACCACGTTCATGGAGAGTCCCCTCAAACGAACCAAACGGAGCGGCCTCCTTCGCAACGTGGGGATTGCACAGGAGAACCACATGCGACAGACAGGGGGCCGGGCCTCATAAACACCCTCTTGTCGCCCCCTTTCTTCTTGGTCAGAAGAAGAGTAGGCTATTTTCAGTGCTAAGCAGGATGCTCAAAAAGGCCGTCAGCAAGGCCGCAGGCGAGTCGAAACCGGAGGCGTACCCTCTGGGGTACGTTGAGGATTTCGATGAGCCGAGAACGAAGCTGGCGGGCTTTTTCAGCATCCTGCCGGTGGTTCGCAGGGAGGCCTGAAGACATGCATCCTCCGATCTTGCTGCTCATCTCGACCGATCCCCACGCCAAACCGTTGCTCGAACAAGCCCTCGACCACCGCCGCACCACCATCCTCGCTGCGATAACGACCGAAGAGGGTCTGCGCATCCTGAAAGACCAAGCCGACCTCGCACTTGTTCTCTGTGATGAGAGCCACGGACAGATTGCGAGCCATGTGATCCTGTCTCAGGCCAGACGCACTGCTCACAACCTCCCCGTGATCATCCTCGGAACAGACGGATCAGCAAAAGCCGCGGTCGAGGCGTTACACCGTGGCGCCACCGACTATCTCGCACAACCGGTCACAACCAAGGATCTCCAGACTGCCATCAACAAGACCCACGTCTTCGAAGCGCCAGAGCCCCAAGCGCGGGCAAAGCGTCCCTTCGCATTCGATCAGATCGTCAGCCGATCGCCTCAGATGGAACTGCTGAAACATCTGGCAGCCGAAGTCGCCCAAACCGATGCGACGACCGTCCTCATCACCGGCGAAAGCGGCACCGGCAAAGAACTCTTTGCCCAGGGGATCCATGCCGCCGGTCCCCGGTTCAAAGGCTCATTCGTGGCGCTCAATTGTGCTGGCATTCCCGAGCACCTCCTCGAATCGGAATTGTTCGGACATCAGCGCGGCGCTTTTACCGATGCGAAGCACACCAAACCGGGACGATTCCAACTCGCGGAGGGCGGCACGCTCTTTCTCGACGAAATCGGTGAGATGAGTCCTTCCGCGCAGGCGAAGCTCTTACGCGTCCTGGAGAATCACCAGGTCGATCCGCTGGGCGACACGCGCAGCATCCGCGTCGACATTCGCGTGATCGCGGCCACGAACGAAGATTTGCCGGCTAAGATCAAAGCCGGGCGATTCCGCCTGGACCTCTACTATCGACTGAACGTCTACCAACTGCGCATCCCGCCGCTCCGCGAACGACCCGAAGATATCGAACCGATTCTGACATCGTTCCTGGAGGCCGCCCGCCGGAATCATGGCTGTCGCATCAAAGGCATCACCCCAGCCGCGCTGACCATCTTGCAAGGCCACGACTGGCCCGGCAACGTACGGGAGCTGCACAACGTGGTCGAAGGGCTCACCATTACCTGCAAAGATGAGATGATCCGACCGGACCACCTCCCTGCCTCTGTGCGAAGCTCCGGATCGGCTGGATCGAACGGAGAGATCGAGAAGACCTCGCTTCTGGCCTTCGGCCTCTCGGCTCAGGAGATGGAAAAAAGACTGTTAAAGGAAGCGCTGCAGCGCACAGGCGGCAATATTTCCGAAGCAAGTCGGCTCCTCAAACTCACCCGCAATACACTTCGGTATCGCATGGCAAAGTACCAACTCTAGTCGGATGCTGAAACAAGCCACCAATTTCGTTCTCGGCTCGACACAATCCTCAACGTAGCCGAGAGGCTACGCCTCCGGTTCTGTCATCGCCTGCGGCCTCGTTGGATGGCCTGTTTGAGCATCCTCACAAGAACTCCCTACAGTCACAGAAATGGAGCAATTGAAAGAGCAGAGCACTCAATAAGGGTCATTGTGGTGCGGAGCCCAGAAATCCATACCGCTCACCTATTGGGAAATGGCAGAGGGAACGAGATTTGAAAACACTTCGGCCCCCGAGACTATAGACCCCAATTCGCTCCAATCGTTTTCTTCTCAATCAGTTACAGGAGAGTCAGTGGCAGGAAAAGAATCGATGAAACCACATCGGACAAGATAGTTCTGCCACAGTTTAGCCACACTGTAGTATCATCCGGGGCCACTGAGAAAAGCCATTTATGCCAAAGAAGAAGACCAAAGACAATCAAAAGAAAGGTGACTGTGTCACTCGGGGACACCCGGTACCTGCACAAGAACTTTCTCGATACGGCGTCGATAAAGACCCACATAGCGAGAAGGACATTGCTGATTATGTTTACAGCCAAGCGCATGATGAGACGGTACAGCACGTCGAAAGAATAAAACAGGAGGTGGTTCTCGGCGATAAGTACGAGATTTGGGATGTGATAACTGACAAAAATCGGTGGTGGGTGATCACAGAGCCGACAAATCTTTACTCGCAGCGGCATTTCCCGAGTCTCGACTACACACTGTCATTTCATATTGGCCTGATGATGCGCTTACGAAGCCAGCCGAATACTGCCGATAGTGAGGACCCAACTCCCTTTGATGAAGTTTTTCGCCGGCAAGAACAGGCGAAGCATCGCAACGATACAGCGGTAGAGGCGGAGGATTACCAAGCGGTTGGGATGCAGCTTCGTGAATGCATGATTTCGCTGATAGGAGCACTCAGGCGCCGCGTAACAATACCCCCAGAGATGCAACTGCCTCAAGACTCCAATTTTGTTTCCTGGAGCGAGCTATTAATGGATCAACTGTGCGGAGGAAGCAGCAACAAGGAACTTCGCCAGCATCTGAAGAACACGGCAAAAGAGACATGGCAGCTCGTAAATTGGCTAACACACGATAGAAACGCCAACCACACTGCCTCTACTATTGCAATTAATAGCTGCGACAGTGTGGTAGGTCACTTCTTCCAGATACTTATGCGGGAACGAACGGGCGATACAGTCGAATGTCCTTTATGCAAATCTCGCAATATCCGGACGCACTTCGACATCACAATAGAGCCGGACGGTGACTATTACATGACATGCGGGGTCTGTGACTGGAGCAACCATCCAACTGGCGGAAAGCTGATCGAACGAGCGTCCGAATAGTGGCCAAGGCGTTGAACATGAGCAACACAACAGCAGCGCGTTCCTCGTGGGTAGCAGTTTTTCTCTTGATGTCCGTTGTGCTGGCCTACGCCGTCGACGCGAAGGCACAGCAATCCGCTACACCTGTTGCGACAATCGTCGGGTCCGTTGCTGACGCGGAGGACGCAATCATCCATATTTTGATGATTGATGAGAAATCGAAAATCATGAATAGTGGAACCGCATTCTTCATCAGTTCCACCGGATACCTCCTCACTGCAGCGCATATTCTCAACTCCGATCATCCAGGTTTACGTCCATTCGCCCATACGAGAGATGGTAAAGATTTACTCGTATCAGTACTCAGGATCGACACTGAACTTGACGTAGCCGTCCTCTACGTTCCAATTCAGACACGCAAATACTTTGCATTGTCCGACAATGCCCTTGTTGAAGTGGGAAAGCGGGTAACGTTTGGAGGTTTTCCAGAGCGGTATTCAGAACAGAGAGGTATTCCATCTGTGTCTTTCCGTCGCGCCGCCGTTTCGGCCGTGGACACTGTCTCGATGGGCCCACAGGCTTGACCCGTCAGGTAATTAAGCTCGATCAGGCTTCGAATCCAGGGCATAGTGGCGGACCGGTTTTTTCAGATGAATCGTTTGCGGTAATTGGCGTGATGCGTGGTACGCTAACCGGCCCATCCCCTATGCCTCCCAACTCCGGCGTTATGCAGTATCAGGGGTATGCGCTAGTGACGCCGATTTCATACGCGCGGCCGTTCGTTTCCGACTTGCAGAACCTAGTTGTCCTATCGGAGCCTCCGGAGACGGGTACGGCACTGCGCTGGTACAAAGCACGACTTCGACAAGAACTCCTAGATCATCTCGATATAGCGCACGCGAATAAAGAACTGTTTAAAGACAACATCGAGTTCATCGAGAAAGGTGCAGGCGAAGCTTTAATGCCTCCAGGCCGATATCGAAGAGAGACATGGAATGTTATCCGGGATGACCCCAGAGCGGAGACAATCCTGGGCAAGGGATTGATGGGTTCCTTTCGTAGTTATTACTTTGAACTCGGTAGGCATCAGGATCTTATGGAAGCACGAGAGGCAATACGCCTGGGGCAGTGGGCATTATCGAATCGAAGAGCCCTCTTAAAAGATCATGACAATGCTCTTCTTAAGCAAGTCGATTCAGTAGAGAAAGCGGCGATGGCGCTTTTAAGCAGAGTCGATGGTGAAAAAGAATGATAGAGGGAGGGAGAGAGTTTAAGGGATTGGCCAATGCTTATCGTGAGCCGGGGGCGGTATCCTAATTTCGGAGAGTGTTGAAGGAGCGGCTTGCATATTCGCAGCCGCTCCTGAACTTCCTGTGTTCATTCTGGAAGTCTTCACCTTGTGGCTGAAGTGTGGCTGACATGAACTCGAAAAATAGCAGGATGCTCAAAAAGGTCGTCCAGCAAGGCCGCAGGCAAGTCGAAACCGGAGGCGTACCCTCTGGGGTACGTTGAGGATTTCGATGAACCGAGAACGCTGCTGGCGGACTTTTTCAGCATCCTGCTAATGACCGCTCATCCGCCCATCGTGAGCACAACTCGGAAGCGTGCCTTGCCGTTCATCATGCGATCGTAGGCGGCTGCGGCTTGTTCGAGCGGGAAGGTCTCGACCATGGGATGAATGCCGGTTTGCGCACAGAAGTTCAGTGTGTCTTCAGAATCCCGGGCGGTTCCGGATGGCCAGCCTTGAATCGACCGGCGGGCGCCGATGAGTTGAATGGGCGTGACAGTAATGGGGTCGGCTGATGCCCCCACTACCAGCAGCTTGCCACCGACACCGAGTCCATCGATCAGCTCCGACATCGATTTACTGTTCGGCGCGGTGGCCAGAATGACCGAGGCGCCGCCCATCTTGACCAATTCTCCAGCAGCATTGGCTTTTTCAGTGTCGAGATAGCGAGCAGCACCCAGCTTCAGCGCTAACGGTTCCTTGTCCTGCCCGCGGCCTATTGCCACTGTGTGATAGCCCATCTTGTTGGCGAACTGAATGCCCAGATGCCCAAGTCCGCCCAGTCCCTGCACCGCCACCAGATCGCCTGCTTTGGCTTCGCTATGGCGCAAGCTGTTGAAGGTCGTGACGCCAGCGCAGAGGATCGGCGCCGCCTCCACCGGCGAGAGAGCGTCTGGTATTGCGGCCACGGCTTCGCTCCTGGCAATCATGTATTGGGCATACCCGCCGTCTTCCTGGAATCCCGTGACTTGAAAGTTCTGACAGCCCATGAAATCCCCACGGCGACAGGAGACGCATTGTCCGCAATGTCCGCCGTGCCACCCAACGCCGACCCGTTGGCCCTTCTTCCAAATCGTCACACCCGGTCCAACGGCATCGACCACACCGGCGACCTCGTGCCCCGTCACTCGTGGGTATTGCAGGCCCGGCCAGAGCCCTTCCTTCACAAAGACGTCACTATGACAGACGCCGCAAGCCTGTATCTTGATACGGACGGTATGAAGCCCCGGTTCCGGCACCGAACGCTTCACTGTCTCGAACGCGCCGCCCGGACCGCTCACTTGCACTGCAGTCATCTGGGGCATCAGACCTCCTCAGGTTGGATTGCATGTGAGTAGGGAAGCCTAGTCCACTGAGAGCGTTGAGGGCAAGTTGGCCGGGGACATCTCAATGCTGTCAGCCATCATTCCCCCTGGGTTCATCCAACAGTCCTTCCATGCTCACTCATCTTCTCTTCAGGAATGGGGCTGATTGATCTTTCACTGCGCTCAACTTTCTCACCCACCAGCCCACCGGCAGATATTTTTCACCCGCCCTACCCTCCGAGTGCTTCGCAATCGATTCCCCGGGACGTGCCACTAGCCCAGGCGAGGGCCTTCTAATTCTCTCCCCACCTCACTGTAAGGGAGTGGCCAAGGCTGCCCTTTACTGCGCGCATCGAACGAGCACATTCTTATCGTGCGCGTTCTGCGAGCAAGAAGGGCACCTGGCCGCTCCCTGCCCCGCTCTCAGCGTGGTTGATCCGGCCCCGGACTCACAATGATCGGCACGTTAGACTTATCCGGCACGATGATCATCTTGGCGTTGGGACTCTCGTACAATTTGAATTTGAGATAATCCGACGTGAGGGTTTTCGTGATGATCTCCTGCGCCTGGGACTGACCCTTGGCGCGGATCCGTAGGCTCTCCCCTTCGCCCTCAGCGCGAATTTGCAAGGCATCTCCCTCGCCTTTGGCTTGAATCCTGGCGATCTCGGCATTGCGTTGCGCAATCAACACCTCAAATTCCTTTTGCTCCTTCTCCTGTTCCTTCGCTTGCTTCTGCTCGATGGATTTCAACACCATCTGGGGAAATTCGATCTCAGACAACGCCACACTGTAAATGTCGAGATGCCGCCCTTTGAGCGACTCGACCATCACCGCTTCAATCTTGTTGCCGATTTCGCTGCTCCGTTCAGGAAGCGTGACCATCGTGTATTGGGCGACAACCCCGCGAACGGCCGATAGGAACTGCGGCCGCACGAGCTGCGCGTACCAGTTCTGCCCCACCTCCTGAGCAAGGAAGTACACTTCCTCTGCAATCGGGCGCATGGTGATCGCAGCATGTAAGGTCACTGAGAGATCGTCGGCGGTCAAAGCATCGACCTTTTCCGTGAAACTTTGAAGCCGGACATCATACTCGAACACATCGTTCCAGGGCGCGTGGATATAATACCCATCCTTGAGCGGCTCCTTCGTCAAGCCCCCGGTCAAGGGGTACCACCGGAGACCACGCTTCCCGACGTCGATGGTCTTCCCACACCCGTACGCCAACAACAGAATCGGAATCACCAGCACGATCGCGCGAGAAAGAGTTGAGGGCTTCATAGGTCCTCCTCTGTTTATTGTAGTTTTCGGTCTTCCTTTCCTTATTATTATTGCCACAGCCTCTCCTCGGTCACCGGGGTCGCTGCCGTCCCGTTCGAGCGACCTCCGCATGGGCTTCAGCCAAACGATCCAGCGCCTGAGCCGCTGCGCCATAGTACTGCGAGAGTTGCTGGGCTCCACTGACCAAATCTGACTGAGGGCCGAAGAGACGCTCATACCGGACGGCGCTCTCGGCAAGCGAGGCAGCCTTCTCCCGCAGGTCCATAGCCTGGCCCCGATAGTAGCCGACAATGGCCATCTGATCCTGCGATGGATCGAAAGAGGTCATGTCAATCGTCTCAACAGGCTGTGCGCAGCCAGCACTGACGAGTGAACAGAGTACGATCAGAACACCCCATCCGACGTGGTGCGAGAGTGCCGTCCGCCACAGATTGTTCATAGTATCCCCCAAGTCACCTCTGCGCGGCTCAGCACATGCGTGGCGTCGTGTCGAATTTTGTCATCGGCTGTGTCACCGTCTCTTCAACAAGGCCTGAAACTCTTCCGGTATGGGCATGGGTCTAAAAGGATCAACATGTGCACCACCGGTATTCCCCAACGGTACCCAGATTCGTGAGAATATCAATGCCCCAATAATCCTGCCAACTTGGCCTCTTACCTCTATCGGGTCTCGGCGTTTCCAGCCGACCTTCAGCATCCACCAGTGCGCTTTCGCATGAGCGAATATGAACGATTGGCCCAGGATGTGCGCGCGCTCTAGGTGATAGAAAGCCTTGTCCAGGTTATTGCCATAGTAGTGTTCGGCCGCAGCATACATCTCCCTGTCGTAGGCTTGTCTTCGTTCTGCGTGCATTCTCCTACCCCTGGCAGTTTCAACCAGGCCTTTATCCCGAGAGGACTTCGACTGTGTTACGGCCGATACTGAATGTGCCGAGGAATGGGAAGGTACTAAAGACTTCAGGCTCAGTCATGAGCCGACTCTCGTCACTTACTCAGTCTTAGAAGCGTTCGAAGCACGGGTCAGAAACAACTGTTTTTGAATCATTTTGTCGTGTCCGATGTCTGATGCTGTTCGGGTCGGATAAGATTTGGTCTTCCCTCTTCACCTGCAAAGACAACCAGTAATCTCAACGGTACTTCGCCTAAATTCTTTGCGCTATGCATGGTGTTCACAACCTCTAAAAATCCACTCCCGGCTTGAAATGTCTGTCGAGAGCCATCCTCAAATTCCACCGTCATTGTTCCCTCAAGGACATGGACGTTAGGTGGGGACTGAATGCATGTGGCGACCGTTTTCCTTCCCCGGTTGGATTTCGACCAGGACCGAGGCCATTTCTGCCTTATCGGTTTTGGGATATTCAATCTTCTGGCCGCCGATCGTCGTTGAACTTTTCATCACAGCAGTGACTGTTACATCTTGTGGCTCTGCCCACGCTGAGACGGTCGTCTGGACCAAAACCATAATCAAGAGGATCGAGAAAATTGTTCTCATCGTCATGCCTCCAATATCAATTGTTTTCGAACCGGGGAAAGGATACGCCCAACGCCCTTGAAAGCGGCAGCAAGACCTCGCGCAAGGTGATCATCCCAATCAGCCGAGCATCCCCCTCAACAACGGGAATGGTACCACATTGACGGTTCAACATTTTCATCACGGCCAACCGGACCGTATCTGTCTTCTTGGATGCCACGAGACCGGTTGACGTGACTTCATGGACCAGCATAGCCACCTCCTTCTCTCAATGCCATCAGAAGTCTCGGCCATAATCCCTTCTGCGCACCATCGCCTGCCCAATGCCACGACGACCGGGCCAGGTCACCGGCTTCCGACGATCATTCGGTTCGTTCACGAACGAAACAACACGGGCGACCCCGCACCAAAGTAGGAGGTCGCCCGTGGATGGCGCTATGGACGCCGACGGTCTCTATTTTCTAGGCCACTGAAGTCGCTTGCATGCTTGAGTTAGTAGGGGATCACATGCAAACAGTCTTTGCTCTCGTTGTTCCAGACCACGTCGCACAGGTTGGACATGCGGGCCACGATCTGCGCCGCCACGCCCCCGGTCCCACCGAACAGACCGCACCAGCCCAGGATCACGAAGCCCCAGTGCAACGGCGCGGCGAAGAGTTCGTCGACGAACCAGAATGCATGGCCCCACTCGTTGAGCCCCACATTGGGCAGAATCATCAGCGGCCCCACGATCGCCCCCACCAAGGGAAACGAGACGTTCTTGCTGAACTGCGGCAGCCGGGTCATAGCATACAGGTAAACCGCCTGACCACACGTGATGTACAACAGGAAGGTGAAATAGAAGGCGAGGATATGGCTGGCGGTGAAGCTCGTATCGCGGATGATCACCTGATGCCAG
>DASYVB010000083.1:0-8010 GCA_036000525.1 Nitrospiraceae bacterium | reverse complement strand
CGTTAATGATCAGAATATCGACCTGCTCCAAGACCCGCCACAACGCGTCTCGCTTGCCGCTGATCCAAAAGTTCATTGTATCGCACGCGACCAACGGCGGACGCGAAAGCTTCTGCAGCACATCCAACTGAAGCTCCGGATCGATATTGCCGAGAAACAACAGGTCTGGGGATCGGTAGGCCTCGGGAATCTTTGGTCGAAAGGTTTCGAATACGTTGAGTTTCGTATCGAGAGTGTGCGCTTCGTTCAACTGATGAGTGTACTCCCCTTTCCATCGAAACGTCGCCCCGGGCATCCGCTCTAACCCTGTCAAGTCGATACCACGGTTCTTGAGGAAGGCCAGGTGTTGCGGGGGAAAATCATCCCCCACTACTGCGATGAGGTCGACACTGGTAAAGTAGCTGGCCGCAGTTGAAAAATAGGTGGCCGAACCTCCAAGGACCTCGCTGACCTCCCCGAAGGGTGTTTTCACCGTATCTAACGCAACCGATCCGACTACGAGCAACTTTCCCATGGATTACCGAAATCCTCTCTTCACCGGAACAACCCGATCCATCAACAAGGCCAGTTTCCGTCGGAGCGAGGTGGGCATCCGATCGGGCGCCGTGATAATGGCATCCTGCAAAGCTCGCTGACAGCTGCAGGCCTTGACGTCGGCCACCGCACGCATCGCCGTCCGCAGTAGTCGCTTGGCCAGCGTGACATTCTGACGGAGAGTGGTCAATATCGCCTCGACGGTGACGGCCTTTTCCGTCTCATTCCAACAGTCGTAATCGGTTGCCAAGGCCACCGTGGCATAACAGAGTTCTGCCTCGCGTGCGAGCTTGGCCTCAGGGAGATTCGTCATCCCGATTACGCTCGCACCCCACTGGCGATACAACCGGGATTCCCCTTTGGTCGAAAACTGTGGGCCTTCGATGCAGAGATAGACACCGCCCTGATGCACGGTGGCGCCGACCGTACGGGCTGCAGCCAACAATGCCGCCCCGAGCGAAGCACAGACCGGATCGCCAAATGCCACGTGCGCGACGATGCCCCCCTCGAAGAATGTCGAAACCCGCCGCTTGGTGAGATCGATAAACTGATCCGGCACCACCACGTCCCCGGGCTTGATCGATTCCTTCATGCTCCCGACCGCACTCACAGAAATCACCCGGCTCACCCCGAGGGACTTGAGGGCATAGATATTCGCGCGGTAGTTGATCTCCGAAGGATTGACCCGATGTCCGCGTCCATGCCGCGAGAGAAAAGCGATACGAATCCCGTCCAACTCGCCGACCACCACTTTGTCGGAGGGAGCCCCGAAGGGAGTTTTGACCGAGCGTTCCGTGACCTTCCGAAGCCCCTCGATGTCGTACAATCCACTGCCGCCGATGATCCCGATGTCTGCGCGCGCTGCGCCCCCCTGTCGTGTCATCCCTAGTCCTCACGTAGTGTGGTGAGAAATCGATCGACCTGTCCGATTACCAGCGCTGCCGTGTGCTGGACCGACTCCGACTCCTTGATCGTCAACCACTGAATCCCCGGTTCCTTTCGGAACCAGGTCATTTGTCGTTTGGAAAAATGTCTCGTGTCCCGTTTGAACCGCCGAACCATTTCAGCAACGTCATACTCGCCGGCCAAATGCTCGGCCACCTGCCGATACCCCAAGCCCTTCATCGCCGCACTGTCGCGCTGATACCCCTGGGCCAAGAGCTGCTTCGTCTCTTCGATCAAGCCGTGAGCCAGCTGCCAATCAATCCGCTCCTCGATACGCCGATACAGCGCGCCGCGTTCTCGGTTCAAACCGATGATCAGAGCTGAAAATGGCCGTTTGGCAAACCCATGCTCCTGCTGAAACTCAGACATCCGACGGCCGGATAGCTGGTGCACCTCCAGCGCGCGGATCACTTTCGATTCGTCGCGTGGGTGCAACCGCGCCGCGGCCGCAGGATCGACATCCACGAGTCTCGCATAGAGGCAATCGTATCCTTGGTCCTTCGCCTCCTGCCGCAGGGCAGCCCGCACAGTCAGATCGGCCGGTGGTGCGTCGCACAAGCCCTTGAGGAGGGTCCGCACATAGAGCCCTGTGCCACCCACTACCAGGGGAAGGCGGCGGTCTCGATAGAGGCGCTCGATCTCATCGACCGCCTGGCGGCGATACAATCCTGCATTAAAAGATTCATCGGGATCGACGAGATCGATCAGTCGATGGGGAACCGCCTGGCGCTCCTCTGGGACCGGCTTATCCGTCCCGACATCCATACCACGATAGACTTGTCGGGAGTCTGCTGTGAGCACCTCGGTCTCGAAAGCCTTTGCCACCTCGACCGCGACGCGGCTCTTTCCCACAGCAGTCGGTCCAACCATCACGACAACAGGCTTGAAACGGACCTGCGTCTCGGAGAGACGACACGTCGCTTTCGCTGGAATGGCCATCATGACCATCCAACCCGCCCGAACAGTTTGGCAAGCTCATCTGTTGAAAGGCGAAACGCCGTGCGGCGCCCATGCGGGCAGGTCATAATCAACCCTTCCTGCACCCAATCGTGAATCAGCTGTTGAATTTCTGGAAGGGCCAAGGCGCGTCCAGCACGCACCGCTCCATGGCAAGCCAGCGACGCCAAGACAGGGTGAACCCGCAGTTCCAGAGACGATGCGGTGTCCCACTCGGTCAAATCGTCGAGTAGATCCTGCACCAAGACAGCCGCATCTACCTTGCCAAGTCCAACCGGCGCCCCGCGAATCGCCACGGCCGTCGCACCAAACGGTTCGATCAGGAGGCCGAGTTTCTCCAGATCATCACGATGCTTGAGCAACAGCGTACTCTGCGCAGCAGACAGCTCGATCGGCTCCGGAATCAAAAGCGGCTGCGAGGGGATATTCCGGCTCTGCCACCCTCGCCAAAGCCGTTGGAAGAGGACGCGCTCGTGCGCCGTATGTTGATCGACCACTTGCAGTTCTTCGCCCACCTGCGCCACAAGGTAGGTCCGGAGGATTTGTCCGAGCGGCACGATGTCGGGCTTCTCTGCCTGCTGATACGCAGCCGCTGCCTCGTGGGCGAAGGCCAACTGACCTCCCTCGACGATGCCGGACAGGGACACCGTGTCACTAACATTGATGCGGGAGTCCCGCCTGCGAGCTGAGAGCAAGCCGGCCGGGAGAGAATCTCCGAATGATGCGGTCTGCCGTTCGGCCGTGGGAGCGACCTCCGGTGCCGTCTGCGACAACCCCGCCTGCGTGAAACCCAGCACGACCGTCCGCTCGGGACCACTGAGTGCGTGGCGGACCGACTGACGCACCAACTGATGAAGCGCCTCTGTTTCCGCAAAACGGACTTCTTTCTTCGTGGGGTGCACGTTGACATCGAGTCGGTCCGGTTCGATATCCAGAAAGAGCACGAACGTCGGGTGATGCCCTTTGGGAAGAAACGATCCATACCCATCCATGATCGCATGAAACACGGTCGCATTGCGGATGGGACGTCGGTTCACAAACAATTCCTGTGGCATTCTCGAGGACCGCGCATGGATAGGATCGACCATCACGCCACGGATCGACGATCCCGCGGTCCGGCCTCGCACCTCAATAGTCCGATCGAGAAACGCCTGGCGATATACTTGAAGTATTCGATCACGATCTGCTGTCACGGCGGGATAGTTGAGAATCTCCTGGCCGTTATGGGTCAGGCGAAAGTGCACCGATGGCCAGGCAAGGCCTGCGAGTTGCACGACATGACTAATATGGGAGAACTCGGTCGTGGTCGATTTAAGAAACTTCTTTCTGGCCGGCTGATTGAAAAATAGATTGGAGACGTCGATCCGGGTGCCAGGCACGGCGGGCGCGTTCACGATAGAGCCGCCTGCTCCTGCAACCAGGGTGAGCTGTGATCCCATCGTATCCTGCCTAGTCGCGGTCGTCACCAGCACATGAGAAACGGACGCAATGCTCGGTAACGCCTCGCCGCGAAAACCCATCGTCGTTACCGAGGCGAGGTCACGATCGGACCGGAGCTTGCTGGTGGCATGTCGCTCGAAGGCACGGGGAAGATCGACTCGGTTAATCCCTTCTCCATCATCCGTGACTCGTATGAGGGCGAGCCCTCCATCCTTCACATCGATCGTGATATGCAAGCCCCCCGCATCGAGACTGTTTTCGAGTAATTCTTTGACGACGGCGGCAGGGCGCTCGACGACCTCGCCGGCTGCGATGCGGCTGATTACGTCGTCTGGGAGGACATGGATCTTGGCGGAGCAACTGGCGGCGGGCATGCAGCTAGACTCCAGGGAACGTCGGGAACAAGGGAGCCACCACGAGCCATCTCGATGGACGTCCGATCATCGAATTTCGGCCAGCATATTCTTGGCCAGTTTTGCCTCGTCCGACGTGGGGAACTCTTCGATGACCCGTTTGAGATTCTTCTTCGATTTGGCGAGATCTCCGGTTTCTCCCGCCGCGAGCCCCGATTTGAAGAGCGCCGCCGGCACCTTCTCGTTACCCGGATACTCCGTCGAGAGGTACTCGAACGATTGCATCGCACGCACATAATCTTTCTGCTGATAGTAGGACTCTCCCAACCAGTAGTAGGCATTCGGCGTCAGCGACGTGCCAGGAAAGTCTTTCACAAATCGCTGAAAGCCCGCCACGGCAAGATCGTATTTCCCGTTGAGATAGTCGTTGTACGCCAGATTGAACGCCGACGTCGGGGTAAGTGTGGGAGAGCCGGGCATCATCGTCGGCACATCTGCAGAGGAAGCCGGCTTCTGTGGTTTGGAGGGACGAGCGGCTTCTCCAGGGGTTGGCTCTACCTTGGGCACAACTGGAATACTCAACGTGTCGTCGGGTTTGGCCAACCGGCTTTCTAACCTTTGGATCCGTGCAGACAGTTCATCGAACTTCGGATCGAGCTTCGGCCTGGCGGATTCGCTATCCTTCGCCCGTTCCAGCGACTCCAAACGTCGTTGCAGCGCATCCAGCCGCTTTTGATCTTGCTCCTGAGACTTCGACACCGTCGACAAGTGGTCACGCAACACCACAAAATCTGCGTGGTTGGCACATCCGGCGAGCCACAGCATGGCCCCGGCCATGAAAACGACCAACCCCCTTGAACCCGTTTTCTTGCGCCTCACGGTTATTGCAACTCCTTCAACTGGGATAGTTTATCGGACGCTTTTCCTGCCTCTGGACTCCGTGGATATAACGTCACCACCTGTTTGAACGCCGAAGACGCGCGCTTCTTATCTTTCATCGCCAGGTACGCATACCCTTTCTTCAATATCGCCGATGGTACTTTCTCACTCCGGGGGAAATCCAGTTCGACGCGGTCATACGAGTCGATCGCCTGTCGATAATCTTTCTTGCCGTAATGCGATTCACCGAGCCAATAGCGCGCGTTTGGAGACAGATCCGAGTTCTGATAGTCACGCAAAAATGCGGCGAACCCCTGCCGGGCTCCATCCAAATCCCCATCACGAAACAGTGCCAGGAGACGTTCGTACTCGACTTTATCGGAGCGCTCACTACTCTGGCTGACTTGCAGGCGCGGCGATTCCTCCGACTCGACTGCCGACGTCGCCGCTTCAGCCGATTGTCCCTCTTCGGCTTGCACAGAGAGCGAAGCCGCAGGCATTTCCTGCTCAACCTTCGGGGTTTCAGATGAAGGCACCAACGCCGATCGGCGGGCCGGCTTCGTGGGTGACTGACGTGCCCCTCCCTTGCTTCCCCCTCGTACACGCGTATCCTGCGCAACCTGATCAACGACCTTGGAGAGGGCATCCAGACGGCGATCCTGTTCGTCGAAACGGGCAGCAAACTTCTGCGCGACAGATGCGACACTCTTATTCACCTCACCTAAATGACCGGTTACGCCCTTGTTCGTCTCATTGATATGGGTTGCCAACGCTTTGCTCTCCTGCTCTTCTTGGCTCACCCGCTCGCTCAATCCTGTCAGCGAATCCCTGAATGCCGTTAAGGACTGACTGAATTGTGCGAATTTTGCAGACAACTGTTCGGCCCGAGCCTGGTTATCCGCCAGCGACTTATGTTGCTCCTCCAGACGTACGTCGAAACTCTTGGCAAGTCCGCTGTTCGTCTTCTGCACGACCTCAATGATCTCCTTTCGCATCACCTCCATCTGTCGGCTCACGTCGTCAAGGCGAGTGTTCACGTCCATGCGGAGCTGATCGCGCTCCTGTTTATTTTTGACATCTTGAGCATTGAGGCTCTCACGCACCTGGTTGTAGCGAGTTGTGCTATCCGCCTCCAACTTGCCGGCCAACTGTTCTAGCCGCTTGGTTTGTTGCTCAAGTTGCGCAGAGCGCTGCTTGAGGTCTTCCTGTTTGCCCTGGAGTTCTTGAGCTTGGTGCAATGCGCGCTCCAGTTCGCCACGCAACTGCGGCAACTCCTGCTCCCGAAGCGCCGAAATCTCCTGACTCTGTCGCGCGCGGGTCTGTGCCGACTCATCGCTCGACTGCTTGATGCGCTGCTGAAGATTCTTCTCCGTCTGTTTGAGATCTGCTTGTTGGGCAATGCAGCCGGTCGACAACAAGGCACAGATCACACAGATCGTCGTCCAGGTTCCCTTTGTATCCGAATGGTTCCACATTGTTCCACCCACGTATAATAAAGGAATCCCCTGCTCTCTCTTCACGGGCAACGGAGTAACACCCGCCGCGACAAAAAGCGCGTCGCCTACTTCCCGGTCTTCACCACAGGATGTCCTCGCCGATTCTGCTGGTAGCACGACTCCGCATGTTCATCGCAGGACGGCCGCTCTTTTCCATACGACACCACGGACAGACGATTGGCACCGACACCGAGTTCGACCAGATAGTTCCGGGCGGCTTTCGCCCGTTTTTCACCGAGTACGAGGTTGTAGGCGGCGGTCCCGCGCTCGTCGCAGTGCCCTTCGACCTTGACCAGCGCGCTCGGGTTTGACTTCATCCACTCGGCATCGCGACTCAACGCTTGACGCCCATCCTCGGAAATCGTCCAGCTATCGTAGGCGAAAAACACGTCTCGCAAGCCAGCTGCAACTGAGGCTGCCTGCTCGGCCCTGATCTCATCCATTTGTCGTTCAGCACCGCTGGAGGGATCCACCTTCGCCAACATCGTGCCACTGCCCACATGCTCCTCTGAAGGGTTCTTGTCGAGTCCCCGAAGCCCGCCGCCACCCGGCTGAACGCCGGTGTCCGGGAAGCTGCCGACACCGGACCTGGAACTATCTGTACTTCCCCCCTTCGCCATCCCTTGAGTGGACTGAGAGTCGCCGCCAGTTTGTACGGACTTTTTGGAACAGCCAGGCATACCAATTAATACCATGCTCATCGCCAGCACCAAGCCGCATGCACAGAGTGTCTTGTTCATACATCTTTCTCCTTTTCCTAGGTTAGTGATCTCGATCTTTTGCCTTCATTCATCCGGTACGGTCAAATCGTCATCCTCACGATGCCGGAGACCAGGAGGGCGAACTGTTGTGCGTCCCCTGGAAGGTGAGCCGTTCTATGTCCTTACCATCGGCATCGATCATATAGATCTGGCTCTTTCCATCGGCCGTCGAACTGAACACCAGATGCCGGCCATCCGGCGACCAGGAGGGTGAATCATCGACACCAGGTCCTGTCGTCAATTGCATTCGTTTTTGTCCGTCCGGCGAGATGATACAGAGTTTATACTCTTTATTCGTCCGGCACACATAGGCGATCCAGTTCCCGCGCGGCGACCACACCGGCGCCGCATTGTAATCGCCTTCAAACGTCAGACGGCGCACGTTCGACCCCTCTGAATCCATCAGAAACAGCTGCGGCCCGCCACCCCGATCTGACACAAACACCATCTCTCTCCCGTTCGGGGACCAGGAGGGAGACAAGTCGCCGGACGGGTTTACTGTCAATCGTTGGATAGCTTTCGTCCTTGTATCCAACCGATAGAGCTCGGAATTGCCTTCGTGACTGGAGGCAAACGCCAGGAAATTTCCATCTGGAGACAGTGCCGGAGTGATGTTCAATCCCCCCAGGGAAATCACCGTCCAGC
>DASYVB010000082.1:0-5772 GCA_036000525.1 Nitrospiraceae bacterium | reverse complement strand
GAGGCTTCCGTTGGCTCATTTTCTTCTATGGGGACAATTCTGCAAAAGGCGCAGACTGGTTCACTGGAGGTCCATGACAAACTGACCGTCCGCGAGCGAAAGGTGCTGCAGTTAGTCGTGGAGGGGGCGAGCAGCTCAGATATTGGGTCCCGACTCAAGATCAGTTCCCGCACGGTCGAATCCCATCGAGCGAACTGTATGCGGAAGTTGGGCCTGAACAGCCCCCAAGACCTCATCCGCTATGCACTGCAGCGCGGGAGCCTACCGAGGGACGAGCCGAAGTCTACCAGGAAACACAGATAACAAATCAGGAACATCGAGATCAAACGAAAGAGAGGCGCTCCCACTCTTTCGGCAGGCAAAGCCCGCAGAGCCCATGACTGATTCCGCCGAAGGGCGATGCGACGGCTTCGCTGCCATAGATGACCCGACAGCGGTAGCATTGCTTGAACAGAGTGGCCATTGGAGTCTGCGATACGCGTTCCATTCTTTCCTCCATTGCCGGACTCACCACTCTCGTTCTACCCGGCTGGGCCTGATCGGACTTCATTACGGCCGCGGTAATGCTATACCCCCCGGCCCGATGCCGTCTGGTCAAAATTGCTCAGTGGTGAAAAATGATAGGGCAGACAGCGTGGCTCTGTCCCCGCTCGACGCCGACAGCACCTAGCGAAACTAGTCGTGGAGGACGATATTGAGGAGGGAACTGTGGACGTGCAATCCGCCGTTGTAGTCGAGGAAGCCCAGTTTGCGGAACTTATTCATGAAGAAACTGACGCGGGATCGCGTGGTGCCGATCATCTCGGCCAGCGTTTCTTGACTGACCTTCGCAACGACCGACTCCGGCTTGCCTTCTTTCCCAAAGTGAGCCAGCAACAGGAGGATCCGCGCCAGTCGCTTCTCGGCTGAATTGAAGAGTTGATCGACCAAGTCCTCCTGGATGCGCACGTTGCGAGCCAGCAGATGGGACATGAACAGCTCGGAGAAAGCCGGCTCGTCGTGAAGCACGCGGATCATGGCAGTTTTGTCAATGCGGACGAGCGTGGAGTCTTCCAGCGTGGTCGCGGTCGCCAGGCGCACAGGCTGCCCGGCGAGGCAGGGTTCACCCAAAAAGTCCCCGGCCTCCAGAATCGCGACGACGGCTTCTTTGCCTTGTGGAGAGACGACCGTGAGCTTGACCCTGCCCTTCTGGATGTAGAACACGGAATCCGCCGCATCCCCTTGCGAGAAGATAATGCGCTTCTTTCGGCACTGCAGGGTCGTTTTTCCGCTGCCGACTTGGGTGAGGAACGTCTTACGATTAAACGGGGGGGGGCGTTTGCTGGCCATAGCCAGCCTCCTTTGAGAGCCTCCGGCCAAAGTTTGGTCCGCGACGAGGACAGGTGGTGCAGAGATCTGTTCGACCTTAGCCACTTATACACAATCGGCCCCAGGGAGTCAAGACCTTTTCCTGAAGCAATGAAGCGACGCTCCGCTACGATCTCCTGCCTCCAACGAGAAGCAACACCATTCCTCCGACAAGGGCCTAGCCCCCTCCAATCATAACTGCTTTCAGGTGTTGCCCTGCAGCAAGAGCCATCAGGCCGATGCCACCAACTCGATGGGCTTCCTGGTCATGGAGGGCACAACCAGATTTGCTGAGGACGTTGGTAGTTCATGCCGTAATCCACAGTGGACGACCTGCATGACGATCCCTGTGCGCGTGGTGGTGCTGGTTTTTCCCAAAATGTGCTTGCAGTCCTCCTTGACGGTCTGTTCTGACAATCTCATTTCGTTAGCGATTTCCTTGTTGGTCCAGCCCTTCAAGAGATATCGGACGACGGTTGTTTCGCGAGCGGTCAGGCGAAACTTCTCCTTCGCCTGGCCGACGACAGTGTCCTGCCACGCACCGATCCCGATGTCGTTCATCACAATAAGGATTCGTGCTTGCCAGTTGCTCGGGTCAATCAAGGCCATGCCGCACAGGAGCACGGGGCAATGGCGAAGGCTCACGATGCGCCTGCGTTGAAACTGCTCCAAGTCCTCCGGATCGGGTCGGACCTGGAGGATCTTCCGAATTTGATCGCCGAGACTCACGACCGCCGGCGGGAGCCCCCCATTAACCGTTTTCCCGTTCTGGTAGCGAATAATTTGGTCGCACAGTTCCAATGCCCGCCAATTCTTATAGAGCAGTTGCATGGAGGCTGTGAGCAGCATGATGCCGGGCCCAGCCTGTTGGGCCGCCATGCTGTCCTTGTGGTCGTACGAAACATCATCCACGTCCTCTCCCATAAGGCCCTCCTTTGTCTTCCCTAGGCTGCGATCGTATGAGGCGTGAGCACTCCTGTCCTGACAGTGAACAGGTATAGATGGTGGCTCTGGCTGAGGCTACAGGCTGCCTCCTCCTTCGGCGATCGCATCTGGTTTTCCTTCGTCGTTCCGCACTCGACCATGGATTGGGCGCAGGTCGGGCACAGGTGCAGCCCTAGGATTTTCGAGCTGTCGCACACCTCCACATCAGCTGAACCACATTCCAGCAGAAGACCAGACCCATGTGGAGGGGGGTTGGTACGACCGGGCGGCTCTGCTCTGCAGGTCATGCGGTCGCCCCCTTCTGGTTCAGGCTGACGGCGAGGAAGAGCGTCAGACTGTGCTCTCAGTATGCCGAGAAGACAGAGTGTGGTCTGATCAAAATTGCTCAGTTAGGAAGAATTGAAGGAGCGGGCAGCTTGACGCTGGCCTTGGGCTTAGAAGAGAGGGAATAGGGGAAGTTAGTCGTGGTGGATGACCGTGAGGCGGAACTGTGGACGTGCGATCCGCCGTTGTAGTCGATGAAGCCCAGTTTGCGGAACTTATTCATGAAGAAACTGACGCGGGACCGCGTGGTGCCGATCATCTCGGCCAGCGTTTATAGAAGCGATTGTAAGCCTTCCTTTAGGCTTATGTTGACTCGCCCTCCGACAGAATGGCCTCAACCTGGGCTTCGCTACAGGTCAGGCCGTCGGCGTTATGTTTATGTAAACGTGCGCTGGCACGTTTGGGCAATCCGTCAATCAGATCGGCCCTTGGTTGTTCCTGCATAATCACTTGAATCTTTTCAGCCTCCGGCGTGATGGTCATCATGGCATCTCCTCCCTTCTGATTGACTGGTTCAGCCGGCCTATGATCCTTGGGAAACATGGACGGGAAGGCCTTCGTCAAAGCCCCATTGTCCTTTATCAAAGTCTACCACTCCCTGCCGGTGACACAGAAGCCAACTGCTCCTTCACTTGTTGAAGCGTCCTCATGTGTTTTTGCAGATCATCCACGTTCTTTTGCATCTCAACCAACGCATTTCCGATCTGTTTGGCTGAGCAGTGGCGTAGTTGATGGACACTCCTCCCAGTCCAAAGCCGAAGGGCTTTGTGGGATGGCGAATTCAGCGTGAGCAGGTAGATCAGTGGTGTGGTCTTCATGATGTCCTCCGTTGTTCTTGTTGCCTGCCTTCTCGACGTCGGCGCCGAGAACGAAGTGGCAGGCCATTTTCAGCATCCTGTCAGGCTGCTCGAAAGACTGCGAGCAAATCACTCAAGGCCATGGTCTTGTTTCTCAGCACCGCCCGCTCCGTCTTCACTTCATCCATGGCGGCCGTCTTTCCGGTTCCGTCCGGGAGGCACGCCGCGATGAGCGAGAGCACCCGATTACACTCCTGCTCTACGTTTCCCTTGACCACCCGGTTCACCGAGAGCATCTCCTTCATCTTGGCTCGTGTTGACGAGAAATGCGACTGTAGTTCGTGCTCCGGATAGGTGGCGCGTGCGGCCTCGTTCAGACAGCGGTCCAAGCTTTGCGCCAGGAAGACGTACAACCTGACCAGCGTTTCAGTGATGTCGATGTGACCATGAGCTGTGGATTGAGTATTCATGGATCGTTCTCCTCTTCGTCGTTCGCCCCTACGTCCGGGCACTGTCTTGACCCGTCGTGAATGCCAACCAGGACCGAGACAACCTCTACCCCGGCAGATGCACGGTTACGAGGACGTCTGCATCGAGGCCTTCAGTTCCTGAATGGCCTTCGCGACATCACCCTCCGTCGATCCGAACCGGTCCCCCATCACCTTGATGGCCTGCTTGATCGCTGTCGTCATTTTCGTGATTTGCTCCTCAGGTGTCATTGAATTTCTCCTCATTACAACTGCCCCACCTCCACGCACTGGACTAGAGGATGGTGGTGCTGCTTAAGCCCTCAGATCACGAATCAGTTGCTCCATCTTGCCGCGGATCTGTTTCATTCGGCTCGGATCTTCTATGAAATCAAAGAGATCATCCTCGGAAAGGGGTAAATGCAGTGTTTTCTCGTTGTTTGTAATGCTGATCTGAAAGAAACCATTCGCCGTCTCTTCCGGAATCTGACACACGAGCTGAGGATTCATCGATCTGACCATCTCGCTCAACTTCTGCTTAGCTTCATCTAGATCAGACATGGGCACTCCGTCGATGGTGTGGAGACCACTTCGCGCCATATGGCCAGCTCACTTCTCATCGCTCTTCCCTCAGTCGGTATTTGGGCTCAGGGGTGAATGTTTCATCACGAGGCCCCCTGTGCGATGAACTGCAGTGGCTGTCCTACGTGTGAAGCATCAAGAATCTTCTTCGCGTACTTAAATGCTGCCACTTTCGCTTCCTGTTCCGTCCCCGACTCTCCAGGGGGATAGCCTTGGTATTTGGCGATCTCTGAGCCCTTAAATTCTGGAATCGTAAATTGACACACCCACGTCCCATTAACTTTCTGGCTTGGTACTAGGATGATCTTCTTTCCTTGGTGGTAGCATGTCTCAGCCATGGCTGCTCCTTCCACTTCGATTTGCCCGCCTAGTCTCGATTGGTCAGCATTGTGTAGTCATAGACATACGTGTACAGCGTCACCGCTAAAGCGGTCCCGCCAAAGATGACGGCAGCGGCTGCGAAAGGACTTTGAGTTGCCCAGTGGAAAATGGTCTGTAGGCTGTTCACGATGCTCCTCCCTGTGGTCCTTTAACCAAGGAATGACGAAACAAGTTTCCTCGGGTCAGGTTCGAATGGCTGAGTTCACGCAGCCTTTCGAACCTTGTCCTTGGAGGGATGGCTACGCTTGTTATCACTTCGCCTCCGCAAAGGAAGCCCAGACTGTGGCGCCCCACGTCAGGACCAGCAGTCCCAGTAGAGCTAACATCGGATACATCGTGCTCACCACTCTTTCCATAGGTCTTGGAGTCTGGCCATCGTCCTCGCAGGAAAGAAGGAACAAGCTCTCTTTACTGTGCTGACCCGGAACTCGGAACCTCCGACCCGTACTGCGCGGCCCCGGACTTTTGAACCGAGATTCCATACTCCTGGATCGGCGTCACCATCTGCGCGAAGTTGGACAGCTCATCTGCAGCACCCTCGTTGATACCATGAGCCCGCGTCGCAAGCATTTTCAAGAACGCACCCATCTCCACCTTCACGGCTCGCCGATCTCCGCGGCTCAAGGCGTCCCCGACCAGGTTCAATTTTGTCTGGTAAGGCGAAAAATTTGAGCCGGGATAGTTGGCTTTATAAACGCCCAGGGAGTTTTTGATCTCATCGACCCAGGTGGCCTGTGCCGAGCTGGTCTGTGCCGGGGCAGTCATCATAAGAAGCGCGGGGCGCTGCATGGATGGCTGCATTGTCATGAACTCGGGAATGCCCCCTCCGGGAGACAGCTCCGCGGCAGGTGCTAACGGCGCAGGGAACCAGGGAATCAGCGCCAGCGACGTGAGGACAACCGTGCGTCTTATGAATAGAAAGATTCTCA
>DASYVB010000081.1:0-4585 GCA_036000525.1 Nitrospiraceae bacterium | reverse complement strand
GTCATCTGTCGATCTTGCAGGAATCGATTCAGTAGAACCACTTAGATAGCTAAGCACCCGGTCCATGGCCGCTCCGAGCGCCTGCAGGGAGAATCCCTTTTGGAGGAAGTCAGTCACACCTAGCTCTCGGGCCCGCTGTTCCTCTGTGGAAGTCCCCATACCGGTCAAGATAATAACCCGAGCGTGTGGGTCGACGCTCCGAATCTGCTTCAGGACCGCAAATCCATCCATCTCAGGCATGGAGAGGTCCAGAATGGTCACCTGAGGCCGTTCCCTCCGAAACACATCAAGGGCTTTTCGCCCGCTGTCTGCAAGCAGGACGTCGTGGCCTCGCTGCCGTAAAACCGTATCGAGTAGCTCACGGATAGCCTCTTCGTCGTCCACAACAAGGATCCTTGTCATCCGCGACTTCCTTTCCATCGCTCCTGGTTCCTTACCCACGAGGGAAGCGATGACAAATGAGTATCGAGCTATAGAAGTCTACCGCGAGAGATCGTTTGGGCCCAGCATCATGGCGAATAGATCAATAGAAACAGGGATTCCGAAACTTTTCACGACCACCCCATGGCGTCAAAAGCGATAACGGTGCTGTCTTGAGAGACAACGCACGTAACGATCGCTCACGCAGTTTTGGACTGGGTGGGGCTACTGACACTCATGTTCAGGCATGTACTGAGTAACTTCGTCATTTCTTCAGCGGAAACCGGTTTACTAAAGATGAACCCCTGTCCGTGATAGCATCCTTGTTTCTGTAGCAAGGCGATCTGGGCGTCCGTCTCGACGCCTTCCGCGATGACCTCCAGTTTCAGGGCCGCCGCCATGGCAATGATGGCAGCAGTAATGGCCTCGGCATCCGGGCTTGTGGTCATATCCTGCGTAAACGCACGATCAATTTTCAGAGTATCAATCGGGAAACGTCTCAGATAAATCAAGGACGAATACCCCGTTCCAAAGTCGTCTATCGAGATTCGGACGCCCATCGCTTTTAGTTGACCGAGCGCCTGCAAGGCCGTCTCGGCATTGTGCATGATGCAGGTCTCCGTGAGTTCCAAGTCCAAATAACGTGGATCGATCCCGGTTTCAGCGATTACTTTGCTAATGCTGCTCGCTAGATCGGGCTGTCTAAATTGGAGTGCTGACAAGTTGACAGAGACTTGCAACGAAGAGTACCCGGCTTGATGCCACGCCTTCAGTTGCTGACAGGATTGCCGTAACACGGATTCCCCGATCTGGACAATGAGGCCGGTCTCTTCAGCGAGTGGAATGAATTTTAGGGGTGGGATGAGACCTGAGGTCGGGTCGTTCCAGCGCGCAAGGGCTTCAACCCCGAGAATTGTCCGTGTAGCCAAATGAACCTGCGGCTGGTAATACACCACGATTTCATCCCGCTCCAGACCTTTACGGAGTCGGCTTTCCAACACGAGACGTTCATATCCCTGGGCATTCATATCGGGCGAGTAAAATTCGTAACTGTTCTTTCCACGTTGTCTTGCCCGGTACATGGCTGCATCGGCATTTCTGATCAGGCTGTCGGCATCCCGGCTCTCAGGAGAACTTATCGCGATCCCGATGCTCGCGCTGACAAAGACTTCCTGACCAACCAACAGAAACCGTCGCGTCATGGCATCCAGGATGCTTTGGGCGAGCCGCCCGGCGACTTCCGGCGAAACGGCAGTCTGCAGGAGCACCGAAAACTCGTCAGCTCCCAGACGCGCCACCGTCTCGGTGGTCCGAAGGCACTCCTGTAATCTCGTCGTCACCGCCCGGAGCAACTGGTCTCCGGCCATCAGTCCTAGGCTATCGTTAATCAGCTTAAACCCATCCAAACCGATAAGCAGCAGGATCTTCTGGTCACCAGCGAGCCGGCCGACCCCGAGCTGTTGAGACATGAGGCGTACCAATTGCCGGCGATTTGGCAGTCCCGTCACAGGATCGTAATACGTAAGGAGCCGGAGTGAGTCGGCAGTTCTTCCATAAAAAATAGCCATAACAAGCAAGAGTGGAATGCGAATGAGGTGATGCTCCAAGACAATCCCGCTTTCTTTAATCTCTCTATAGAGGGCCCACCCATAAATCGCCGTGACCATCGATAGGAACACGGTCATTTGCATGGCGGTGCGGGACGCCGTCACGATCAGGATAATCACGAAATAAGCAAGGTAGAGATCCGAACTGGCGTTGCCCGACATATAAATGAGGACCGAGGTAATGCCGGTATCCAAGACTGCTAGGGCCCCCGGAAACCATTCACTACTGATCAGGCGAGTCGGCAGGAACATCAGGCTTCCGCACAATAGGAGGAGACCGAGAATCGAGATGCTCTGCACTTCTTGTGAGAGTGAAACATTACGACTGAAGAGGAGTTGATAGCTCAACACCACCGTCACAAGAGCCTGCAACTGTATGAAGTTATAGCGCAGACGAGTGACAGGCTGAGCCGTGTCACCAGCCATATCTAAGTGGTCGGACTGGGAAGTGTGACTACCGTCGGTTCGTGCGATAACTTTTGAGAGCATGGCCATGAAGTCAGAACCTTTTCTCACAACAACAGGCCATTAGGCCTGTCGATTACCTTTGAGGCTGCAGCATCCGCCGCAGCTTCGCCCCAACTCCGGACTCCACTTTGGTATCGCGGATCTGATCACTCACCTCGTAGCGACCTTTACCTTGAGACTTGGCGCGATACATCGCCGCGTCAGCCTGCCGGATGAGGTCCTCAGGACACCCGTGAAGGTTGGTGCTGATGGCGATGCCGATACTGCCACCCACCTGGACGCGCTGCCCCACGTCAATCGGGTCGGGGAGCTTGCGCAGCACGCGTTCAGCAACGCGAATGGCATCAGGTTTCCCAGCCACATTATTAATCAGCAGCGTAAATTCATCGCCGCCATATCGTCCCACGATATCGCCTTTCCTCAGACAGGCCTGCAACCGTTTGGCGACCTCGATGAGCACGGCATCCCCGGCCTTGTGACCCAATCCGTCGTTGATCGGTTTAAACCCATCGAGATCGATAAACAGGACCGCAAAATGGAATTCGTTATTATTTTTCGCACAATTGACTGCGCGCCACGCGTGCTCGATAAATTGTGCGCGATTCGGCAATCCCGTCAGGGCATCAGTCATCGCCTCGGATCGGGTTTTGTCTTCGGTCGCGGCCTTCCGTTTCGACTCTACATCCGCCATTTCTGTCTTGGTCCCGTAGAGGATGGCCATTGCCAATAAGATTGGAATAAGGAGGACATGCTCGCTATGCAGGGCTCCGAACAGATAGAGAAGCCCTCCATAAGCCGCACAGAGGAGGCTACCAAGCACGACAAGCTGCCCAATGGATGGACTGTAGGAAATCATGAGCATGATGAGGACACATCCGAGATACATCCAGGGCTCGATCATCCGACCTTCGTACGTCACTTTTGTTAGCAGGGCGGTATTCGCGACTGTGAGAAGGAAGATCGGCACCGTAATATTCAGCAGCGACTTCGGGAGGCAAAGGACCACCAACGTGAACAGCGGCAGCCCGATCATGAGGACCTGCTCGTTTCTGCCGAGACCCATGATGGGTACGTGGTAGCTGAGCACCACCGTGAAGAGCCCTTGGAGGAAGAGGAGAGGGAGGCGCGGAATCCTTCTATTGGCCGTTCCTTTCATGGGATTCCCGGCTTGCTGGAAGATCTTGATTCATGGGGTGTTGCCATACCGTTCAACTCTACCACGGAAGGGTAATTTTGCTTACTGAAAACACAGTTCTGGACAATGGCCATGAGGAGGTCCAGAAACTCCAATTCGCAGTGGGCTAGTCTTGGGAGGCCCTCACTGAGCGCGGCTCCGTTCTTTGTACCGTGGAGAGATTATGCGAAATTATCGGTTAGGCCAGGGAGTGGTGGCCGAGCGGCTCGATGGATACGTCCAGCAGAAAAGAGTGACAGCCCCGATGACGGTCGCGCAGGTGGGCTAAAGCTATGGCGGGCAGCCTTCGCTGGCCTGCCAGCCGGCCTTCGTCGCCCAAAGCCGACTTCGGCACGCCGCCCAAAGGCTCTGGCCGACGGGTCGGTCGGCGAAGGGCGAAACCCAAGTAGCGTTTTACGACTTGCATAGATGGACAAAAGAATCACATGGCTGGCTTGCCAGCTGAAGCCTTGGCAAACACACTTGCGGGCTGTCCGCCTTCGCACAAGGCTTCGGCGGACAGCTTTCGCCAAGGCGAAAGCTGGCGGAGAGGGTGGGCATTCAAAGTCGCGCTCGCAGTTTCAGCTCGCGCTCCTACAGAGGGGGCCAGCCCCTTTCTGGCTCGTCCTCGGCGCGCCGACGTTCCGACGACCCGTACTCGCCACCGCATCTCACGGGCCAGGCCATTCTGGCCCAAACAAGGTTGGGGCCCATTTTTATTTCAAAACGATGTCGCGAAGCGACACCTTTTCCGGTGATTAGCTGCCGCGACCTGTTGGTACTCTGGCGCGTCACAGCCCGTCGGCTGGTGAACTAGTGGTTTCTGTCGCGCCAAGTCATGGCGGAGAGGGTGGGATTTGAACCCACGGTCCAGTTGCCCGGACAGCGGTTTTCGAGACCGCCCGATTCGGCCACT
>DASYVB010000080.1:0-6083 GCA_036000525.1 Nitrospiraceae bacterium | reverse complement strand
CTCGATACGAGCGATTATGTCAGCCTTGAGTTGGAAACCGATCAACCCTACCGCTACTACGATGAACACAGGATCAAGTATAAGGGGCACGGTCATTTCAAGAAGCACGGGAATGGGCATGGGCGTGGGAAAGGGCGCTGGAAAGATAAAGATTAGGGATTAGCAGTGGTTTTTTGATAATAGGTCAAGTTGGTCCTCAAGAGGGCCGTGCGCTGATGTAGGAACATGAGAGCACGGCCCTGTTTCTGAAATTGCAAACAAATTCTCGCGGGCGATGCGTCCTATCGGAGTCTCGACAGAGATCGCAAGGGAGCCAGTAGGCCAGGTGTTTCTCTAGTTACCTCGACAGCGCAGATATACGATCTACCGCCGATGAGTAACCAACAGACAGCCACCGCGATTCTGGCCTTTGAAGAATGCATCGAACAATACATCGCTGAATGCCGCGGTCGCGTGGACGGCTTTGTGGAACGGCACTTTTCTCTTCAGGAAACCATCGCGCTTCAGAAACAGTCGCTCGTGAGCGACCTACTGTGCCACCCGATCAATGCTCTGTGGTCGATCCCGTCTATCTTTGTGAAAAAGCTCATCGAGGTCCCTATGAAATTGGGCTGGCGCTCCGGTGCCGACCTGATGACTCTTGTGCCTACGGGCTTTAAAACATGTTATCAGAGGGAAATCGAACAGCTGATTGCCACTGAGTTGCTGGACTGGCCTTGCACGATGGGTGACCGGCGGGCCTCCCCGAATGGGCTGCTCGAACGCATCAAGCAGCACAAACAGGTAGGTCCCCTGCTCGCATCAGGCGCTCTTTCGGACGAAGCGCTGAGGGAACTTTCCGATATCCCCCGTCTCATTGCCGAGCATTCTGCAGGCCGCGCATTGGTGCTCGATACCACGGCGACAGTGCTGACGTTGGCGACCGGGTGGCTTTTTTTCGGCGATTACTCCCTCGGCATTTCAGGGATCGGCGATCAGATCGCCGGGAAAAGGGCCCGAGACAATGCGGCCTCCACGTTTATGCTCGGAGCCAGTCTCGGGTCGGCGTTCTATTCCGTGTTTCCGCCGAAGCCATCGTTCTGGCAAGTCGTGGGGGCCACGCTCACAGTGGGGCTCTTTATTACGGCGATGAGCCTTCTTGTCGGAATGATGAGCGATCCCTGTCTGAAACGGGTGGGATTCCAGCATACACGGCTGAATGTGCTGATCGATGCCGTGGAGGACTGCTTGCATCGACAAATACGAAAGCATCTCAAGCCTGTCATCAGACAACTGGCGGCATGATGAGCAATGTGTCATGAGTAACCGCCTCGTGGATTAGAGTCACGGGATGGAATATCGCAGGCATGCCATCCGTCCGCCCCCCCTCGTGCATGACAATCTCTCTAAAAGCGAACCCGTTCCAGGTAACAGAATTCGTTCGGAATCTCTCCCCGACGTCTGAACGGTATGCGATGCTTGCCCGATGGCGAGGGAGGTCTGCTGTCTTCCCTTGCAAAAGGCGCATCGATCAGTCCGCTTAAGGCGATTCGGCGTTTCCCTGCCAGTGTGTTCCTTAGCCCGCATTATTCATGAAGCTTCTGCTGCAAGCGCGGATACGCGGCTGCAACGGGCAGTCTCGCCGTTCAGCCCTTCGACATACTGCACGAGTATGCCTCAGGGCTTCACGGCTCCGAGTGCCCGTCTTGCTTCGCGTCTGCACGATTTCGCGACGAACCGTCATGATTAATGCTGGCTAAGGGGGCAGGTCGGCTGGACGGGTTCACCCATATCGATCATTCTCCCAGGGGAACGCGCTGTTCGAGTAGCCCCGCACTTCCCAGAACCCCTTTGCATCCTTATCCAAAAATGTAATCTCCTTCACCCACTTGGCGCCTTTCCAGGCATAGCGCTTCGGGACAATCATGCGGATCGGGCCTCCATGTTCCTTCGTGAGTGGTTTGCCGTTCCATTTGTACGTCAGCAGCACGTCCCGATCGTCGCAGGCTTCAAGCGGCAAATTGGTGGTGTAGTCGTCATAGGACTTAAAGAGCACGAATTTGGCGAGCGACAGTGGTTTCACAACCGAGATAATGTGTTTAAAACTCACGCCTTCCCACTCGTTGTCGAACCGGCTCCAGCTCGTCACACAGTGGAAGTCTGAAACGTCTTTGAACTGGGGCTGGGCGAGAAACTCTTCCCAGGTCCACGTGATGGGATGAGCCACGAATCCGCCGATGGTGAGTTTCCATTCCGAGAGTGGAATGTCAGGCTTTTGACCGAGATCGAGCACAGGCCAGGTCTCGACGAGATGCTGCCCCGGTGGCAGGCGGGCATCTCCTTCGTAAAACACTTCCCGCTCTTCACCGCCACGGCGCGCCTTGGCCCACTGTTCTTTCGTCTTGGTTAAACGACTCAATTCATCCATATGTTGGCCTCCACGTACAGAGTAGGGCAAGAAGGGCTTGTCTGACAAGTACGAGGCCACAGAATGCGGCATAGACAACGTCGTCTAACTCGCTACAATGCTTAGCTATTGTGCAGACCTGCTACACTTCAGGAAACTCACAATTGGGAGGGGTATGAGGGGTATTTTAGAACTTATTGTACTTGGAACGGTCTGCTCCGTGGCCTTACTCGCGACCACGGTTGGGCAGACGATTGCAGCAACAAAAAAAGTAAGGGAGCCGGCTCCGGTCGTCGTCGCAACTAAGCCTGCCAAGCAACAATCCAAGCAAGGTCAAGACTCGTCGATCCAGCGTGCCAAGAAGAGCCCGATGCCCACTGCCTTGGAGCACCAACCGGAGGCTATTCAGAAACAGGCCAAGCCGGCACGGGCTGAGCTCAAGTCGACGATTCCTAAGAGCTCTCGACGTATGAAAGTTCATAGGAAGGGGGCGTCGAAAGCCGTCGTGCAGCCAAGAACCGATCTCATGTACCACGGCATGCTGGAAAGCCCGCAGCGCTACGATCCTCGTCGGAATCATCTTGGTGCAGGCGTTCCGGACCCGCACACTCCTGAATTGACCCACGATCATTTCCAAGAGCTCGATCGCAACCAGGATGGGACGATCGACCCAGTTGAACGGGCGTTTGGCCGCCTCGATATGGATCGCGATCTCCAGGATCGCCAGCCACGATAGCTGGCTCTGCTACCTCCTTCGGTCCTCTGCATCCAATTCACCGTCTCACGTCGTAGACCCATAGCAAGCAAGCGTTTGCGTGTGGCAGAGTGTGTGCATTGTAAGACCATGGGACTTCGGACGACCGAAAAGCAGTCGGCTACATTGACAGCCAGAAACGGAGCCCCCATGATAAGCGAGCAAACCGACATGACGAACGACATGCCAGCTTCTGAAGCAAAGAGCGGATTGAGTGCCGGAAAGATTGCAATGGTCCTCGCGATCGGAATTGCGGTGGCCGCATTTTTCTACTTCGATCTGGAGCAGCTTCTCTCCTTGCAGGTGCTAAAGGACAATCGCGACTACCTACTGTCGTTCACCGAAACACATTCTGCCGCGGCTGCAGCGTTGTTCGTCTTGGCCTATGTGGCCGTGACGGGGCTCTCGCTTCCCGGCGCCACGATCCTGACACTGGCCGGCGGGTTTCTCTTCGGGGCTGTATTGGGCACGCTCTTCGTAAATCTGGGGGCGACGACGGGCGCGACGCTCGCGTTTCTGGTATCCCGCTATCTGCTGCGCGATTGGGTGGAACAAAAGTTTGGAAAGTGGCTGGGTCCGGTTCAGCAGGGCTTCTCGCAGAACGCGTTCGGTTATCTCATGACCCTCCGGCTGATTCCGCTCTTTCCGTTCTTTGTGGTGAATCTGGTATCCGGCCTGACTCGCATGAATGTCGGCACCTACGTCGTGGCGACGTCACTCGGGATTATCCCGGGTTCCTTCGTCTATGCCTACGCAGGACGGCAACTCGGTACGATCAATTCTTTGAAAGACATTGCTTCCCCCGGAGTGATTGGAGCATTTGTATTGCTGGGGCTTCTGGCGCTCGTGCCGAACCTGTACAAGAAGTGGTCTGGGAAACCAGCATGACCGCTAGACCACCTGCCTAGACGCCGGGCCAACCGCGTCCAGGTGCGTCGTCACCGCGCTTGCGAGGTCGAGCGCCCTTTGCATGATCGTGGCGCGAAGAGAGAATACCGCATCGGATTCAGACTACCGTTTCCACGATTGCAGCAGAAACGGTCATGAATAATGCGGGCAAACCCCGTAAAACGTGAGGCGTGAAACGTGAAACGTAGGCGAAAAGAGGGGGCAGCACGATGGTTTCGCAGTCGGCAGAAGAGAGGATCGTTGTGATGAATCAGCGTGAAGAAAGCCTCGTACTGCCGAACGACGAGCATAACCGCACGCTCGTCAGCAACGTACATCCCTCGAACTGGGTCAATCCCGAACCGGCTGGCCGCTACAATATTGTGGTCATTGGAGCTGGGACCGCGGGATTGATCACGGCCGTCATTGCCGCGAGTCTGGGGGCCAAAGTGGCCTTGATCGAAAAACATTTGATGGGTGGCGACTGCTTGAATGTCGGCTGTGTACCCTCGAAAGGCATCATCCGCGCGGCAAGGGCTTGGGCCGATTTGCGGAAGGCCGAGGAGTTCGGCCTGCATATTCCTCCCGGGGTGAAGTACGACTTTGGAGCTGCGATGGCGCGCATGAGGAAGCTGCGGGCGCGGATCAGCCACAACGATTCAGTTCATCGCTATACGAAGCTGGGCGTGGACGTCTACATTGGTAGCGGACGCTTTACCGGTGCCGACACAATTCAAGTCGAAGGGCCGGCCGGCAATCGTACCCTCACCTTTGCGAAGGCGGCGGTCTGCACCGGAGCACGGGCGTCGGCGCCTCCCACGCCAGGATTGAAAGAGGCGGGCTATCTCACCAATGAAACGGTGTTCTCGCTGACGGAACTGCCGCCACGCATCGGGGTGATCGGCGCCGGTCCTATCGGCTGCGAGTTCGCGCAGGCGTTGGCCCGCTTCGGGAGCCAGGTCTACCTCATTGAAGCGATGCACGGCATCATGCCGAACGAAGACCGCGATGCAGCTGAGATCGTCGAGCAACACATGTTGCGTGATGGGGTTAAGGTAGTCTGCTGCGGGAAGGACTTGAAAGTACAGAAGACGGATGCCGGCAAGCGGCTCACAGTCGATTCACATGGCCAGCAGTACGATGTGACGGTCGACGAGATTCTTGTCGGCGTTGGCCGTACCCCGAATGTCGAGGGAATCGGGTTGGAAGCGGTCGGTGTCGAGTACGACAAGAATGGGGTCAAGGTGAATGAGCGGCTGCAGACGACGAATGCCAGGATCTTTGCGGCAGGCGACATTTGCTCGCGTTACAAGTTTACTCATGCCGCCGATGCCATGGCGCAGATCGTCATTCAGAACGCCCTATTTCCACATCCCTTTGGCTTGGGCTATGCCAGCGTCGAATCTTTGATCATGCCGTGGTGTACCTTCACGGAGCCGGAAGTCGCGCATGTCGGGATGTATGAGAAGAATGCGAGGGAGAAAGGCATCGAGGTCGAAACCTACACCTACCAGCTCGACGAAGTCGATCGCGCGATTCTCGACGGCGAAGACGAAGGGTTCGCGCGTGTGCATATCCAGAAGGGCTCTGACAAGATCCTCGGCGCGACGATCGTGGCGGCCCACGCCGGCGACATGATCGGCGAGTTTTCAGTGGCGATGAAAGCCGGCGCCGGAGCGAAAACTATCGCCGGCACGATCCATCCCTATCCGACTCAGGCTGAAGTCAACAAGAAGGTGGTCAATCTGTGGCGCAAGGCACATTTCACGCCATGGACGAAGAATCTATTGATGAAGTTGTTCGCGTGGATGCGAAGGGGATGAGGCGGGCTTGGGAGGGTGGCCTGTTGATCTCCTGTGCTCGCGCAACGCGCGGCCTGAGAAGGGTGGGAGGGGAGCAGCCAGACCATCCTTCTTGCTCGCCGAGGCCGCACGATCAGAATGTGCTCCCTCGATGCGCGCAGTGAAGGACAATCTGGCTGCTCCCCCTAGGGCAAAGTGGAGAAAATTTGAAGGCCCTCGCACGGGCTAATGGCAAGTCTCGGCGTGCCAGTGG
>DASYVB010000079.1:0-6107 GCA_036000525.1 Nitrospiraceae bacterium | reverse complement strand
GACCGGTTTATTGCTGACTGATGATCGGCTTGTATTGTCAGCTATTTGTTTGATAAAAAACAACCCTCACGCGATTGATATAATGAATGCTGTTAGTACCGCTTACTCACATCAACCTTAGCGGGTCAGCATGAGATGGCCGGGAGCCCTGTGTCAACAGGGCATCTCGGCCTCTTCGTCGGCCTCCCCTTCCGCATGAGCATCTTGACAAGAACCGGTGAAAGAGCTAATCACAAGCGCCTGTTGGAGCTTCTTGAGGGTGTTCGAGCCGCTCCCCTCAAAAGCAAAGTCCTATCACCCGGAAAAGGACGGTCATGCGAAAAACATTTGAGCAACTCTTCGAAACATTGAGCGATCATGCGCGAGATGTGTCTTTTCAGGTGCAGTTCTGGGATGGAGTAAAAAGATCCTTTGGTTCCGGTGAGCCGCAGTTCATTCTCACCTTTGCGACGAAGCGCGCGGCAGAGCATGTAATCGAAAGCGGGTCATTGGGCTTCGGCGAAGAGTATATGGCAGGAGATATTCAGGTAGAGGGAGATTTTAGACAACTCCTTCGCTTCGGGTCAGACGGCGCGTTCCTCAATTTGCCTCTCGGGTTGAAAGCGAAGCTTGCAATTAAGCACCTGCGCCAGACATCGCTTAACACGCTCTCGCGTTCTCAAAAACATGTCGCCCATCATTATGATCGCGGAAACGACTTTTACAAACTGTGGCTTGACGAGACCATGGCCTACTCCTGCGCCTACTTCCGTAATGAGAACGACACGCTTGAGCAAGCCCAGCAGCAGAAATACGAACATATTTGCAGGAAACTTCAGTTGAAGGCCGGAGAAACCCTGGTCGACATCGGCTGCGGCTGGGGCGGAATGCTTATCTACGCAGCCAAACACTACGGCATACGCGGCGTCGGCTGCTCACTTTCGAAACAGCAAGTTGAGTATGCTGTCGATCTAGTGAAGCGTGGGGGTCTCTCGGAGAAAATTTCAATCGTGTTTGAAGATTATCGGAACGTAAAGGGCGAGTTCGACAAATTTGTTTCCATTGGAATGTTTGAGCACGTTGGGAAACAATTCATTCCGACGTTTATGGAGAAGACGCAGTCAATCTTGAAGCGCGGCGGCATAGGGCTGCTCCACACCATCGGAGAAGAACGATCAATGCCCGGCGACCCCTGGACATTGAAATACATCTTCCCTGGCGGATATATTCCCGCACTCGACGAAATCGTACGCACCATGGGCGAAGTCGGGCTCGTTCCAACCGACATCGAAAACCTTCGCCTGCACTACGCCAGAACGGTTGAGGAGTGGAGCATACGGTACGAGGCGCAGGCCGAAAAAGTCGAGGCGATGTTTGATGCCTCCTTCGTTCGCATGTGGCGGATGTTTCTCAATGGTTGCGTCGTCAATTTTCGCTATGGGAACCCACGGCTCTACCAAGTCCTCTTTACAAACGGATTGAACAACGCCCTTCCCCTCACGCGCGAGCATATATACCGTTAATGGAACCGATCCCAACAGTCGCCTCAAGCTTGCAAGGCGTCAAAGACCGCATTGTCAGAGCTGCACAATCCGCCGGTCGACACCCAGACGAAATCACACTACTGGCGGCGAGTAAAACTCACCCTGCCGAGAAAGTGCGGGAAGCTTGGCTCGCCGGCCAAACTATTTTTGGTGAAAATTATCTACAGGAAGCTCTGGCAAAAATGCCGGCCCTTGCCGATTTGCCGATTGAGTGGCACTTCATCGGTCCGATACAAAGCAATAAGACAAGACGCATCGCAGAGAATTTTTCCTGGGTTCATAGTGTGGACAGAGTAAAAATTGCCGACCGCTTGGCGAAAGACCGATCCGAATCACTACCGCCGTTGCAAATCTGTTTACAGGTAAATGTGAGCGGAGAGGCAAGTAAAAGCGGTGTGGCGCCCGACGAGCTGATTCAACTGGCAGCTCATGTCGTGCGCCTGCCCCGCCTGAAATTGCGCGGATTGATGGCCGTCCCTGAACTCACGACTGCCACGGCCTTGCAGCGCAGCCAGTTCCACATTCTGCGGGATCTCTTTGATCGGCTCAAGCGGGATGGGTACGAACTCGACACTCTCTCCATGGGGATGTCAGAAGATTTGGATATAGCCATAGCAGAAGGCGCGACCATGCTGCGCGTGGGTACGGCGATTTTCGGGCCAAGGCGCTACCTAATCCCGGAAGAGCTTGCTGCCCGCGCTGCCCGATGAATCGTATTCCAGGTGTCCGTTATCTTCGGGCCCCTTCATAGGAATACTTCAACAGGCTCGCGATGTGCTCGATCACTCTCGCACCAACCTCACGGCTTGGGCCGACCTACAAGACCTGGAAGAAGACCGGACGGTACCGAGTCGAATTTAACAACAAACCGGCTGGTGTTGTGCGAGTCCGTACCGGCTGCGTTTGAGTCTGCCGATGCCACCAGCGATCCTATTATCGACATCATCCTGGAAGCGAAGCCAGCCCTTCAATATATGGTGATGCGGGTGCGAAAGGATCGGAGACTCCTGACCTTCGGCGTGGAGAATATGGTTATGCAAATCGATCAGGGCACGTGTAGAGTAAAGCCAACTCGCGGAGGGGAAAGAAAGGAGGCTGCATGAAGAAGGTTTGGGCCACCTTGATCGCGGTGCTCCTTACATTCGTCAGCGTCCAGGTCGTCCTGCCGCCATTGGGTTGGGCGGTTGAGCGTGCAGAGGCGGAAGAGACCTCTCGGTTATTGGCCAATTTACTCAAGGCCGGCCGATCGGTCATTGAGCATAATCAACTGTTGATTGACGATCAACGTAAGGGGGACAAGGGATTTACGCCCGAGGTGTTTGAACAGCAACTCGTTCAGGAATTTCGCAAACAGACCGGCCTTGATCTCTCCAAGCTCCAAAGCACGCCTGCGTCTATCACGTTGCCTCCCCTGGCCAAAGAATTGTTGCCCGCCTTCGTGCTCGCCAGCAAAGAAGTGGTCCGTGATGCCCAGGTTGTGATCAATCAACTGGGGCTTGGGTACAAGAACTTTATCCCGGCCACCTATGGCAGCAAGGCTGCCGCACGTTTTTCCAAACAATCGCATGTCAGACTGAAACAAACCGCCTTGCACCCACGTAATCCCGAGAATGAGCCGGACGACTACGAAGCCTCAGTGCTGCAGTGGCTGTCAGGACGCCCGCAAGCCGATGCGTATGTCAGCGAACTCACCGATCACGGCCAGACGCTGCGTGTCGTGATGCCACTTTATTACGTCGCCGCCTGTTTAGCCTGCCACGGTGAGCCCAAAGGCGACCTCGATATCTCCGGCTATCCCAAAGAAGGACATCGCGAAGGGGATCTCGCAGGGGCGATCACGGTAACCGCTCCGCTGGGTGGAAAACATTAAACGTGAATCGTTATTCGTGAATCGCCTAGCCAGAAAAATTGTCTGATCTAGCCGTTGAACGTTTCACCTTTAACGATTCACGTTTTCAAGAGGGATTCGACGCCCCAACACGATTATTTATGACGCTGGCCTGTGTGATTCTTCACGACCATGCTCTCGAGCTGGTTCCATCGTGATTGGGCGGTACAAGTAAACGTCGCCATTATGGTGAGAGGAAGCCCGGACCATTCCGATACGATGGTGGCGCAAGATCAAGCAACGACCCTGCATTTCGTTCCGTGGATCGGCCATATGCTCTTCAGGGCGACGAACAGCAGCGCGCAGACCACCGATGCCGATGCGCCTGCTGCCGAAACCAACAACACCAGCGAGGATTTCAGCTCCGCCGGAATCCTTCTGATCCTCCTGCTCCTGGGAGCCGCGGCAGTTTTTTATTTTCTGAAAATACAACGACCCCACCTCCCTGATTTTTCCGGGCTCACAGGCCGCGACCCGTCCAGCGACAATCTGCCGACAAAGCGGTCCGCCACAACCAGACAGAAATTATCGGTCGATAGCGTCACCACCGCCGACAAAGCAGACTTTCAACAACTGCTGATCGATGTTCAAAGAGCCTGGAGCAAACAGGATCTGACCGAGTTACGGCAGCTTGTCACGCCGGAGATGCTGAATTATTTCAGCGCCGCCCTGGCCGACAACCGCAGTCAGGACATCTGGAACCATGTCGAGGATGTGGTGCTCCTCCGTGCTGAGATCTTGGAAGTCTGGACCGAAGATGCGAGGCATTACGTGACGGCAGGGCTTCGCTGGAGTGCCCGTGACTACAACGTATCCCTGACGAAGAAGCACGGAGCACCAGGCTATCTTGTCGAAGGCAGCGAAGAGATACCGACCGAATCCGGCGAAGCCTGGACCTTCATGCAAATCCAAGAAGGGAAGTGGCGGCTTTCAGCCATCCATCAATAAGAGAGAGGGAGGAGCGGCCAGGTGCCCTTCTTGCTCGCAGAACGCGCACGATAAAACAGTGCTCGTTCGATGCGCGCAGTAAAGGGCAGCCTGGCCACTCCTCCAGAGAGAGACAAGTGCCGCTGGGAGAGGAAAGACTCGAAAGTCTCCTGTGCTCGCGCAACGCGCGGTCGCGGACTTCCCTCGTTGGACGCGCGCAGTAGGAGACCATCTAACCTGCCCTCTCATGCCCCCTCCAAGCTTGCTCGTTGCCACTAAGAGGTAGTGCGGCCTGGTTGATCCTCTATTGCGCGCGTCGAACGAGCACCTTCTGAGCGTGCGCGTTCCGCGAGCAGGAGGACGACCAGGCCGTGCTACCGCCCCCCTACTTCCACCCATCCCCGCTCGTCCCTCCCCCAAACCCTCCCCAGTTCCCACCGAAGCCCCCCTGCCCTGTTCCCCAATACTCGCCTTTTTGAATCCGTCTGTACGGATGCCGAAGGTCTGGACGGCTGATCCACCAGAAGAACGAGAGAGCCCCGATGGCGGTAAAGAGGGAGAGCCAGAAACCCAAACCTTTGAAATGTATATTCGAGATGGCGCCGACACGCACCTCCTGCGCGGGAGAGGCCAACGCCACCACGGTGAGATAGAGGCCTTCACCGAAATGTCCCGACTCAATCGACGGCTGCAAATTCTCGTGCGCGACTTGATTCATCTCCGCGGGAGTAATCACCGGCAACATCTGCCGGCCCAGCGTGATCGCGGCTTGTCGTTCCTGGACTGCGACCAGCACCAACACGCCATGTTCTTGTTGCGTCGATCCGATGCCCCACTTTTCATAGAGCGCCGTCGCGTACTCGTTGGCCGACCCGAAGGGCTTGATGGTCGGGATGGTCACCACGACCATTTCTACGCCGGTCTTCCGCTCAAGGTCCTGGCAGACGGATCTGATGCGCTCTTTCCAATCTCCATCGATCGCCTGAGCATGGTCGCTCACATAACCTCGCGGCTCCGGCAACTTGATCTTGGGCCGATCGTAGGGAACCGCCTGGGCCAAGCCCTCGAAGAAGACAAAGCAGAGCACCATCGCCATGGTAACGATCTTCGTCATCGCTGCCCCGTCTGCAACAATTGCGCGACTGCAAGAGTGAGCAGCGTCGCGGCTTGTAGATACCGGTCAAAGAAGCGAGGCACTTCGCGGGTGCCAGGAGAAATCTGTCCACGTTTCAGCAACCAGGCGTCCAGCAAACCCTGCAAATCCAGTTTCAACTGCTCGGCGACATCCTTGATCACCGCATCGGAGTGAGAGAGGACGGGACGTCCAATAAGGCGTTGCACCCCACGCAGCAACGGAATGATTGAAGTGATCGAGAGCGGCAGCAAAATCAACGTGGCGTCGTCGCTTCCACCCCCTTCGACATACCGTTGACGCAGGCGTAATACATTACTTGTAAGGCCCTGGACTACGGCATCTCTCAGCCGATCGGTCTTCACGTGAAAACCGATGAAGGGATCGTGCCCGCCTAGGACGCGATGCTGTTCCTGGATCTCCAGAAACTCCAGTGGAAAGACCGCTGCCGATGTGTGCAGCTCCTCTTCCGTCAGGAAGAGGGGAACTACGAACTGTTCCTTGCTCCAGTGGCGGTGCAACGCACTGTACTTCTTGAGGATGGCGCTGTCGTACGACGACACCAGGAGGAGGATATTCAGGTTGGACCGCCCAGGGAGAAATTCCCCACGGACAGCACTGCCATAGAGCAGCATGC
>DASYVB010000078.1:0-4951 GCA_036000525.1 Nitrospiraceae bacterium | reverse complement strand
GCATCATACATCACGTCCAGCATCACGTCTTCGAGGATGGCACGCAATCCTCGAGCGCCGGTTTTTTGGAGAAACGCTTTTCGTGCAATCGCCCCGAGCGCGCCTTCCGTGAACTTGAGCTTCACCTTCTCAAAGGAAAGCAATTTCTCATATTGCTTCGTGAGCGCGTTTCTCGGCTCGGTCAAGATTCGTATGAGGGCGTGTTCATCCAGCTCATCCAAGGTGGCTACGACCGGCAGCCGACCGACGAACTCCGGAATCAAGCCGTATTTGAGGAAGTCTTCCGGCTGAACTTTCGCGAACAGTTCGCCAAGTCGCACCTCGCTTCGTCCGCGAACTTCGGCTCCGAATCCCATCGCCTTCCGATTCAGGCGTTGCTCGATAATTTGTTCGAGCCCGACGAACGCTCCGCCGCAGACGAACAGGATATTGCTCGTATTGACCTGAATAAACTCTTGGTGCGGATGCTTGCGCCCGCCTTGTGGCGGCACGTTGGCGATGGTCCCCTCGATGAGCTTGAGCAGCGCCTGTTGCACCCCTTCGCCCGAGACGTCGCGGGTGATGGACGGGCTGTCGCTCTTGCGGCTGATCTTGTCGATTTCATCGATGTAGACGATGCCCCGCTCGGCCCGGTCCACATCGTAGTCCGCAGCTTGCAGGAGCTTGAGGATGATGTTTTCCACGTCTTCGCCGACGTACCCTGCCTCTGTGAGCGTGGTCGCATCGGCCAGCGTGAAGGGGACGTCCAAATACTTCGCAAGGGTCTGGGCCAATAGCGTTTTCCCTGTGCCTGTGGGCCCCAGCATGAGGATGTTGCCCTTCTGGAGTTGCACGTCGTCAACGTCTTTATCCTTGGCCGAGATTCGCTTGTAGTGGTTATGAACGGCCACCGCGAGAATTTTTTTGGCCCGCTCCTGTTCCACGACGTATTGATCCAAGTGGTGTTTGATTTCCACCGGCTTTTTGAGTTTCGACGATATCTCTTCTTTGGCTTCTTCCCAATCCTCGGCAATGATGTCGTTACAGAGGTTGACGCATTCGTCGCAGATGTAGACGGTGGGCCCGGCAATCAATTTGCGGACTTCGTCGCGGCTTTTTCCACAGAATGAACAACGGAGATGTCGATCCATCTTATCCGGTTTCGCCATGCGTCCTCCCCTGTTACTTGTCCTTGGCCGAGTCTTTCCCTGCGTCGCCACTGATGGCCTTGAGAAGCTTCGGTGGCCGCGTGATAACTTCGTCGATGAGACCGTACCGCTTGGCTTCTTCTGCCGACATGAAGTAGTCCCGTTCGGTGTCCAGGGATATCCTCTCCAGCGGCTGGCCGGTATGTTTGGCCATGATCTCATTGAGTCGTTCGCGGATTTTCAAGATCTCTCTGGCATGAATATCGATTTCTGTGGCTTGCCCCTGAAACCCGCCCATGGGCTGGTGAATCATGACTCTCGCATTCGGCAGGGCGAATCGCTTGCCTTTGGTTCCGGCGGTAAGCAAAAAAGCCCCCATGCTGGCGGCCTGGCCGAGGCAGATGGTGTTGATCGGGGGTTTCACATACTGCATGGTGTCATAAATACCCAATCCTGCCGTGACGCTTCCCCCAGGGGTGTTGATGTAGAGATTGATGTCCTTTTCAGGGTCCTCTGCTTCGAGAAACAAGAGCTGGGCAATAACCAGGTTGGCAAAGATGTCGTCGATTGGCGCACCGAGGAAGATGATCCGGTCTTTCAGGAGCCGAGAATAAATGTCGTAGGCGCGTTCGCCTCGGTTAGTCGTTTCGATAACAATGGGAACTAGCATGCACGTCGTTCCTTTCCGCTTACAGCCTGTTGAAGCCGTGGTACAAGGCCGACCCTGCACCTCTCGGCACTATCCCTGAATCACCGCATTGCGGTAAACGAAATCCAAGGCTTTATCCACCAAAATCCTGGTGCGTAACTCATCGATGGACTCTTGTCCTCCGGCTTTTACCATCTTGACGAGATCGGCCGCCGGCACTTTGAGTTCCGACGCCAGCCGCATGATTTCGGCGTTGAAATCGTCCTGCGTGACCGCCAGCCCTTCTTTCTCGGCGATTGCTTCTAACACGAGGCTGAGCTTCACGCGGCGTGCTGCTTCATTCCGATGCTCCTGGCGAAGGTTTGTGAGATCCTCCGTGCCGGGCGATTCCTGGGTGCCAGTTTTCCGCTGTTGCTGCTGCACGTGCTGGCGGATGATGGCTTCCAGCTCACGCTCCACCAGGGTTTCCGGAAGGTCGAAGTGGTGGGTATCCACGAGCCGTTTGATAATCGTATCCTTATGGGTGTCTTCGATCTCTCGCTTCAGCGCCCGTTCCATCCCGTCCCTCAGTTTGTCTTTGATTTCCTGAAGCGAGTTGTAGGGGCCACAGTCTTTGGCAAATTCATCGTCGAGGGCCGGCAGCTTCTTTTCCTTGACGGATTTGATTGTCAGCGTGAACACGACCGTCTTGCCGGCAACGCGAGGATCGGGATGGCTGGCTGGGTATGGCTGGGAAATTTCGAGCACGTCACCCTCTTTCTTCCCCCCGACATGCGAATCAATTTCCAAACCCAAGACGGACGCGTGTGATCCGACCTTGTGAAGTTGACCCTCCTTCTTCGTTCCTTCCAGCGGTGCTCCATCGAGAGCGCCTTGCACATCCAGCACGATATAGTCTCCGTCCACAATGGTATGGCCGGCCGGCGCGGCTTCCAGGCGTGCCTGTTGTTCGCGCAAGACCTCAAGTCCTCGGTCGAGCTGTTCGTCGGTGACGGTGCGTTTGTCGGGCTTGAGCGAGATCGGACTCGGTGCTTTATAGTCCCGCAACTCGATTGTCGGCTTGATCTCGACGGTCGCGGTAAATGTAAAGGGTTCGTCCTTCTTAATCTTGACCCGGTCCAGCGGTGGAATTTCGACGAGGACTGGCACAATCCCCGCTTGGCGGACGGCCTTGTCGTAGAAGTCCGGCACGAGGCTTCGGATCACGTCCTCTTCCACGGTTTTGGCATAGCGTTTTTCCAGCAAGGCCAAGGGTGCCTTGCCAGGGCGAAATCCTGGGATGTTGACCTGGCGGTTCAGCTCGACGTAGGCTCGGGCAAACCGTTGCGTGACCTCATCGGCCGGCACCTCAATTTTGAGGGCGCGTTTCATCGGTCCTAGTTCAGTCACTTCCATTTTCATAGCCGGCGCGTACCCTTTTCCTTGTAAGAAGCCTTGCGCGGGCTGCCGAGCCGTAGCCGGCTGCCCGGTCGTGGTCTGGTGCGAGAGGGGGGACTTGAACCCCCACGGTTACCCACGAGATCCTAAGTCTCGCGCGTCTGCCAGTTCCGCCACTCTCGCATGGTGGGATCTGCAGGAGCCGACTCCAGGATGATGAGCAAACAAAACAAAAATACACGTTCTTGTGGGTATTTTGTACCGTTGGATGTATCCCACTGTCAACCCATACTCCTGCGGGGTGGAAGTGTGTTCACTTGCGTGCCCATGGGAGGGTTAGCATCCATTTCTAACCCGGATTACTCATGAATGCGGTCGCGAGATCGCTTGGAAGCCAGACGAAGGGCACGAGGCGAGAAGGAAGACATTCATTCTGGTCACCCCTAGCCTCTGGCCCCGCGCCCAAAAATCGGGGGTTGCAGTAGAAGCCTTCGTGAATGATGCGGGCTAAGGTAGCCCCAGCCTTCAATAACGGATATAATCAGGTAGCATACGTAATTCATCGTCAGCATACCGGTAAGAGGTGCGCGATGCGCGTTGCGCTACTGCTCTCAACTCTGGCTTTCAGTCTTGTGGCACTTCCCTCTCCTCCCTCTTGGGCCTATCGAGACTATTTCACACCGGAGCAGAAAGCGTTGCTGGATAAGATTCAAACCGTGCGCATCGAGGCGATTGCACTCACAGACAAGGGAGCCGTTGATGCTGCGCCGATTGCCGATCTTGTAGCCCGCCGGATCGGTGAATTGGGATACACGGTGGTGCAAGAGGCCGGTAAACCCCATGACGCGGTATTCAAAGTAAAATGCGAACAGCGAAAAACATGGGAAGGCACGACTGCTGCAGGAGGCGATGCAGATTTGCCCGATGCCCCGTCTCGGCTGTGGAAAGGCCCCGCCTGTCAGATGACCTATCTCCTCGGTGACATAAAGGTCAAATGGCAGAAAGAGGTCCGAACCGAGTTTGAAGATGCGGGACAAGCCGCGCAATCGGCCAGCGCGGGAGATCCGGGAACCTATGCCATGGGCAAATTGAGAGATGTACTCGAGACATACGAATTCCCCTTGTTGCTGGCCGCTGAATGGGGTCAGCCGGAACGTCTTTTAAAGTTGCTCGATCGATCCGATACGCCGCAGGTTAGAAGATTTAAAATTATTTCTCTCTTAGGCGAGATGCAAGCCGACGAGGCATTGCCGAAGCTGAAAGAGGTGCTCAAGGATCGTGACCTGGCGAAGCAAGCGATTGGGGCGATGGGCAATCTCGGCAAGGAGGGCATTCCGCTGCTTGTCGACATCATGAACTCGTCTCCGCAGCTTGAATTGCAGGCGGCAGCAGCCAAGGGCTTAGGACAATTGGGTGGGACGCACGGCGATGCGTCCGTCGTACTGCCGTTGCTCGCCAAGCTGCAGGATCCCAAGACAGACTGGTCCGTGCTCACGGAAGTGGCCTGGTCGCTGGGCAAGATCCCGGATAAACGATCGATCCAGCCGCTCTACGATCTCGACAAGAAACTACAAGCTATGCGCGATCCGGAGAACGTGCCGTTGAAGAAACTCAAGGAAGCGGTGTTCTGGTCAATCAAACAGTGCGATACGTGGGATCAGTTCAGCTAAGACGTGTTACCGGCCGCGGGCCCCAGCCTGCGGCCGGATCGTTCCAGGCCATATCCGCCCGTTCAATGCGTTTGATTGTTTCGCTTCCGCTGATAGTGGGCAGCCACTTTTGTTCGATTGCCACACAG
>DASYVB010000077.1:0-8103 GCA_036000525.1 Nitrospiraceae bacterium | reverse complement strand
ATTGAGCATCGTATAGAACGTGACCGTCTCATAGACTTGGGGCGGGGTCAGACGCAATAGCCCCGCGATCTCTTTCATCGCCGCCTCCGACACGAAGCCCTCCTCCTGTTGCGCCAGGTACAGCAATGGAATCAACGCCGAGCGCTTCACCGGATAGCGATTCAGGATATCGTCAATTTCTTTCTGATACTTTTCTTTCAGCACCTGGTTTTCCTGTCCACCCACTCACGGTGAGGGAACGGAGGGTGCCCTTTACTGCGCGCGTCCAACGAGGGCCTTCCGAGGCCGCGCGTTGCGCGAGCACGAGGGCATCCTCCTTCCCTCACCTATCGCACTCCCCCATCACGACGTCATAGGTCCCGAAGATCGTGATGATGTCGGAAATCAGGTAGCCTCGCGCCATGTGGTCGAAGGCGCCCATGTGTACAAATGAAGGCGAGCGAATTTTCAGTCGGTAAGGGCGGGCGCTGCCGTCACTGACGATAAAAAATCCCAATTCGCCTTTCGGAGCCTCTGTCGCACAGTAGGTCTCGGCCTTCGGTGGCTTGATGCCTTGGGTGTAAATGATGAAATGATGGATCAAACTTTCCATGTCCCGCATGACCAGCTCCTTGGGCGGCGGGATATATTGCGGCGCCTCGGCCATGATCGGCCCCGGCGGCAGCTGATCGAGACATTGCGCGATGATCCTGGCGCTCTGCCGCATTTCTTCCATGCGGATCCAGTACCGGTCGTAGGTGTCGCCGTTCTTGCCGATCGGCACTTCCCAATCGACTTTGTCGTACATGCCGTAGGGCTCGGCCTTGCGGACATCGTAGGCGACGCCCGATCCGCGCAATACCGGCCCGGTGCAGCCGAAGCTGATCGCGTCCTCGGCCGAGAGCACGGCCACGTTCTTCGTGCGGCCGAGCCAGATGCGATTCGACGCGATGAGCGAATCGTATTCCTTGACCTTCTCGGGAAAAGTATCGAGGAACGCGTTCATCCGTTGGACCAGCTCGGGGGTGAAATCGCTATCGACACCGCCGATGCGATAGTAGTTCAGGGTCAGACGGGCCCCGCAGAGCTTCTCGAACATGTCCAACAGTGTTTCGCGCTCCCGGAAGGTCCAGAAGAACACGGTCATGGCGCCGATATCGAGGGCCTGTGTGCCGAGCCAAAAGAGGTGCCCGATGATGCGTTGCATCTCGGCCACGATGGTCCGGATGTATTCGGCTCGGACCGGCACCGTGATCTCGAGGAGTTTTTCCACGGTACGCACGTACGCGTAGTTGTTGGACATGGCACAGACATAGTCGAGCCGGTCCGTGTGCGGGATGATCTGCATGTAGGTCAACCCCTCGGACAATTTTTCGACGCCTCGATGCAGGTAGCCAAGGTCCGGTGTGGCTTTCACAATCCGTTCGCCGTCCAGCACGAGCACGACACGCAACACGCCGTGGGTGCTCGGGTGCTGTGGCCCCATGTTCAACAGCAATTCCTCTTTCCGTCGGGAGCCGGGCTCGCCAGGCTCGACGCGAAAGGCGTTTTTCTGCTCCTCGGAGATTTCGCTCTCAGTGACGTCGAGCGGGGGCTCGTCCAATCTCGGGATGAAGTCGAACTGGCTGCGCCAGCCACGCCCTTCGGTCGGGAAGTCTTTTCTCAACGGGTATCCCTCGGCATAATCCTCCGGCAACAAAATACGCCGGAGATCGGGATGGCCGGAAAAGTGAATGCCCATCATGTCGTACACTTCGCGTTCCAGGAATTCGGCTCCCTTCCAGATTCCGGTGACCGACGCAATCGTCGGATAGTCCTCCGTGATGCGCGCCTTGAGTCGAAGCCGTTGCTGAAGGGGGAGCGAGTGCAAGTGGTAGACGACTTCGAACCGCAGCTGATCTTCGGGATAGTCGACCGAGCAGATATCCGTGAGATGATCAAAGGCTGCCTCCGGCGCATCGTGCAAATAGCGCGCAATATCCAGCAGGCGCGCGGCGGCCACGGAGACAGCGGTCTCGGCACGTGCGGCGTCAATGCTGGTCGCGAAGATCGCGTCCGGGAATCTTGTCCTCAGGCTGTCGAGCAGGGCTTGCATAATTCCAGTTCGCGAGACGGGCGCGACTTGCGAGACAAGGGAGACTCACCTGTCCCGCCTTTCTCGCTCGTCTCGCGGCTCATCTCACGAACACTTTTTCCCGCTGAATTTTTTCCTGTAACTTCAGCAATCCATCGAGCAACGCTTCCGGACGCGGCGGACAGCCCGGCACATAGACATCGACCGGAATAATCTGGTCGACGCCTTGGACCACCGCGTAACTATTGTAGTGGTTGCCTGAAGTGGCGCAGGAGCCCATAGAAATGACATACCGCGGTTCCGGCATCTGGTCGTAGATGCGGCGGATCACCGGCGCCATCTTGCGCGCCACTGTGCCGGCGATGATCATGAGATCGGCCTGCCGTGGCGAGGCCCGAAAGACCCCGGCGCCGAACCGATCCAGGTCGTACCGCGACGACACAGTCGCAATCATTTCGATGGCGCAGCAGGCGAGCCCGAACGTCATCGGCCACAAAGCCGACTTCCGAGACCAATTCACGACCGCGTCCAGATTGGTCGTCAGAATATTCGCCTCAAATTGTCTCTCCAGAAAGCTCATGTCGCTTCGCTCCAGTTCTGAGTGCTGAGTTCTGAGTCCTAGGTTTCCGAGCGCAACTCATAACTCACAATTCAGAACTCATAACTGCTCGCCTTTCGCGAGCTAGTCCCATTCTAACGCCCCCTTCTTCCAGGCGTACCAAAATCCAGCCAGCAAGATGCTGATAAACACGAGCATTTCGATGAGTCCCAGCAGGCCGAGCGACTGAAACCGGACGGCCCAGGGGATCATGAAAATGACCTCGATATCGAAAATGACGAACAGCATCGCGATGATGTAGTAGCGCATCGGAAACTGGATACGCGCATCGGAAAAGAGTGGGCTTCCGCTTTCATAGGGGGCCAGCTTGGCTCGATAGGGACGATTCGGCCGCATGAGCGAGCCGGCGAGCAGCGCGACGGCGCCGAAGGCAACGCCAATGCCGATAAACAGCAGGATCGGCAGATAATTCAGCGGAACCGATTCGTTACCCATAGATTCCTGTAAATCGTCAAAAGTAAATGGTCAATAGTCATTAGAAGGAACCAATGGTCGCAGGATTGACCAATGACCGTTGACTAGTGACCTTGTTTGCCGCCAGCGCCGAGCCGAAGAAGGGTTTGAATTTCAAGCCGTCCAGTTCCGGACGACTGATTCCCTTGTGCTGAACGAGCACCTTAAACGTACTGCCCATACCATCGGGTTTCAGGAGATGGATCGCGGCGCGAAACTCCGGGCTCTCCGGCTCCAATTCCCCGATCATCTCTTCAACGCCGAGCCCCATCAGAAAACTCATTTGGTTCGTGAACCCCGTCACGTGGAGTCCCTGCTTCTCACCCACAGCGGCCAGGCTCGAAAAATCCACGTGGGCGGTCATATCCTGCTCGCCGACGCGAATGAATGGATCTTCGTTCGTCCGCTGCTGGAAGTAGCAGAGGAACGTGCCGTCCTTCCGCTCGGGCCCATAGAGATCCTGCGCCGTATGGCCGTAATCGATCGTCAAGACAAACCCACGATCCATCCGCCGAGCGACTTGCTCCATCCAGTCCATAGCTTGGAGATTCACCTCGGTTCGGTAGCCCTCCGGCCACGTGGTATCGAGTTCCTGCAGATAATGAGCGAGCGCGGCCGTCGACAGGGGCTTGAGGCAGTCCACAAAGCGTCCGTCCCGATAGTCTACACAGAGTTCTTCGGTCCGTTCGGCCGTGACTTGAATTCGGTGCACCGGAAATGCATCGATCAGCTCATTACTGAAGAACAGACCGGTCACGCTCTGCGGGGCCAGCCCATCAAGGCCTTCCACCCAGGTGACAAGGCCCGGCTTGCTGAGCCATGGAGCCAGGTTCTGGCGCTGCAGTTCCCGCATGGCAGGGCTCCGTTCGATCAGGACATAGCGGACACGCGATGCAAAGTCATCCTGCTCGACATGAATCGCCGCCAGACAATCTCGGGCTAAAAATCCTTTGCCGGCACCCATTTCGACGATCGTGAAGGGAGTGGGGCGGTCCACTAACTCGTCCATTTGTCTGGCCTGCGCGGCAAGTGCGCGGCCGAGAATCGGGTACACATCGGAGCTGGTGTAGAAATCGCCCGACCAGCCGATACGTTCCTGGTCCGCACCGTCAGGTTGGCGCATGTAATAGCCGAATTGAGGGTGATAGAGCGCCAGTTCCATGAAGCGGACGAAGGGAATTGGTCCGTTTCTAGTGATCTCGGACGAAAGAGCAGCGACGAGTTCAGGGTGTCCGGTTGTCACAAGCAACTCCTCTTATTCTCCTTCGCCGAATCCCCCGTAGCTTGCTGCGGGGATGAAGGCGAGGAGAACCCTCCATACATAGCCTTTGGCGAAGGAGGGTAACGGCTTCGAAGAATTTCGCAGGATACCCCGCAGCAAGCTGCGGGGAGCTTTATCCCATCGACAACACACGAAAAGTGACACGAACAGCCGAGGGTACACTCCACCCTTCCCTGTTGAAGGGCGAACAGAGGGCTAGAAGTGGCTTAGATTAGCCTCGGGGTCGCCGCTAAGTCAAGGCAGAGAGTATTGGAAACTCAGGCAAATCTCCCCATTTGAGGGGGAGGAATGACACACGTGCCGATGAAGGAATGGAGCCTGATGATCTTCTGTGCTCTTACAACTCGCGGCCTGGGAAGGGTGGGATAGGGAGCCGCCAGACCATCCTTCTTGCTCGCAGAACGCGCACGATGAAACGGTGCTCGTCCGATGCGCGCAGTGAAGGACAGTCCGGTGACTCCCTGGGCGAGAAGGTGTGATGTGCCGAGAAGGAAACAAGTGGCCCTCGCACGGGCTGCCGGCGCGTGCCAGTGGGTGGGCGGGTGAGAAAGCTGCGCGCAGAGGAAGATCTTTCAGCCCCCATCCCTGAAGAAATAACGAGCGCGCTTATTAAAAGGATAATACAAAACGGGGGCTAGTCATGCAATCAAGGATCTGGCACTACATGGGCTGCAATACGGAATGTGCGATGGCAAGACCAGCCCCCATTTCTATCTGCATTTCTTTCTTCTTTCTTTCTTTTCCTGGCTCGGCTGGAAGGGATGTGGACTGAGGCGTTCGACTTTCATCACATCCTCCACTTATAGGCTCGCTCGTCCTGTGTTTGCGAATCGCAGAATCCTTGGCTGCACAGTTTCCTCCCCCACTTCCTCTCACGACGCTGAGGCTCCTTGCGCACCTTGCGGAGAAGCAGGGACCCACCGAGATTCTTCTGGGAAGGAAAGCTGGAACTGACCGAGGACTGCGACTCCTGTCGTAGACGTGGGAATTCCAGAAGGTTTCCACCCAGGAGAATCCGGAAGGGTCGCTTCAGAGGCGGGGGAGCGGGAGCCTCAGCATCGTGTTGTTCATGTTCCGTGGCACTTCTTGTATTTTTTCCCGCTGCCGCAGGGGCAGGGGTCGTTGCGGCCGACTTTGTTGTTGCTTCGTTGAACAGTCTGAGGCGCGACTGGTTCCTCTCCGCGATTGAGGATGAGTGGGGGCTGGGGGCGTGAGATGACGGGTGATGGCGGTGGGGCGGTGGGTTGCCCCTCGTTCCGGACCGCCTGCACATGAAAGAGCCGATCAAGTGAGTCGGACTTGACCCGTTCCATCATGCCGGCAAAGAGATCGTAGCCTTCGCGCTTGTACTCAATAAGCGGATCTTTCTGCCCGTAGCCGCGCAATCCGATCCCGTCGCGCAGGTGGTCCATCCCGAGGAGGTGGTCTTTCCAGTGGTGGTCAATGACCTGGAGCATGAAGTTCTTCTCCAGGAAGCGCATCAAGTCCGAGCCCAGTTCCTGTTCTCTCCGGTCATAGGCGTCGCGCACCTGTGCGCGAAAGTCTTCGAGCAACGCGTCGCGTCCCACGGCGCGGAGTGGCTCGCCGCCGTCGTTCTTGCCCTGGGTGATGTCGAGACCGAACTGGCCTTGCATGATTTCAGCAAGCCCTTTGATATCCCATTCCTCGGGGTATTGTTCAGCCGGGCAATAGATGTTCAGCGCGGAGTCCACCAGACCGTCCATCATGTTGCGAAGATCGTCTTTCAAATTCGTCCCGCCCAGGACGGCGCGTCGGTGTTGGTAAATCACCTCACGCTGCTTGTTCATGACGTCGTCGTACTCCAGCAGTTGTTTCCGGATGTCGAAGTGGTGAGCCTCGACCTTCTTCTGGGCGTTGGCGATGGCCCGGGTGACCATGCCATGCTCGATCGGGACGCCTTCTTCCATGCCGAGCTTGAGCATCAGTTGGGAGACCCGCTCAGAAGCGAAGATGCGCATCAGGTCGTCTTCCAACGACAGATAGAAACGTGACGAACCAGGGTCGCCCTGGCGGCCGGCGCGGCCTCGGAGCTGGTTGTCGATCCGGCGGCTTTCGTGGCGCTCGGTCCCGAGAATGTGGAGTCCACCGGCCGCGATGACCTCTTGTTTGTCCTTCTCGCAGTCGGCCCGAATCTGTTCGAAGATCTCCAACTTGCGTGCATCCGGCAGGTTCTCCTCCCGGTACAGGATCTGTTTGAACATGAAGTCGGGATTGCCGCCCAGGAGAATGTCAGTGCCGCGGCCCGCCATGTTCGTGGCGATGGTGACGGCGCCCTTGCGTCCTGCCTGGGCGATGATCTCGGCTTCTCGCTCGTGCTGCTTGGCGTTGAGGACGTTGTGTTTCACGCCGGTCCGGCTCAAGAAGCCGGCGAGCCGCTCCGATTTTTCAATGGAAATCGTGCCGACCAAGACAGGCTGGCCGCGCTCGTGGCATTCCTTGATCTCTTCGACGATCGCGGCAAATTTTTCTTTCTCGGTTCGGTAGACGACATCCGCGTAATCCAGCCGGATCATGTTGCGATTGGTCGGGACCACGTTGACGTCGAGATTGTAGATCTTGGCAAACTCCGCCGCTTCCGTATCCGCCGTGCCGGTCATGCCGCTGAGCTTCTTGTACATCCGGAAATAGTTCTGGAAGGTGACCGAGGCCAACGTTTGATTCTCGTTGGCGATCTTCACGCCTTCTTTGGCTTCGACGGCCTGATGCAGGCCGTCGCTCCAGCGGCGTCCCGGCATGAGTCGCCCGGTGAACTCATCCACGATAATGACTTCGCCCTCTTTCACGACATAGTCCACATCCCGTTTGTAGAGGGCATAGGCCTGGAGCGCTTTGACGACGTGGTGCACGAGTTCCATATGGCCGGGATCGTAGAGGTTGTCCACGCCGAGCAATTTCTCTACCCGGACGTTGCCCTCTTCGGTCAACGACGCGGTCTTCGTTTTTTCCTCGATCGTGTAGTCGTGCTCCGGTTTCAGCTGCGGGATGATCGCGTTGATGCGGTAGTAGAGATCAGTCGTTTCATCCGTCGGACCGGAGATAATCAAAGGCGTGCGGGCCTCGTCGATGAGGATACTGTCGACTTCGTCCACGATGGCGAAGTTCAACTCGCGCTGCACGCACTGGGCCAAATCGGTGACGACCAGGTTGTCGCGGAGGTAATCGAACCCGTACTCGTTGTTGGTACCGTAGGTGATGTCGGCACGATAGGCTTCAGGCCTCGTACAGGGGCGGAGAGACTGGAGCCGCTTGTCGGAGGCGTCATAGGTCGGATCGAAGATAAAGGAGGCATCGTGTTGAATGATGCCCACCGAAAGTCCCAGCGCGTGGTAGAGCACTCCCATCCACTGCGCATCGCGCTTGGCGAGGTAGTCGTTCACGGTGACGAGGTTCACGCCTTTCCCTTCGAGCGCATTCAGATAGATCGGCAGCGTGGCCACCAGGGTTTTCCCTTCGCCGGTCTTCATTTCAGCGATGCGGCCTCTATGGAGAATGATGCCGCCGATCAACTGCACATCGAAATGGCGCATGTTCAACTTGCGGCGGGACATTTCACGGCAGACCGCGAAGGCCTCAGGCAGGATGTCATCCAGGGTCTCCCCAGCCCCAAGGCGCTTCTTGAACTCCTGGGTCTTGTCCGCGAGGGCGTGATCGGGGAGCGGAGTCAGGCCGGATTCC
>DASYVB010000076.1:0-21875 GCA_036000525.1 Nitrospiraceae bacterium | reverse complement strand
GGACTGGTCCGGACAATCCCGTGCGGCCGAAGTTGGCCCGGCTCAATCCCGCAGGCTGATTTCCCCAGGGATAGATGCGTCCATCCTCGCCCCTGGCAGCCTTTTCCCACTCTGCCGACGTAGGCAGACGCTTCTCCGCCCACTTGCAGTAGGCATCGGCATCATCCCACGACACGTGCATCACAGGATGGTTAACCATGGTCTCCTGGAAGTTGCCGCCGTCATACTGCCAGTCAATCAGCGGCGCCAGATCCTTGGCGAGGATGAACTTCAGATATTGCACGGTGGTCACTTCGAACTTATCGATCTCGTATGCATCCACGTAGACCTTTCGCTGCGGGAACTCCGCCTGATAGGCGTTGTGGTCTATCTTCCTATCACTCCCCATGGTGAATGAGCCAGCCGGGATGAGGACCATCTCGTCGTGAGCCGGCAACTTCACCCGCTCGGCGGCAAGTTTCTTTCCTTCAGGGGTCCATTCCCGGACGACGTCGGCCACGTCCAATGCGTGAACCAATCCGCCCATTGCAATCAGACCTGTTATCACAATGCCCGCGATGATTCCGAATACTCTCACGATCCAGCCTCCTTGCTGCGTTACATGCCAGGCCCGGTCTGCCCGGGTGTCTCTTGCTTGTCGAAGTCTTCAAGCGGCTGAAAACTAACCGGCAGGTTGAAGAGGTAGTCCGAGACCGACCGTAGCTTCACATGCTGGTACTCCACGATCCAGCTCCCGTCTTTCCTCGCCAGCTTCATCGGGAAATGAATATCCGTGGCGACCCACTGATAGTACACCTCGACCTGTTCCCCTTGTTTCGTCGTAACTTCGTATAGGATCGTCGGGTGCCCCTCGCGCACTTCCGTGCCGATTTCCTGCCTCGACACTTCTCCGTCCAGCTTTTCACTCACCATGAGATCCTGCTCCGGACTATAGGGCATCGTTTTGAAGTGTTTCATCCGCGAAAGCAGCAACCAGACGACTTGCTTATCCTTACGCACGATACTCACGTTGACCGGCCCCATCGACTGATGTTCGATGCGCCACATCGTATCGCGGTAATAGATGTTCGCTTTGTGCGTTCGGCCATCGATCTTCGTCACTTGATCGGCAGTAAACTCCAGCGCCCAGGCCGGCAGGCCGACGAGCAGCAGCCAACACGCAATCCAGAAGACGAGACAAGCCTGACGCATCGCGGAACATCCTACCATAGGCCCATGCTCGCTTTCTTCTGGTCGGTTACGACCCAAATCCAGAGATAGAAATTCCGCCATGTTCTTTGGGCAGGTTGTCTCCCTACTTGTAGCCCGTTCCCCTCTTTTCTCTCGTGAGAGGGTGCGGTAATCCTGTATGCCCCTCTCCTGTTGTCGAATGCCCGTGCAAAGACAGGGTCTATTTCTACTGTTGAAGAATGTGAAGCAGCGCCCCTGCCACTGTAGCCCTGACGGCATCATTCGTGTCGTGGAGGGCTTCCTTCAGGAGGGGAACAAGCTCACGATCCCCAACATGCCCGAGGGATCGAAACGCCACAATTTTCGGACCGGGAAGCGGATCAGCAGTCAAACTGATTAACAGGGAGATCGCACCGGGAGCGTTGGACTTGGTCGCCTTCCCAAGGGCATAGGCCACAGAAGCACGCATAGCCATATCGTTCTGTTGGGCCAGCGATTGTGCGGTGGTGGCTACCGTCGAGTAGGGTTGGCCAAGCTGGAGCAACGTGGCAATCGCTGAGGCACGCACGGTAAAGTTGCCGTCGCTAAGCGCCCGATTGAGTGCCGGCACCGATTCCGAGCCTCCCAGCTCTGCCAGGCCCCCCGCCGCAGATTCGCGGACGGCAGGCACAGGATCTTTCAGTAACTGTTCGATCTGTCCCCGCGCCTCTTTGCGCCCGAGATGCCCCAGCCCCCTGGCCGCAGCCCCACGGACAGAGGGCTGCTTGTAGGTCAATGCCTCCACCATGACTGGGGTACCGCGCTGGTCTTTCAATTCGGCTATCGTACGAATCGCATCGGCTCGATCCTCTGGATTCAGCGACGCTGTGGCCTGCTGTAATTCGGCCCAGGCTTCTTTCTTGCCGAGTCTGATCAGTGCGCCATACGCCGCAATACGAACTATGGCAAGCTCGTCCTTGGTAGCCGCTTCGACTAACGAAACGACTCCTGGATCTCCCGTTCGGCCGAGCACTCTCACCACACGTGACTTCACCAATCCTGCTTGATCATCGATCGCTGCGCGCAATTTCGTCGATTTCCGCCCCGCCTCGGATCGGCCGAGCCCCTCCACGGCGAGCGCACGAACTGGTCCAGATCCATCGCTCAAGCCATCCTCAAAATAGGGGACGACATAGTCCGAATCCACCTCTTTGAGCGCCGTGTAGGCTGCCCCACGCATTTGTTCACGCATGTCTTTCACCATGGCGACGATGAACCCTAGCGCCACCTCTCGGAGGAGGGATATCTCATCTTGCTTGAGCGCGAGCTCCAACTTGTCGTACTCGCCGAGTGCGTCTTTGGGATTACCAAGCTTGAGAAAGGAGCGGATCTTCAGCCGGCGAACGTCTGGAGCGGCACTCTGCTCCTGCTCCAGCTTGGCCAACTGCTCAAGCACGTGTGCGTACTGTTGCTTGTCGAACGCCTCTTGCGCATCTTTGGGGACAGATGAGCTCCCGGCAGCCAGCAGCATCTGGCCTGCTCCACTCAACAAATAGAACCAGGTAATCGCAACTGTTGTCGGCAGATTCCAACGACACGATTGCCTGCGCATGATCGGTTCACTCATCGTCTCCCTACCCCCGTCCTTGCGGCACAGGCACCGACATGCGTTTTTTATATCTTGGTGGCTCCTCAAAATAAAAGGCCGGCTGAGGCGACAGTCTGAACCGTTCATACACAAACGACCACTCCCGGTCCCGACTGACGAGTTTCAAGACAACTCCTGTGTCCAGATCTACCCATTCGTAGAACCGCTCGACTCGACCATGATGGTCTGTCTGAACTTCAAAGAGTTGGGTTGTACGACCAGCCGTCGTCGCGGTGCCAACCAGGAGTCGGTCCCGCTCCCCCGGTAAGGCGGGGCGAATCGGGAGCAGATCATCGGGGTCCAGCCCTGTCACCAACAGTTCCTTCTGTTGCGCCAACAGATACCAAGTCTCCGATTTATCCAACCGGATGATTTCGATTGCCGCATATCCACGCTCGGTTCGAATGGCATACTTGTACTCCAGCCGCAAACGGTCTCCCTTCGCAAATACTTGCGCATGGTATTGCCGCCCCTTGACGGTCTTCACCAGCGAACCGGAGAACTCTACCGAGGGAATGGCTCCATCATCAGCCGCCGCATAGCAAGGCATCCCTTCCTGCCCTACCCACAGGACAAGTCCGAGACAGAGCCCCCACCTTTGGGCCTTCTTACCCATGGGAATGAACATGGGTGCTCAGTGCTGATGCTCTACGAGTGGCTGGATGTCAACCGTGTAGCCCAGCGCGTCTGGACCGAAGCGAGGATTATCCATGACTTTGAAGGCGGAACGGTTACCTTTCGGGGCGAGGAGGGAGAGATTTTCGACCAGCTTGCCATTAGGCTGAACCGAAACTATTTTCGTGACGCCAGGGCCGGTCTGAGGATGCCATACCACCAATTGATAGGTGCCGGGCGGGATATTCTCGATAGTGAAAGCCCCGTTCCCATCGGTCAGCGCGTAGTAGGGATTGTTGACGGACATCGCCCAACTTTCCATGTAGGCGTGGAAGCCGCATTGCACATAGAACGTCCGCCGTCCTTTGTTCAAATAAATCGACCCGACCAACGACTTGCCTGGTGCATGGTTGTGCATCGCATGGATGTCGCCCCGGTGGTGCTGATGATTCATGACCAAGGGCGTATTGAACAACACGCGCGCGCCGGCTTCGATCGAGGTCTCGTAGCCTTGGATATCGTGCATTACCGGATCCATATTGATGACTTCCACCGCATGGCCATTCCGAACGATGGTCACGAAGGGGGCAAACTGGCAATCCCGTGCTTCGATCAGAGGGACGGACAGCTCGAATGGTTTACCCGCATCAACTCCTTCCAACAAGACGAGGGCATCCTTCAACCCTCCCTGTTGATTCACTACAAAATCACGAAGGAGTCGCCAGCCTCGTCCATTTGAGATACGTCCACAGTAGACCGGATCCGGAAATGTGATGAGGTTGAACCCTTTCGGCTCCGGCACCGCGCCATCGAGCCTGATCGTTCCTTCAATCGTCCCGCCATGCCGCACCTCGACCACATCGTAGGCTACTGTGGGAACAGCCCAGGCCAGCACGAACGTCGCAACAACCGCCACTCCAATCCTGCTTCGTCTTATCATTCTCACCCCTTACCCTTTACGCCTGCCCTAAGCCTGTCGAAGGACTTCATGTTTGACGCCTCACGGCTTCTGTAGTTCCAGAGTCGGCTTGATATCGATGGATTTACCCAGTGAGCCCAATCCATAGTGAGGGTTTTCCTCGATCTCATGGACGGAACGATGTCCCTTGGGGGACTCGAATACAAAATCGGCCTTGACCATCTGTTTAGCCGGAACCGTCACTTTTTTTTCCGTCATCGCACCCACGCCAGGATGCCACGCCGCCAATGTGTAGTCCCCGGGAGGCACGTCACGAAGCGAGAAGGTCCCATCGGCCTGCGTGATGGCATAATATGGATTGTCGACGGCCAACCCCCAGCTTTCCATATAGGCATGGAATCCGCATTGCATGACAAAAATCCTGCGGCCTTTCGTCATACGAATGACTTCCTTCATCGGCTGACCCGCCAGGTGTTCGTGGCTGTCGGCCCCGACATTGTGCTTGTGATGCGGGTTCATGGGTAACGGCATGTTAAACAACACCCGGGGGCCGAGATGAGAGGTCTCATAGGCCTGAATATCATGAAACACGGGATCCATGTTCACGACATTCACCTCCGATCGATCCTTGACCCCGATGACAAAAGGGAGAAACCGGCAGTCCCTGGCTTCGATTGTCGGCGGCTCGAACTTAAACGGCTTCCCTTTGGTCGCATCCGTCAGCAGTACCACGACACCTTGTAACCCGCCATCTTGCGCGATGGTAAACTCATTCAGGATGCGCCAGCCCGTGCCCGTTGAAATCCTCCCACAATAGACGGGGTCGGGAAACGTGATCAGGTTGAACCCCTTGGGCTTGGGCTTCGCTCCCACCATCGTCACCTTCCCGGCGATCGTCCCTCCCTCGGTCACCTGAATTTCATCATAGGCCCAGACAGCCGTGGCCCCCATCAGAAGCACCGCACAGAACATGAAAGATAGCACTCTCATGAGTTCTCCGAAATTCAGTATAAAATTGTCAGGGTTATCACGGTCGGCATCGTATCAAAAGGCCGTACCTAAGAAAAAGGGGGAAGCCGTTGGCATCCCCCTTCTCCTGATCAGCCACATCCTGCGAACAGCAGGACGCTCGATCTTACTTCGCTGCGACCGGGATGACCTGCACCGGTTGTTCAACCGACGCACTCTTCGTTCCTGCACCGGCACCGGTGAGGGGCAGCAAGCGCGTATCGCCGGACGGCAACACACGCACATAGCCCCACTGCCCGGACTGGGAGTACGGTAACCGCTGGTTGCTATACACATAGTCGCCAGGCAAACGGTAAGGACCGCCGGCTGATGGCAAGAACGCATCGAGCACTTCCGAACCCGCGAACTCGACTACGCTGATCAGATCCGCGCCGCGCATGAAGGGCTCAATTGGCCACTCATGCTTCTCGACGCTGAACATCCCGTTCTGCTCATTGCTCGCTCCGATCACATGGATGCGCACTGGATCACCCGCATGCGCTTCGATGAGTGGAGTGGCTGGGTCTTCTGGTTTGTCCGCGTTGCAAGGTTGGAACATCTTGCCCAACGAACAACCCTGTTCTTCACGATACTTATACGGCTCCGACCGATAGTTGATACCGGTCAGACCCGCCACGTTTTGCACATAGGGCATAAAGCTCGTGCCGATGATGTTGTCTTCGTCTTGGAAGAACAACGCCACGTCGCGATAATTGGCTCTCATCTCGTTGCCCGGCACCGAGCGATCGATGATCACATCCGCCGCCCAGGCGTTCTTGTTCGTGAGGTCGGCGCCGGTCTTCGGGTCACGATACTTGGACCCTTTCGGACCGACCACCACGGCTCCAAACAAACCATTGCGTGGATTCGTCATCACGTTGCCCCAATCCCATACCAACGACGTGGTTTCACCGATGAACGGATCCGCATAGTAGGTATAGGTCCGCTCGGCACCAGGAGCAATCGTCTGATCGCCCGCGTTGTTGCCGACGTTGGCGCCCAGCGAATCCTTCGGATCGAAGGCCAAGCCAATCGCGGAGAAGGAGGCCTTGCTCTCCTGCATCTTGTTCTTCAGATTGACTTTGACGCAATCTCCAACGTTCACGCGAAGCGTGAGCGGCATCGGCTGGGCTTCACTGGCCACCTTGGATGCATCTTCCTCCAAGGCATAGATCTTGGCCTCGGGATTGGTGATTTGAATCTTCCGCTCGAAGTCCACCTCGATGGACTCCGGCGCCTTGGCGTTGAACTTCATGGCCGGATAATCCAAGGCCACGACGTTGAAGCTCTTCACCGGGACGTCAGCCGGACAGACCGGCAACGCCTTGGGAATCTCTCCCTTGATCGAGAAGCCGGCCGGGAGCTTCTTCAGATCGGCCTGCTCCTTGTCATAGACGCGGATGAGGCCCCAAGCCCCTTCAGAGAACTTTGAGGACCGGCCGTTGAAGTGGATGTAGTCACCCGCTTGCAACCGGGGTCCACCGGCTTGCGGCACCACGAGGTCGTAGCGCTCCGCAATCCCGATGTGCATCGAATTCTTCCGATTCGCATCTCCGGCATACCGTTCACTCAAGAAGGTATGACCCGAGATGGTCCAGGTCATCGTCTCGTTCATCAGCGTATGCAGGAGACGGAACACCATCGTATCTCCCGTATAGGCACGCAGCAATGGTGTATAGGGATCGCCATGGATCTGGCTGTTGAATGCCTGCGATACATCAGGATTGGTGGCCAATCGCTGGGCGATCGGACCGGCTCTGAAGTTCAAGCCGCTCCCGGTGGTATGGGTCCCGCCGTTCAGGAACGGCATCGGCGTCATATAGAGCTTCTCCGGCATCATGAACGATACGGTTTTCCCAGCTTCGAGGGCCACTTCGACCGGCTGCCCTGGCGGATTGCCTGCGGTCACGATGTTGACGGTGTGCGGCACGGTATCGTGTACTTGCACCATTAATTCACGGAAGCTGTTGTTCACCCCGTGGCCCACCGGTTCAACCGTGTGAATGTCCGCGATCGGACCGCTCCGGATCGCCTTCCCGGTCTTCGGGTCGTGATAGGTCGATCCAACCGGTTCAGCGATGAACGTGCCGAATCCGCCGTGAGGCCAGGTGGTTGCACCGAAAGCGTGATCGTGCCAGAACACGGTTCCCACGTCCGCGTCGACCCAGAACCGCTGCCGGACGAATTCGACCGTCACGATATCGTTAGCCGGGTGATCGTTCTTGAGCCCCTTGGTCAAGGTAATCTTACTGCCCTTGATATCCTTAATCCGAGCGATTTCATTGCCCTTGACGTTATCGGCACCGACCAAGATCAGCGTCCCGACGTGGTACTGGCCTGCATTCTTCACGGACAACGACATCGCACCCATTTTCGCCGGCGCAGTTAGCACCGTGTTCATCGGGAGCGGCAACCCCTTTTTGTTCTTCTTCTCGATCATCGTGAACGGCCGGACCGACTGTTCATAGGAGAAGCCGGTGATCACGCCGTCCGACGCCTGGTTATCGAACTGCAAGAAATGCCAGTGCGTGTTGATCTTCGACGACTGGAAGTTCGTGTAGTCGTCGTCCACCCATTCGCTGGTCAACATCCAGTCGACGCAATCATAGATGTTGCCGCGCACGACCAACGGGTACTTCAGGTCGTCGTTGGCCCGAATCGCCTCCTCTTCTTCATGGAGCACGTAGATCAACCCGTTTGGATCGATCACTGGTGGCTCCTTGCCCTGTGCCTTGGCGATCTTAATCGGCAGCTTAATGAAGTGAACGTTGTAGTTCTTGCGGCCGGCATTTTCCGGACAGAGGCTCCAGACACCGTTCTCACCCGGCTTCGCCTGGTCGTTGCTCTCATCCCCATTCGCATCCCGGCGGATCATCTCCAACCAGGGCGCACCCACGTGGTTCGGGGAGAACATCGCCCGCTTGCCGAAATGCGGCGTCAGGTGAGGCCAGGCCACCTTGCCGGTCAACGGTTCAAACATGATAGGATGCCGCTTACCAGGATGGGTGGACTTGTACTTGGGATTGTCCGTCGTACTCTCCTTCTCGCTCATTGCGCGATTGCCTTCCCAGGCCCAATCCAACACCGTCGCATCATAGGACACAAGCTGACCCTTTTCATCATCTTTGTGGCCAGGCTTGCCCATAGTGGGCATTTGCATTGTCACCCAATCCTTGACCGTAATGGTGGCAGGGTTAGTGGTCCAATTGCTCTTGCCCTTGTCGGTAATCGTGAATTGCTTGCCAAACCAATCGACTGTCTGACCGATCAACTTGTCCGACGAAATCGGAGTCTTGATCCGGCCCTTACGATCCGGCAACTCACGGAGATCCGGCATTATGTCGTTCCGCAAGTCTCCCTGCTGGATCGTGTTGTATACGCGCCAGTAGCCCCACATACCAGACACATAATGGTGCGCCACGTGGCAGTGGAAGAGGAAGTCGCCTGCCAACTGCTGGCAGAGACCGGAACCGCACTCCGTCTCGAGGTCGAGCGCTTCGGAAGGACCGATGACTTCGACGTCAACCCGGTCTGTCTTCGCACGAATCACAGGATATTTCACCGGCCCGTTCACTGCGGTCGCCCATAGATTCATGTCGTCGATCGCCCGCGGGCTGCGCGGCCAACGAATGGTTCCACCGTGGGGGTGGTGCGAGTGGAAGACTTCCGATCCACCGTGCACCAAGCGGAACTTGGCCGGATCGCCCATATAGGAACGGGGAATCGTCGGGGAGGCATCGCCGAATGTGTAGGAACTGTACCCCATCGACTCGTCTTCGAACCCGAAATACTCGTGCTGCAAGTGCATATTATTAATACCGAACGGCTCGCTGCGATAGTTGATCGCGCGACCACCCGGACGATAGGAATCGGTCAACGGATCGCGCTGCGGCAGGAAGTCGCCCTTCTTATTGAGCGGACGGAAGGCTTCGTCGCCGACTTCGTGATAGATCAGCACAAATTCTCGGAAGTCCGGACCGGTACCGTTTTTAATGATCGTCTGCCAACCACTGGAGGCCGGTGTTGGATCGCCCTCGCCGAGCGGCTCCAGATAGCTAGATCCGCGCGGCTCGACGACGAAAGCTCCGAACAAGCCCATCACCGTCAACTCACGATCTTGGGCATAGGTATGGAATTGGCGGACACCTTCCTGGGTGTTCGGATGGATGTACCACTCGAACTCGCCGGTCTTCTTTTCTTCGACGACCGAATCCGGGTTCGTCGTGGTTGCCGCCGCGCCGGTGGCGCTCACCACCATGCTCGACCCATGGATGTGTAGACTGACCGGCCCGCCACCCTCTTCCAACTTGTTCGAGAGCTTGATCTTGACGCAGTCGCCCTGGTTAGCGCGGAAAACGAGCGGCTGAATCCACTGGGCCTGAACGCCAGGAATCACGGCTCCAGGATCGAACCCTTCCTTGTCGCGGGCTTCCTTGTTCTTGGCTTCTTCTGCGCGGACCTTATCCAGATTTTCATCCAGCACATACATGTAGCCGGGATAAAAATCGAGCCACGTGTTGAGCGTAATCTCGACGTTGATCGTAGACACGTTGTACTGTTTCACCGGGGCCGTGGCGGGACACTTCCCGCCTGTCTGCGCCACAGGTTCCACGCGAGGATCGGACATGAGGAGCATATCCTGCGCGCCTGCTCCATACTGGTGCATCATGGAGGAGGTGTTGTACATCCCGGTGTTGACACCCTGCATCTGGGGATCCTGGGCCATATGCTCCATGATCCGCTGATGCTGCAGTTCAACCATCGCGGAACGCTCTGGCTTGCCGCCCATCGCATCCTCGACGATCGTCTGACCTTTGAGTTGTTCCGCCCAACCAGGCAGCGGATGATTCATCGCAATGTGCTGCGACGACGTCTGCCCAGCCTGTGAGAAATTCTCAGCGGATGCGAGCGGGACACCGAGCAAGGCCACCGCCGCCATCGCGCCGAGCATGCGGGTAGTCATCCAACCCCGTAGTTTGTGAATAAACATGGACCGGCCTCCTAGAAATGATAAGTAGATTAGCCAACAACTCCGGCGAAAATTACAGGCAGAACAATGGTTCACAATCTCACTCACTTCCAACGACACGAAGGGGTGGTCATCTTCAAATTGTAAAGGAACGATACTGAATTTCACATAGAGGAGTCAACCCTTTAAAGATCCCTTGCGGCTGACGACACGACTCGCGTTTCCTCTCATGCGAAGTTCCACACCGCATAGACAAGTGGGGCTTTCGGCCTCTGACGTCTGAGGCTTCTTCTATTCGCACACCTTCAGTTATGTGCGATAATGATTGGTATGCTTCTGAAGCGTTGGCTAGTTGGCGATCCACTCAAAAGCACTCAGGCAGCGCACGAACGGCTATCGAAAACCCTCGCTCTCGCGATCTTCTCCTCGAACGCGATTTCTTCCGTGGCCTATGCCACAGAGGAAATCTTGCTGGTGTTGGTCCTTGCAGGAACCGCCGCCATTGCCTGGTCCATCCCCATCAGCTTTGCGATTCTGTTTCTCGTCGTCGTCCTGACCATTTCCTATCGCCAAATCATCTACGAGTACCCGGAGGGTGGCGGGGCCTACATTGTATCCCGCAACAACTTGGGGGAACTGCCGGCGCTGATCGCAGCGGCCGCGTTGATGATCGACTATGTCCTCACAGTGGCCGTCAGCGTAGCGGCAGGCATAGCGGCCCTGACCTCAGCCATACCAAGTTTGTTCGCCCATCGCGAAGCCCTCGGGCTAGTCACGAGTGTCTTCATTATCGTCATGAATCTTCGCGGCGTGCGGGAGTCGGGTAAATTCTTTGCCGTTCCCACCTACTTTGCCATCGGCGCACTCGGAGTGATGGTGGTGATCGGAAGTATACAGGCCCTATTCGGACAAGGTGTCTCAGTGTCGCCAGACCACCAGACGGCGGTCGAAGAACTGACTCTGTTCTTGATTCTTCGTTCATTTGCCGCCGGCTGTTCGGCTGTGACCGGAATGGAAGTGATCTCGAACGGCGTGAAAGCCTTTCGCCGGCCGGAGTCCCAGAATGCCTCGACCACCATGATTCATATGTCACTGATTCTGGCGGCCTTATTTATGGGTATCAGCTTCCTGGCCTACCACTATGGAATTCTGCCCAAAACAGATGAGACGGTCGTTTCTCAATTAGCGCGTCTCACCTTTGGCACCGGGGCTCTGTACTACGCGCTCCAGATTGGGACGATGCTGCTGTTAGTCCTTGCAGCCAATAGCGCCTTTGCCGGCTTCCCCCATCTCGCTTCGATCCTGGCGCGCGACGGCTATATGCCCCGTCAGATGGCGACATTCGGCGACCGTTTGGTGTTCTCAAACGGGATCATCATTTTAGGGGTCTTCGCCTGTTTCCTCTTGATCCTCTTTCACGGCGACACGCACGCCTTGATCCCGCTATACGCAGTCGGCGTGTTCATCTCCTTCACGTTTGCCCAAGCCGGCATGGTGCGCCGATGGCTGACCAAGAAGGGGCCTCATTGGCGAAAGCAACTGATGGTGAACGGCGTAGGCGCCGTCACGACCGGCATTGCATCCATCATTATCGCCAGTACCAAGTTTACCCACGGCGCCTGGATCGTCTTCCTCCTCATTCTCGTATTGGTCATGATGTTCCGCTCGATCCGCTCTCACTACAAAGCCGTCTCTGAACAGATCGCGCTCACGCGTGATCACCGTCCTCCACTTCCACGCCGCAATATCGTCATTGTTCCCATCAATGGCGTCAATCAAGCGGTCATTCGAGCGGTCGATTACGCACGAAGTCGTGCCGACGAGATTCGGGCGATAATGGTGGATGTGGATCCGGAGTCCACGGCACGCATACAAATCCAGTGGGCCCAATGGGGTTGTGGCGTCAATTTGATCGCCCTCCCCTCTCCCTACCGCTCTGTTATGGGATCCTTGCTCGACTACATCGAAGAAATTCTGGAGAAGGAACCCGACAGCTGGGTGACCGTCGTGATCCCAGAGATTCTTCCCGCCCATTGGTGGCAGAGCCTCCTGCACAACCAACGCGCGCTACTCCTCAAGACGGCGTTGCTGTTCAAAGATCGCGTCATCCTGACCGACGTCCCCTTCCACCTGAAGAGATGACCGTGTGGCGTGAAACGTTAGGTGTGAAACGTCAAACGTGGGTTCGGAACTTTTGCCTTTTTACTTTTGCCTTGTGGCTTGCGCTTCCAGCGCAGCCGGCCCATGCATTTACGATCATCGAACCGGCGGAAGGGGCGAAGCTGACATCAGGCACAACTGTCACCGCCCGAGTGGACCTCGGCAAGGATTCCGGCATCGTCCAGGTCCGCTACTATTGGTATGGCGAACAGGATGACACCCTTGTCGAACAGGAAGATGCCACCGCCATGGGGTCAATCGTTGCGCCGGTGGCGATGATCGGGTTGTCCGACCATAACCCGCCCTTCGGCGGCCCGTTGTTGGTCCCGAAAGACGGCATCGGGCCCATGCGCTTGCTGGCAGTCGCCGAAATTTCGCGAGGACGCTTGGGGACGAGATCCGTCTTCGACGAAATCCTGGTGAATGTAGAACCAGACGCCGCTCTCGCGACCATTGAGTTCGAAACCGATAAACCCCTGCAGCTCGGACGAGCGGGACAATCTTCTGCATTCGGCCACGTCGATTCAATGGGCAAGATTTTCGAGTTGCCGGTCGTGGGCGAGTTCGCCGACGGCGTCACTCGACGCATCAGTTCCCCTGCCTCCGGCACGAGTTACGAATCTTCGAACCCTAAGGTCATCCAAGTGCTGCCCGGCGGCCTGTTACAGATCGTCGGCAACGGTAAGACCGTCCTCACGGTCACGAACCGCGGCAAGCAAGCCTCACTCGATGTCGGGGTGACAGTGAACGACGAGCCGAACGAACCGCCAGTGGCCGACGCCGGAACGAACAAGACTGTGAAGGCTGGATCGCAAGTGAAGCTGAGCGGATTGAAAAGCCGTGATGCAGAAGGCGAAGCCCTGTACTATGCGTGGAGTCAGGTACGAGGCAGCAAGATCGCGCTGCTGGACGTGGCTAACGCCGAAGCCTCGTTCCTCGCGCCGACCGTGTCAGAGAAACGGACCTACCGGTTCAAGTTGCGGGTGACGGACAAGAAGGGAGCGGATAGTGTGCCGGCGTTTGTGGATGTCGTTGTTGAGCCTTAAGAGGTGGGAGCAACTGGGTGCTCTCCGTGCTCGCGCATCGCGCGGCCTCGGAAGGCCCTCGTTGGACGCGCGCAGTTGAGAGCATCCCAGTTCGCTCGCACCAATTAATTAATTGCCTACAACTCAACCCGACCATCCACACACCGACACGCTAATACGGGTGGTGAAGCGGGGAGACCCCCCCTATCCGGCCTTACTGGAGGTCCTTTTTGAACATCCTGTAAGATCCCTCCATTCCTGAGCAAAGTTTTAGCTTCATTTATGGATCGCCTCCGACATGATTGCCCGATTATTTGTTCTTCTACCTTTCAAACTCACCGTTCCAGAAGGCCAGCAATACCCTGTCTACGAAGCTGAGGACTCGGGGTATAAAGTTCGATTCTACCCACCTGGACGTAGCGATTACGCTCCCCCTATAGCCGAAGAGGACAAGATCGCCATAGACGGTGTTTCAGCATTTCAAGCAGATGCCCTACGAATTGATTTTCAGAAGGAGAATTTCGACAGACGTACTGAAACTCCCTACGACCCTCCAGAGCCGATCGTCGACCGAGCCATTAACTTTTTCCTTATTCGCCTGCGTCATGTCGCACGCGCAGGTCAGGTGCGGCCCGTAAGATTTCCTTTGGTTACTTGGCGAATGCGGTATTTGAACGATGACGAAAGCGAACTCAAAGAAGAAGCAGGTTTGGTCAGGGGGCGAGGAGTAAAATCTTTCTCGTCTTCTTTCATAGCGTTGACAAACAAGATTTGGACCGACGTATTCAGTCTGCCGCCAGACTATGAGCCACCTCCATGGGAAAGCCTCCTTCTCGATGCAACAGTTGAAATGCCAAGCATTGGACCCGCCCTTGTACTCGCTGCTACAGCATTGGAAGTCTTCATTTCCCGTGTCCTAGATCGCCTTGCCCCCACTAAAGTTATCCCACCAGAACTATGGCATTGGATAAATCAACGAGGTAACTGGCTTAAAGAGCCAACTCTGGAAGAGCAATATGATGCCCTCTTTAAGTTCCTCACGGGCCATTCACTAAAGGATGAACCCTTGCTGTGGGAAGCTTTTAAGAATCTAAAAGATGCGCGAAATTCTTTCGTCCATGAGGGAATGGCCAAAATAGGCGAAACTACCGTTACTACAGAAACCGCCAACAAGCTTATTGTGTCCGCGTCAACTATCATCTCGAAAATCAAGGAGTGGCTCCCCAAAGAACTCCATTGGCCAGAATTCACTTACGAACTAAGCATCGAAATACAAAAGCGATTGTTTTAGAAATTAAGATCACGAAGCTACGCTTTGTTCAGCCGCACTGGCCTGTAGGTCATGCGGGCATTCCGGAGTTCGTAATAAAGGCGGCAAGGGTCAACGCGTTTTTGCCCGAACGGTTTTGGTGCGAAACCAGTCGGCAATCGTATCGATGCTTGGCTTCATGGTCGTCACGTAAATCGCAAATTCTTCTAGTTCAGGATTTGTTGCAGTCAGGCGATAGCCGTTCACATGAAGAAACAGAACGGCGGTGGAAATGCTGATCCGCTTGTTGCCATCGATGAAGGCGTGATTCCTCGTCAGGCCGTCCATCAGCACCGCAGCCTTGGTGAAGATGTCGGAATAGAACTCTGTGTCGCCAAATGCAGCGTGTGGGCGCGCGAGGGCAGACCCTAACCCGCCGAGATCTCGCACACCATGTTCTCCGCCGGTCTCTTCGATCAGTCGATCGTGAAGAAACAGGACTTGCTCGACACTGAGGTAGATCACCGCTTTGCGAGGACTTCTAAGGCAGGCCGGTACCGCTCGATGAAGGCTTCGACTTGTGCCGCAAAGTTCTGTTTTACCTTACGCCGCATGATAGCGGACTCAGAAGAAGTGCCCTTCTTCTGTTTACGAATTACCGACTTATTGCCTTTGAGAGCGTTGCCCTTCATAGGTGCCATGATACCGTAGCCTCCATATGAACACAACGCACGATGAGGACTCGGCAGTCACACACCTTCCCAAGTCTCACTGGCCCGTAGGTCTGGCGGGCTCGCTGGAGTTCTTTCACATGGCGGCGGAGGGTGGGGCTGACCTTTGTTCTCGGCTCTTACCTTTCGCGGTTGTCTCGCCTTTTTCGCCCGTCTCGCAAGTCCCGCGCGCTTCGCTAATATGCATCAGCATTCGTGCCACCGCGCACACACCAAACCTGGCCGCTGAAGGTCTTACTGTCGCTGTCCACGAAGCCAATGCCGAAGTACACGAACCACGCGTCGGAGCGATCCTCGGCACTCGTGGTCGCCGACCAATAACCAGCCGACTGGACATCGTTAAAGGGATGACCTGACGGAAGGGTCGGACCCGGAGGGGCTACGGAGGGGTCGATCAAACTAGCCAGCTCTGGGATGGACGGCAGGCGCCACCCTTTCTGACCACCGACGTTCTTGTTGATGCAAGTGAAGCGGGCGCCATTCCACGTAGCAGTCACCGTCTGTGGGGACTTCTCCCAGACCAGCCCGGTGTTCTGATCCAGCACCGCTGCGCCAGCGAAATTTGAGAGAATGATGAACCGCGTGGGGCTCGGAAGCGTCTGGTTCCACGACGGCGTAGCGTAATCGGGCCACACCGAAGTGGTTTGAGCCTGGGCGGGGCCGGTCGTCAGGGCCACCGTGGCAAGTACGCCTAATGAGAGCAATCCGACGATGACTCCGTTGCGTTGCATTCCCTGCTGCATGCTGGCACCTCCTGGCAAAGAAGTACTAAGTGAACTGACGGCACGATTGCGCTTCTCACCTCGGCGCGAGGCTTGGATGGCTGCCGCGACCTGCATCGCAGCAGCGTCCGAAGAAGACTGCTGTTTCTGGTTGCGAAGGGATGGCTTATTCTTTTTGAGGGCAGGTCTTTTCATATCGCAATGATAGCGGAGTGGATCTGGCAGAACAACGCATGTGGAGAGGTCTCACTCAGACTTTGCCTAACCGCACCGGCCCGTAGGTTTGGCGGGCTTGGTGGAGTTCCTTGATATGACGTCGGAGGGGTGGGCCGAATTTGGAGGCGAGGACGGCTTTTCTTTGGGGTGCGATGTTGTGCTCAACCTGCTCGATCGCTTCTGCCAACTGCTTGACCAGCCGTTGGCCTGAGCCGGTGAGCCACTTGAGATGCCAGCCGGCATACTCCAAGTCTTGAATGGAGTATCGGACAGATTCCACTTCTTCAAGACAGCGAAACCTGGCTCGCTGCAGATCGCGCGAGGTCAGTCCTGCTCGTTTCCATCGAGCTAAGCCACTCCGTCCAGAGGCCCACGTTGAGAGTCGCTCGAAGAGCATCGCTCCTATCACAAACGTAAAGGACGCGTGCAGAATGCCTCTGACCGGACGCAGGCTGCGGCGCCAGGGGGAATAGAAGATCTGCTGGTTGCGATCCCCGTGATAGAGAATCTGTTTGCGCAATAAAAGATTTAAATGGTGATGGCTATTCTCGTGGATCAAATCGTCAATCAGATCGAGGTGGTCCCGGTCGAAGCAGTTGATAAAGGAGAGGCCGGGCCGGTGGCGATAACTGAAGCTGACAACGCCCTTGGCCTTGAGCGGGATGATCCGAGTGGTCAAGAGCGCGAGGACCTCGTGCCCTTCCGGCCAGGCCTCTTGTACGACTGACCATGCCCGCCCGATTCGCGCAACTTGATCGGCTGAGGTGGAGGCCACCGTACGAGGTTGGCGGTCTTTTCCGTATACGAGCGTCGGCCCGACTGTGACGGCCTTAGATCGAGTCTCCGTCGCCACGACTGGCGACCGGTGCGTCCAGCTCCACTCCAACCGATTGCCTCTCCTCATGCACAGAGGGGTCATGGTTCGTCCGATCTTCAGAGACAGATCTTGCGGCCGGACGAGAATAGTTGCCTGGCCAGATGTTTGTTTGAGGGCACTCTTCACCGGGGGAGGAGCTTCGTAGATATCGCCCTCCATCCCAACGGCCATCGTCCCCAACATTTCTGCCCGTTCGACGTTGTGGCCGAGATGCACCTCTATGGTCCAGGACGGAATCTTGCGAGAGGCGCACCACAACATCGGAAGTCCCGGCACGAGACAGAGCGATTCCTGCGTCAGCTCCTGCGTGAGGCGGGCGCAAAGTTCGTTGAGTCGCCGTTCAAGCCCGGAGGCCTGGGAGACCCCGCGTGGAAACAGATCGTCCAGATAACTGTTTTCGAAGAACTTTTCTTGGCACTCGGCAAACAGCTGCGCCGCGAACTCACGAGGATTCTGCTCCTCTCGAATCTGTTGCAACAAATCGATGAAGTAGACCAGGTCGTTCAGCGCTTCGATCCAGCCGACAACTTTCCAGTGGGCGTACGCATCCCGCTCGAGTGCTTGCCCGAGGAACCGGAAGTAGGCCACAGGCAAGGACAACGATTTCACGAAGTCGGCATATTGGTTTTCTAAATCCAGGCAGAGATCTCCCAGCAGTCGATACATCGACAGGCGAAACTCTTCCTGAAGACGAGCCAGCAATGGTACATCGAACAACGGCATGGAGATCACAGGCTCCGAGATGGATGATGGAGTTAGACTGTACCGGAGGAAGGGAAGCGCTGCAAGAAGGGTTAGCAGGCTATGGAGAAACTAACTTGGCACGTGAGATTTTCGGTGGTCCGCATGTGTGGCATAACAGTAGGAAACTCACACAAGATATTCAACAAGGCCGTCTCTTCGCACGTCGTTCGTGAAGCGTCGTTCGGCTCTCGTTGCAGAATCAACTACGGCATGTTCACGAGAAACGATTCACGCTTTAAATGGTGTCGAGAACGCTGCGTGGGGAAATGCGTGTCTCTGGGTAAAGAGGCTGTCTTGGCAGCCTTAGGGTGGGCGGGTGAAGTAGTCGCCGGGGTCTAGCGGGTGAGAATGCCTACTTTTTTTGGGATCCTGTACAAGGTTTTCTTTGGTAGGTAGCCAAGTTCATCGAGGCGCAGTTCTTTGACATGCTGCATCACGTGATTGCTGAGATCGGTCTGCACGGATGCTTCCTGCGGCAATGTGGAACCATTTACCAGCGTGAAGGGCAGTTCATCCTTCCAGAGCAGATGGCCGTCGCGATTCACGAGGTATAGATAGAGACGTCGTGAACCCTCTGCTTTCCACCCCCAGTCGCTCGGATGAGAAGTCGAACCGGCAACTCGGCTGACGAGAACGGTATCGACGCCCAGGTCCCGCGTGACTTTTTTGGCCAAGGCGCTACGATCTGCATCATCGGCTTCTGCCGAACGCGGATCGGCTCCGGTGACTCCGTCCGCGACGGTGGCCGGCGACTCGACGCGCAACGTGGTTTCCTGCTGCAACATGGTGGCAAGCCGCGCGCCCATCTCCGGATCACCCTCAACCGGAAGGATTGCTACGCTCGTCACCTTCAAATTGTGGACAGCATCGTTCGATTGGTCCTGCTGTGCCACCCATGATTGCTCGAACGGCTCAAAGGTCACATTGCTGCTCCTCATTGAATCCACTGTCACCATTGCCACCCAGGCTCCTGCGAGGCAACCTTGCAGCAGAAAGGACCCGGTCACAACCAGACTGAGGGTCATGACACGCAGCCAATCCCGCCGGCGACCGGTTCGGGCCGTCGCCAGATCGAAGCTTTCTGTCATAGAGTTGAGTGTCATGAAGAGCTGTTTGAGCAAGAGAAGTGCCTTACTAGAGCGAGCCTCACACATCGCCTCCAACCTGTCGAGTTATTTACGGGTATCGACAGGCCAGCGGGAATAGGCCCCGTCAATCCCGCTGGGCTGAGGCTCTAAACCATACAGTTCGATGAACAAGATGGAACGCCGACTGCTAGCCCCTTTGCCCCTCGCCTGATTGCTATATCATAGGGGAAGGATGGGTGGGGGACGACGAACTTTCATGAATATTGCGGGCTAGGAAGAAGAACGCGCGGGACACCAGGAGGCTGGGAGCAGATTCGAAATCATATTGAACAGATATGCATATCACGGCAAGGGATCGGGGCCGTTGATATCGTCGGGCCGACTGGCTTAGGCCGTAGCTTTGAGCGCGTGTCGGAGCCGCGGCATGGCTGCTTCTTTTCCGAGTAACCGCAAGGCCCCCGCCTTTTGGATCATCCGATGTTGCTGGATGAGCGGATCGACAATGTTCCCGCAAGATACACATCGCCATCCTTTCATCCACATCGGAATACTGCTCTCCTGTATGTCGATCAAGTTATCAGCAACCATGAGACCGTCGCATCTGGTGCACTCCATGGGACCCTCCTCTATTACCGCTGGAGCCCACGACCCTGACGCCACCACTCACTCCCCTTCTAAGAGGATGCTGAAAAAGTCCTCCAGCAGCCTTCTAAGCTTAGCAGCCGTGTAACCAGCCGTTTACTTAATCTCAGAGATAGCAATCTCAATGCCACAGGTGTTACAGCGACTGCTTGCGTGTTTTAGCAGTGAATCGTAGAGTGGGGCCGAACAACATTCGGCCTATACCGCTCATACGTGTGACACATATTGGTCCCATGCAGCAAAAAAGGCCTGGCCTACGAGACGATGACCTGAGTGGGGAAATTCCATCATTCATTGTAAATCTAGGTCGCGCTCTTCGAACACATCGGCCGATCAGAGGCAAATCGTGGGACTGACCGCGACGGAAATTGCGAAGGTGACGGGTGAATTTGCTCCGGCCTTGGCCGGGGGCTGGATTCAAAAAATTTACCAGCCAAAGGATCGTACGCTGGTACTGGAGATTCGCGCGCCGGGACAGACGCACCGACTCCTCATCTCGTGCCACCAGGAAGCCACCCGTCTGCACATCACCACAGAAGCCTTTCAGAATCCACCGACACCTCCATCCTTCTGTCAATTTCTCCGCGCCCATCTCCAAGGGGCACGAATCGACCAGGTCGAACAGATTCAAGGAGACCGGATCGTTCAGCTTGCACTGACGGCCAAGGAAGGTCCCTGCAGATTGGTCGCGGAACTGACAGGGAAAACATCGAATCTCCTCGTACTCGATGCGGCGGGCCATATCCGACGAGACCTGAACGAGGTGAAGGGCCGTGTAGGACAGCTGTACGTTCCTCCCACTCTCCAGCAACGACGAGAACGAGGTGCCACCGACCACGCGCGATTCAGCCAGGACATTCAAGAATCACCATTTCCTCTGTCGGCTGCCATCGAAGCCCATTACCACAAGGTGGAAGCCGCTTCCACCGTCGAGACGGCACGGACCGCCCGGACGGGAATATTGAGGAAGTCCATCAAGAAGCTCCGCCGCCGTATTGAGGCATGGCACGAAGACCTCGCAAAGGCAGAGAAGTACAAGGCCTACGCCCGCTACGGCGAACTCATCAAGGCGAACCTCGGGACCATCCGCAAGGGCCAGACCGATGTAACCCTGGTGGATTATTTCGATGAGAAGCTTCCCAACCTGACGATCCCGCTCGACCAGACCAAAACTCCCCAGGGCAATATGGACGACTACTTCCGAAAGCATCGGAAGCACCTGGCTGCAGAGCGAGAGCTGCACCCACGCATCGAGGAAGGGCAGAAGGTATTGGAGACTCTCCGCCGAGAATTAACTGCTATCGAACAGGGAACCTGGCAGCCGCCCAATAAACCCCAACTCACAGTGCGCGCACGAACCCTCTCTCGGACAGGCGGGGGAAAGGGCCGTCAGGAACAGCGTCAAGGTCCGTTCCGTCGCTTCACCTCATCAGACGGTTTGGCGATTTATGTCGGAAGAAACGCTCGCGAGAACGACGAGTTGACGTTCGGCCTCGCCAAGAGCGACGACCTCTGGTTGCATGCCCGTAGCACGCCTGGCTCACACGTCGTGGTGCGCTTGGAAAAAGGAAACGATCCGCCGCCCGAGACAATACGAGACGCCGCCACGCTGGCGCTGCTCTATAGCGATTTGAGGAAAAGCGGGAAAGGCGACGTCATCTACACGAGACGCAAGTGGGTCAAGAAAGCGAAGGGACAGGCACCGGGCGCCGTGACGGTGTCTCAGGAAAAGTCCGTATTTGTGGCACTCGACAAGACACGGCTCGCCAGATTGAAGGAGCGATCTGAAGCGGTGTGAGCCCTTCAGGAAAACACTCTCGCAGGATGCTCAAACAGGCCAGCCTTCTCACCCGCCCAACCCCGGCGGCTATTTCACCTGCCCACCCTGAGTCTGCCAAGACAGCCTCTTCGCCCAGGGACGCGCCTTTTCCCAAGCAAGGCCGCAGCGAACTATCACTTTATAAGGGATGACTGGGATGATCCCAACTGCGCGCAACGTTCTCACCCGCCCACCCACTGGCAGATATTTTTCACCCGCCCTACCCTCCGATTGCTTCGCAATCGATTTCCCGGGACGTGCCATTTGCCCGGGCGAGGGCTTTCTGGTTTTCCC
>DASYVB010000075.1:0-10927 GCA_036000525.1 Nitrospiraceae bacterium | reverse complement strand
TGCCGAAACACATCGGTGGGCGTGGCGTAATATTTGGTGGGTACGATCACGACGGGACAACGATTCCCCCATTCCTGTTTGAACGAGAGGATCTCATCAGGCACCGACAGGGCGCTGTGAATGAGGATGCCGTCCGCCCCCGCCTGACGATAGGCTTCGGCTCGACGCAGGGCTTCAGCGAGCCCCCAGCCACAGATGAAGGCCTCCACTCTGGCAATAATGGAAAAGTCCGGGTCGGTCTGGGCATCTTTTCCTGCCTTGATTTTGCCGCAGAACTCCTGCATATCCGCCAGGGGTTGAGTGCCCCCCTTGATGAAACTATTCGTCTTGGGGAAGAGTTTGTCTTCGATGCAGACCGCGGCGATATGGCGCTGCTCCAGTTTGCGGACCAGCCGCTGCATGTTATTGAAGTTGCCGTATCCCGTATCGCCATCGAGGAGAATTGGAATCGTGGTCGCATCGGACATGAATTCCAGGTTCTCCAGGACTTGGGTCCAGCTGGCTTCGTTGTTGTCACGGACGCCGAATTGCGCGGAGATGGAGAGGCCGCTGGCCCATATGCCTCGAAAGCCGGCTTCTTGAACGATTTTTGCGCTGACGCCATTGTGGGCTTCACAGATGAACTCAAGTTGCTCTGATAAGAGGAGCTTCTTAAATTGACGTGATGCGGTCGTGCCTGCGGTCGAGCTCATGGATTCCCTTTCTTGTTTCCGCCGAAATGATTCGAGTTGGGCGTCTCTATGGCGCACTTGTTGGCGCTAAAGAATACCGTTTTCCCCTGAAGAAATCACCCTGCCTTTCACGGGACGTGAAATGTAACACATGAGAGGGGAAACGTAGCAGTGAGGAGATGGGAGGGTGTAGCTTATGGCTGGCAGTACTGGGCCAGTATTTTGGATTGTGGTGTTGACCAGACGAACCAAATAAACCAGATAGACCGATCCAGCCCCGGTGCGGTTGTTCCGGTGTATCATGGGTCTTGGATGGAGGTGTGGCAGCGTATGTGGCGGGCCCTGCAAAGCCGGGTGGGAGGATTATCAACTTGGAGGGAACCATGTCGATCAAGAGGATCGTTCCGCGGAAGCTGGTGCGAGGTCGAGCGGTTGGTCTGGTGAAGAATGAATTCGCTGCGAAGCGAGGGAATTCGGGGCTGAGCCGCCGGCTGCGGGACCTGCGCGAGCAGGTTGATATTGTACTGCCGGAGATGACGGCCCGGATTGCGGCGCTGGAGCATCTGTTGCTTGAGAAGCAGCTCTGTACCAGAAAGGACCTGATCGACGCACGCCAGTTCATGCGGATGCAGGAGGCGTAGAGGGCAGGCCCGATGTGTGGATGCTCGTGACGGACTCATGGGAGCGCGACTGGTGAGATGCGTGAGACTGGCGAGACGGGGTATGATAATTTGGGGGGAGAGTGTCTCTATGGCGATGTCTGCGGCTCTGTCGAATGAGGAGGTTCAGGCTGCTTGGGCCAATCTGGCCGAGGAGGTCCGTACGGGGGTTCTGCTGACGATCAGAAACGGGCGGCCGTTTGGGTCGCATGTGCCCTATGTCTTTGGCGAACACTGGACGCGCGCCTACATTCATGTGAGCCGCTTGGCAATGCACACCGAACATCTGTTGGTCGACCCTCGCGTGGGGCTGTTTGTCTCGGAGCCGGATCGGCCTGGGAAGAACCCCTTGGCCCTACGGCGGATGAATCTTCAGGGTGAGGCGGTGCTGTTGAATACTGGTGCACCGGGCTATGCTGAAGTGAAAGAACGCTATCTGGCTCGCTTTCCCCAATCGGCCATGATGTTTGGCTTTGGGGATTTCTCGCTCTGGGAATTGCGGCTACAGGACATGCACTTGATTCTGGGATTTGGGCAGGCCTACCTTGCCGACGTGACTACTCCTCTCACCTGGATACATCAAAAGCCGAGTACGGAGAGCGCCTAGCTACACATTGCCTCTTCGCGGGCACGGCCTTGTCGGCGGGCAATGTGAGTCTCGCGCATCGTGGCGCGACAGTTTCGGATCACGCTCATACAACGGGCCGGCGAGGACACTTAGCGGAACGGGTAGGAATTTGTCCCAAGAGAGATGACGTTGCCATGTTGGCCGTCATCTCTCTTGGGTCCGACTCTCCGCATACGCTCACGGCCAGCTAAGCCGGATCCTAACGGTCCGCTATTCCGGGAGCGAGGATGAGATTGACAGGAAGCTTTTCCGCTAAGGTATAGGGACTCGCCTTATTTTCCTTCACCCACCGCTTCTCAGCCACAGATTCAAAAGGCGGAGCAAGTTCCCCATGAAGAGACCAAAGATCAAAAGGTGTCTCGTCAATGGAAATCTCCCAATCATACCCCCTGTCCTTTACGAAGGGAGCAATGACTTCATCAAGTGTCCTGATCCACCATTCTCTGAGGACCGGACCAGGTATCGTCCTAGCAATTTGATCGATCTTGAACCGGACAAATTTGTTATGCGGCTCGCCACCTACAAAGCAGGAGTCCTTGGCTACCTCCTCAAAAATGAACACCACATAGAACTTAGGGATCGGGACGCTCGCATACACCTCCGTAACCCGCTTGGCCAGCGTCTTTTTGTCTTCAGCCGTAAACGCTCCGACAGGATGATAAACTTTCCACAAAGGCATATCTCATCCCTCCTCATTGGTTGGACATTATTTGTGCTGCGTTTGTCTGGAAAATGGAGACCCACAGTCTCCTCGATATCCGAACAATTTATGTCGATTCTATAGGGGCTAATGATCCATCTGTGAGTCCTCCTATTCTTACCAGATCACCGAGCGGCTATTTGTCATGTTGCTTGCCAGGCGAAGAGCAATGTGAATAGGCCCTTAGCGGTGCTCGACGCGAGGGAATCTCTTCGTGCCCGGGTAATGCTTCTGCCCCCATACGATGATTGCCTCCAATACCGGCTCTAGACCCTTTCCCTTCTTTGTCAGGAAGTACTCGTAGCGTGCGGGGTTCCCCTGGTACGACCGTCGGGTAACAAGGCCGCCAGCCTCTAATCGTTTCAGTCTATCCGCAAGGATGTTTGAGGCCATTTTTTCTGGGGAGGATATGAATTCCTGATAGCGCCTTTTGCCCAATACGAGATCTCGAATCACTAAGAGTGTCCACTTGTCACCCAGGATATCCAGAACATTGGTGATCGGGCATTCTGATCGTTCAAATTTCATTCTGTCATTCTATTGTTGAAGGTCGCTTGTTAGTACGTACCTCCGGCCTATGTAGGGAATGCTAGGACGCGGAACACATTGTAATCCAGTCACTTGCATTTTGCAACGCACTAAATTGCGATTAACTGCAAAGTCATCCTCGACGGGGAGGCCATTACCGACTGGTCGGCCGGTCGCCACGGAGAGATGACGATCCGGGCGATGGTGGAAGACCATCACTCCCTGGTCCGATGCCGGTGAGCGGGAAAGCTGCGGGCTAAAATGAACGAACTGGGAGAAGGTACTGCGTGGATAGAGAACGACGAGCGGATGGCGGGAATAGCAGGAATAGATGATATGAGACAGGTCCGGCGTCAGGTATTATGGTTCGTTCTGAGCCGAGGATCGGTAGATAAAATAGAGCGCGATTGCTCCAGCGACAGCGATGAGGAGTCCGGCTACAAATAGAGTGGCAAAGCTCAGTGGTGCGATGTAGCGGTGGTACAGGAGGGGCAGCAGAATGGGGAAGACCACGGCCAGGGCGAGGCCCAGCATGTGACGCTTGAGATAGATCGGTTCGCCTGACTTACGCCTCATGTCCGACGAGTTCCCTCAGATATTTCCTCCACGTTCTTCTACTGCTCCCTTGAGGGTGGGGCGAGCACGTCACAATTCTCTACACCTCTCTTTTCACAGGGTAGTCTGGTCGATCCTCACATGCTCGCGTCGAACGAGCACCGCTCTTCTACCTTCTCCCTTGAGGGCAGGCTAGATGGTCTCCCACTGCGCGTGTCCGACGAGGGTCTTCTGAGACCGCGCGTTGCACGAGCAAAGGAGAGCATCTAATCTGCCCTCCTCTCTCTATTTCACGAGGAACGGTCTTGAGTTTTCTCCCGAGGCGGTGGTGACGGTGAGGAGGACCAGGCCCTTCTTTCCGCCGCTTGGCACGGTCGTCGTGATGCTGTCGTCGGTCTGTTGAAACTGAGCTGGATGACCTGGGCCGAAGGAGACGCCCCGTAAACAGGCTGCCTCGCCGAAGTTGGTTCCGGTGATGGTGACTCTGTCTCCGGCTTTTCCTTCGTCTGGCGTAAGGTTATCGAGCTTAGGTGCTTCACCGAAACAGGATGGAGCGTTTCCCGCAGTCTCTGCCGTGGCGAATTTCGGAGCGGTCGTTTTTGGGGCGGTCGTTTTGGGGGCGGGCGCGCCTGTACGTACCTGGGCTGGCTTTTTCGCCTTCTTCTCCTGCTTGGCCTTCTTTTCCTGCTTGACTGGTTCGGCGGCCCAGGTGTTGACCGGGCTAATCGCTGCCAGGCTGAGTGCCAACACTCCGATTGCCACCGTGATTCTGAAACCTGTTGCTGTATACATGAGCGGCCTCCGATTTCTTTGCAAAGCGCACAGATGTGTCATTGATCACCGGTCTTGAAGCCGGTTGAATCAATCTTCGATCGTCGAGATATCGCCCAGGTCTTGTCCGAGCTCTTTCGCTTTGAGCACCCGCCGCATGATTTTGCCGGACCGGGTTTTGGGAAGTGAGGGCACGATGTCGATTTCGGACGGCACGGCGATCTTGCCCAACTCCTTCATCACTTGATCCTTGATCGACTGGATCAGTGCCGGGCTGTCCACTTCCCCCTGTTTCAAAATGATGAAAGCCTTGATGGACTCGCCGACGAGCTTGTGTGGTTTGCCGATCACCGCAGCTTCCGCCACGGCATGGTGGCTGACCAGCGCGCTTTCCACTTCGGCGGTGCCGAGCCGATTGCCGGCCACTTTGATCACGTCATCGGCACGGCCCATGAACCACATGTAGCCGTCTTCATCTTTGTGGCAGATGTCGCCGGCGGTGTAGCAGTTCGGGATCTGGTTCCAATAGGTCTTGTAGCGTTCCGGATCTTTGTAGATGGTCCGCATCATCGAGGGCCAGGGCTTTTTGATGACGGCAAGGCCGCCGGCGTTGGCGGGGAGGCTGTTGCCTTTGCTGTCCACAACATCGGCTTCGATGCCGAGGAAGGGCCTGGTAGCGGAGCCAGGCTTCAAGGGGACGGTCGGCAGGGGGGTAATCAGAATGGACCCTGTTTCGGTCTGCCACCAGGTATCCATGATCGGTTTGTCCCCACCGGCCGCACGATGGAACCATTCCCAGGCTTCCGGATTGATCGGTTCGCCCACGCTGCCCAGGATGCGGAGGGTGGAGAGATCATATTTCTTGGGCCAGTCTTCTCCGTAGCGCATGAGCAGGCGAATGGCGGTGGGGGTCGTATAGAAAATCGAGACGCCGTAGCGTTCGATTAAATCCCACCAGCGGCCCGGGTTCGGATAGTCCGGCTTGCCTTCAGCTGTGAGGATCGTAGCGCCGTTGAGTAGGGGACCATACACAATATAACTGTGGCCGGTGACCCAGCCCGGGTCGGCGACACAGAAGTAGACATCCTCTTCTTTAAGATCGAAGACGTATTTCGTGGTGATGTAGGTCCCGACCATGTAGCCGCCGTGGACATGGACCACTCCTTTGGGTTTGCCGGTGGTGCCGGACGTATAGAGGATATACAACGGATGTTCTGCATCCAGATGCTCGACCTCGCAGACTGCCTTCTCGTCCTTCAGCCAGTCGTGCCAATCGATTTCCTTCGGCGAGGATAAGCTCCCCCCCGGAGTCTGACGCCGTAAGACTACGACACGTTCGACGGTGGGGGAATTGGCTACGGCTTGGTCGACTACCGACTTGAGGTTGAGGACCTTTCCCCGGTCAAACCCGACGTCGGCTGTAATGACAAGTTTGGATTCGGCGTCCTGAATGCGATTCGCGAGAGCCGGAGCGCTGAACCCGGAATACACCACACTGTGAATGACGCCGATACGTGCGCAGGCGAGCATGGCAACGATCTGCTCGGGAACTTTCGGAAGGTAAATCGTGACCCGATCTCCCTTCGTGAGTCCAAGTTTCTTGAGCGCATTCGCGCAACGATTGACTTGTCGGTAGAGTTCGCCATAGGTGATGACCCGTTCTTGGTCGTTCTCGCCGACCCAGATGACTGCCGCTTTATTCCTGCGCCAGGTTTTGACGTGACGGTCCAGACAGTTATAGGTAATGTTGCAGGTGGCGCCGACGAACCACTTGGCCCAGGGATAATTCCATTCCAGGACCTTGGTCCAGGGGGAGAACCACTCAAGCTCCTTGGCGACGTCGCTCCAGAAGCCTTCAGGGTCGGCGATCGACTTTTTGTAAGCACTCTCGTAGTCCTGAATATGGGCCGCGGCTTTGGTCTGAGCGGTCGGCTGATACACGCGGCTTTCCTTGAGGAGGGTATCGATATTCTCTGCCATGGTGCGATGACTCCTTCAGGTCGAGGTGTGAAGCAAATCATGCTCATTATGATGGAGGGGCGGGGGGAACTCAACCATACCTTGGTACGGGAGAGGGAGAATGCAGAGCCATATCGTGGCTCTGCGGCTGCGCGTGACCTCGGTTTGCCGTTTCTTGACAGTCTCGCAGAGGCGAGAGTAGGGTGAATTTATTACGCGTCACACACTGAGGCTGGTCCAATTGATGTTGCCGATCGCTCACCGACAACCGCAGCCCTTCCTTCTTGCGTTTCTCGTCTACTCGCTGGTGGCGACGTTCTGTCCTCCATCGGCGTCTGCCCAATTGGGGAAGCCGGAAGGACTGTATTACAAGTCGTGGGCCATTGTCATCGGGGTGGAGAATTACCTCCTGGCCCCGAAAATTCCAGGCGCGATTGAAGATGCCAAAGCGGTGGCCCAGGCGTTCCGCCAACTGGGCTTCGACGAGGTCGTTGAACTCTACGACAAGGATGCGAGTGTTCGTCATCTGCAGCAGACGCTCTCGGATTTCTTGCCACGCAAGGTCGGTCGCTATGATCGGCTTGTGCTCTATTTCGTCGGACATGCGGGTGTCACGCAGGATCTTGCCGGCAAGGAACTTGGGTATCTCGTTCCCTGGGATGCGCAGATTGGAAATGTGTCCAAATCGATTACGTTTGAACAGCTGAAAGAGTTCAGCCGGCGTAGCGCATCCAAACACACCCTCTTCTTCTTGAATGCCGCAGTTAGCGGGTGGGAGGTGAGCACGGCTCAGCCACTGTCCCTCGAAGGGAGATTGGCCCCGGAAGACGATACGGATCGGCGAGCCGTACAAGTGTTGACGGCGGGCGATAAGGGTGAGTTGTTGAGTCAGGAGAATGGGAGGAGTCTTTTCGTGCAAGTCCTGCTGAATGGGCTGAGTGGCATGGCGGATCGTAATAAAAATGGATGGCTCATGGCCTCGGAAGTCGGAGATTATGTGAAGCAAGAAGTTCTTGAACGGTCGAAGGGCGCCCAGCATCCCTTCTTTGTGCAGCTTGAAGGGGAAGGGGATACGGTGTTGATCGAGGGCCGAAAGGCCTCCTTTATCATGGGGGCAGATCCCCAGTCTCCGGCCGAGCGACGACAGGCTGCGAAGATGCAGTATGAACAAGCCTTCGTGCTTCTCCAAACCGGCAAATCGTCGGAGGAAGCGTTGGAGCGGCTGGATAAAGCCCTGGAATACAACCCCACGTTCGGCGACGCCTATGTGCTCAAGAGCTATGTGCTGCTAGAAGTGCTGCCGAACCTTGCCGATGCGTTGTCGGCGGCAAAACTGGCGGTGCAGTATGCTCCGAAGAATCCGGATTCGCAGTATACGCTCGGGTTGATATACGAAAAGCGCGGGCAGTATGCCGATGCTGAGCGCGCCATGCGGGAGGCGCTGGTGGTCAATCCCAACTATGTAGATGTCTATTTCTCGCTGGGCATCCTCTACGCCGACGAGTTGAAAGATCAGTCCAAATCGGTTGAAGCGTTCACGCGTTATCTCGAACTTGGTGGAAACCATGCCCGTGCCCGGGCTGCTGTTGCACAGTCAACTCCCGCGAAGCCCTAGCAGCCTGTGGAGAGACTATGTTAGCACGTGAAAAACTCGATGGTCTTCCCGTGTGACATAGCAGAAGAACACTCCCGCAGGCTGCTCAAAAAGGCCGTCCGGCAAGGCCGCAGCCGATGAAAGCACCGGAGGCGTAGCCTCTGGGCTACGTTGAGGATGCTTTCGAGGCGAGAACGCTGCTGGCGGACTTTTTCAGCAGCCTGCTGTTAGGCTCGTTCGCCTCCCTTCAGATACCCTAGCCCAATCTTGACTGCTTTCCGCGTAATTTCTGCCCAGCGTACTTGAGGATATTCGGCGAGGATTGCGGCTGCCTTGGGATCTTGAACTTCCAGGTTCAGAATCTTAATGATACCGTCATCAATCTGGACATCTGCCACGGGCATTCTCCTTGTAGGGGCACGGTGAGACGGTCAACCATCATCCGCTGGTTGCGTTGACTGGATTAGGGGTGCATGTTAGCATGAATTCCAGTGAATTCTCGAACGTTCGTCGCCGGCATCTGCCGCTGGTACGCCGCCGTTTCACTGTCCTGATCGTCACCAAGGAGGCTGCGCATGAATAGGGTACTGGGGTTCAGGTCGAAGTTGGTCGGGGGAGGAGTGGCTATCGCCCTGATGATCGGACTTGCTGCCTGCGGCGGCCCTCCGAAGTGGGTGAAACAAGGGTCAGGGGCGTTCAACGAGAAAGATAGTAAAGGCTTTTATGGCGTCGGGTCCGTGATCGGTGTTCGGAACGAGCCGCTGGCCTGGGATACCGCTGAGAATCGTGCCCGTGCTGAAATTGCCAAAACCTTTGAAACCTATACCGGCTACTTGATGCGCGACTATGCGGCCTCCACGACTGCCGGAGAATTTACCAAGAACACGGAAGAGCAGCATGTCGAGCGGGCCATTAAGACGGTGACGACCGCGACCCTCAGCGGCGTGCGTCCCATCGAGCGCTACAAGGATGAGAAAACGAACACGTACTACGTGTTGGCCAAGCTGAATCTCGAGGAGATGAAGGATAATCTCGAAAAGGCGAAGGAACTCAACGCGGAGGTTCGTGATTTCGTCAGAAAGAATGCGGATAAGCTCTTTGAGCGGCTTGAAAAGGAAGAAGACAAACGGGCCCCGCGGTGAGTGCTCTTATTGATCGACCGCCAATTGCTGCATCTGCGAGGAGGTATCGCGTGAACGTGAAGACTCGAGGACGAATCGGGCTCGTGGCGGTGGCGGTGTTGTCACTGGCAGGCTGTGGCCAGGAGGTAAAAGTAACCAGGGTCGACTCAGAGGTCGTCACGGATCTGAGCGGACGTTGGAACGATACCGACTCCAGGATGGTTGCGGAGTCTATGGTCAAAGAGGCGCTGGAGTATCCATGGCTCAACGGATTCTCCGGCTCGAAGCATCGCCAGCCGGTCGTGGTCGTCGGGACTATCCTGAACAGCAGCCACGAACATATCAACGTCAACACGTTTGTGGCCGATCTTGAACGTGAGCTAACGAACTCACAAAAAGTTACGTTTGTGGCAGGAAAGGGAGATCGCGAGGAACTTCGCACCGAGCGCAAAGAGCAAGCGATGTACTCGCGAGAGGATACGCAGAAAGCACCGGGGAAAGAGATCGGCGCCGATTACATGATGAAGGGGACCATTGCGACGATCCTCGACGAGGCCGATGGGACGAAGGCGGTGTTCTACCAAGTCGATTTGCAGATGGTGGATTTGGAAAGCAACGCCAAGGTTTGGTACGGTCAGAAGAAGATTAAGAAAGTCGTCGAAAAGAAACGTTCAATGTTTTAGGCTCCACGACCTCCGTTGAGCCCTCTTGCCTCACGCCCCACCGCCCTTATTTCGGCACGATTGGGCTTTTCTCTATCCACCCAGTCTCTCTTTGCCGTACTGGCGTTTGTGCTGCTTGCCGGATGTGCCTCTTCGGTCAACCGGTATCTCCTCATTGAAGCCAGTCTTCGCGCCTACGATCCCAAGGGCGCCGATGCCATCGTCGCTGCGGCTGAGAAAGACTATGGCTCGAAAAGCCGTGTACTCTATGGCATGGATCGAGGGATGACCCTTCAACTCGCCGGCGACTATCAGCAGAGCAACGCTGTATTGGAACAGGCTGAGGAGGAATTGGATCATCTCTATACTCGAAGGATAAGCACGGAAACCTTTGCGTTCATGACGAATGATACGGCGTTACCCTATGAGGGTGATCCCTACGAACAGGTGTTGATCAACGTGCTGAAGGCACTCAATTATGCGCGGTTGGGTCAGTGGCAAGATGCGCTGGTCGAAGCCCGGCGTATCGACCACCGGCTCAACGTCCTGTCGGATCGAACCGAGGAGAAAAATGCGTATCGGGATGACGGATTCGCGCGCTATTTGAGCGGCATCCTCTATGAGAGTACCGGCGATGTGAATAATGCGTTTATTGCCTATCGGAAGGCCTATGAGACCTTCGATGCCACCCGCGCATGGTCACACACGGCTGTTCCGTCCCAGCTGCGGGAAGATTTGCTGCGAACGGCCGAGGCACTACACTTCACTCAAGAATTGGCCGAGTACCGATCTGTATTTCCCGATACGAAGTGGGAGACCAATCAGGCGCTCCAACAACTCGCTCAAGTTGTCGTGATCAGCTATAATGGCCTTGCGCCACGCAAGGAGGATCAGTTTCTTGACCTCCCGATCAGTCTCGATGCACTCCAGTTGGTAGTTCTCAACCGCGGGTTTGCGCAGTCGAATCGGTATTCCAATCGGGGAGTGGACACGGTTTTGTACGGGCTTAACGGACGCGTCGTTCGCGTGGCCCTGCCACGGCTCGTCCCGCAGAAGACGCATGTGACTGTCGATAGGGT
>DASYVB010000074.1:0-4144 GCA_036000525.1 Nitrospiraceae bacterium | reverse complement strand
AGCGGACGAGATGGGAACTTGCCGGATGCCAACCCTCTCGGCATCCTCGATCCGGCAGGCGTACACAATTCTGCCCAGCCTCGCCCATACGCAGGCTGTGAAGCACATCGGACAGGGCTCACAGGTGGAATAAATAACACACCCGCTCAGCTCCAGCGTTTTCAGGCTCCGACTGGCATCCCGAATCGCCTGTATTTCGGCATGGGCGGTGGTGTCCATGTTGGCCTTCGCACTATTATGCGCCACCGAGATAACCTGTCCTTTTCTCGCGATGCAGGCTCCGAAGGGCATTTCACCCTTTTCGACTCCCTGCCAGGCCACTTGAATCGCGAGACGCATGAAATCTGCGTCAGTCATCGATTAGGCCTTGAACCGCCACAGACATCCCGGTCACATACCGGGAATTGTGGCGGCCTCCTTTTCTTACAGCGCGCGATCTGTTCATACCCCTTGAGCTCTGACGGTATGGAAAGCATCGCGTTGTGGACGGAGAAGATGTCAGGAACACTTTCCGATGTCAAATGAAGGGCGGCCTGATTAGCAAGGAGTGCCTTCACTAGCGTGTGTTCCTTTTCATCCCATCACGAGCCAGCACACCGTCCTTCAGCGCAAAGTCACCGAACACCTTTCGAAGCACGGCTGGCGGTTCGCGCGGGACAAGGGCACTTTCTTGCTGACCTCACCTTGGGGTATGATGGCCGCGCCCGGAGGCCTAGCCCGCAATATTCATGAACACTTCTGCTGCAATCGCGGATTCGCCGCTACGACAAGCCTGGACGCGGTTGGCCCAGCGTTCAGGCAGGCGGGCTCGCCACTCAGTCGGTCAACATACTGTTTCAAGTATGCCTCCTTCCTTCGCGGCTCCGCGCGCCTGTCTCGCGTGGCGACTGCACGATTTCGCGACGAACCGTCATGAATAATGCGGGCTAGAATGACCGAGCAGACTTTTTCAGATCCGATTGCTCAAGGCTATTACCGACAGGGCGAGAACGAGATAGCCACGACACAGTCCGCCGATGAAGTCCTGCAGAAGGCCGACACGTTCGCACGACAGGATTCGCGTGTGAACCTGCTGCACGCCGCCTGCTATTACTTGGCCGCCGCGCATTTTCTCGAAACCCACGACCCGGCAAAGTCCGCCCACGCGTACCATCAGGCCGGCCGCCAACTGCAGCAATTGGACCAATTTGTTCATGCGGCACGCGCCTTCTTACAAGCAGGCGCGTGTGCCGAACAGGCCGCGCGTGCTGAAGCTGCCGGCTCCTCGCAACAGCTTCTTCAACATGCCGCTGTTCGTGCCTACTCGAGAGCGAACCATTGTTTCGCAGAGACGGGCGAGCTGGACGAGTCTGAATCCGCCTATCTCAAAGAACGCGATGCGAGGGTCGCCTGGTCCAAGATGCAGGGGAAGCATCCCCTGGCGCTCTTAGCCTGGAAAACGACAAGTAAATACGGCATCAGTATTCCTCGATGGACCGCGTGGATATTGGGAACGATCGGGCTGTTCAGCCTGCTCTATGAAATCTTCTTTCGCATTCAGTGGCTGCAACCGATTAACAATACCAATCCGTCTGCCTGGATTCCCCTCTGGTCCGGCCTCTATTACGCGATCAATGTCACGTCCTCGCTCGCGTTGGTCGAGTACCAACCGACACATCCAATCGCCCAGGCCATCGTCATGTTGAACGTGATCGCCGGCTATCTCTTCCTCGGCATCGGCATCGGCATTGTCGGCCAGATCATCAAGAACCGTTAATTCATGATCTCGTGGGACCGGTTATAGCGCGGGGGAAAAATAGGGTGTCTGGAGTCTTTCAGGGAAACTCCAGAACAAGTCTCAGGGATGTTTTCGGATTTATCGACTAGGAGCCTGTCCGACATTGCTGTTCGTGACGAGGCGAAGGAGGTGCGGGTCCACCACCATACACCAACACCATTTGAAATCAGTCGTCAATTCGTTACATACTATTAAGCGACTAGGAATGGCAGTAGGTGTGGTCGCTGAGATCGTTCTTCCTTTTACCTTCATTTTTCCCCTATGCATGCACTGACTTTTCAGCCCCACCGCGGCACTCACTCCCTTGAGTGCGTTCAGATGGCTCTCCTTGACGGGGAAACGAAGTTGGGTATCCCTGCATAATGGCTGAAGCTCGGAAATGGTTAGCGTGACGCTGTTATGCAAGGGATTGCGCTTCCTCCTACCGTTGTAGTCATCCCGACCTATAATGAGATCGCGAATCTTTCCCGCCTCGTACCGGAGGTTCTGGCGATCTCCCCTTCGATCCGTCTCCTGGTGGTTGATGACGCTTCGTCGGATGGTACCGGAATGGAAGCTGATCGGCTCGTAGCTTCCTTGGGACGAATGGACGTCATCCATCGCCCGGGGAAACTTGGCCTTGGCTCAGCCTACAAACAAGCCTTTCAGACCGTACTGCGTACGACAGGGGCGGAATTCATCTGCCAGATGGATGCCGATTTCTCCCATCGACCCGTCGATCTCCGGAACGTGTTAGAAGCAGCCTGCCGGGGTGTTGCGGATATCGTGGTCGGTTCTCGCTGGATACCAGGAGGTACTATGTCCAAATGGCCATTCAGGCGGTTCATCCTGTCGCGCGTCGGTAATCTCTACGCAAGGATTATACTAGGGGTCCCGCAATGTGACTTGACGGGGGGTCTGAAGTGCTGGCGGCGCAAGGTGCTTGAGTCGATTGATTTAGACGCCGTAGTAGCCGAACATTACGCGTTTCAGATCGAGATGAGCTGGAGGGGATGGAAACACGGGTTCTCCATTTACGAGGTGCCCATTACCTTTGTTAAACGGGCACAAGGTGTCTCGAAAATGAGCGGGCGCGTCGTCGGAGAGGCCTTAGTCCTTCCCTGGAGATTGCGGTTGCAGTAGAGCGCGGAAACACTCCACTAAGGTGTAGCTGTCAGAAAGGAGTAATGCGCCTCGGGACTCGCTGCGGTCGCTGGGTCTGGATTATCGTTGTTGCCATCCTGCTCATCTGGGGATTCACTCAGGTCAAGGCCGAGAATAAAGTCTGATCTTCGCTCAACCTTGACCTCAGCCTACTCTCATTCGTTGCGACCGTGCCACAATAGTTTTTCCCCAGCCTGTTAAGGCATGAGGCCCCACCAGGAAACCGATCAGAACCCGATTCCGAATCCACCACCACGACGAGTTCCACCGCCGACTCCCATACCGCCGAAGACCCCGATGGATAATCCCGGTTGCCGTTGGCCAAAAGATTGAACCGGCCAGATGTGGAGATGTTTCACGACCAGCGTGGGATATCGATACTCCACGTCGTCGAGGCGATCGGTCTTCGCCCCAGAGACTTCCCCGACAATCGTCACCCGCGTTCCTTCGACCACCGTGGCCGGATCAAGAAACTCCTGCTGCAACGCAAGGAACCGTCCCTGTGATTGTTGACGATCGAAGCTCGGCTCTTCTCCATCTTCAAGCGGAAGTTGCAAGAGTTCGATTTGCGTGCTGTCTCGGAGTCGCTTCGCTTTCAGCACCTCACCGCCAAGCACGAGCACACGTCCACGGTAGGACTCCGGCGAGGCCAGCACGTCTCGAAATGAGACAGTTCTATCAACGAGTGGTTCCATCGACTCGGGAACGATTCGTTGAGATGAGCAGGCTGAGAGCAGGATACCTGCAACTAACCAGCCAAAGAAAAGATGTCGTCCTCGCATGGAAACACTATATCTCATACACCAACCCCACGACGAGAGTAGAGATCGCTGCGCAGGCTCTCGCCTACAGAATTTCACTGTCCTTCCCGTAATCTGTTCTTCGTCGTTGCAAGAAGTCTCTCCATAAGCTGTTGAGAATGGAATACCTTCGCGCCTTTTCGATTTCGGCCCTGGTGGATTTCCCCCAATCAAAACGTTAGGCATCTGCCTTGCTCTGCACCATAACCAGAGAGCCTCGTCACTCTCATCAGTATCACAGAGTGTTTTCTGAGCCATAGCATCGCATGTTGCGGTGGCTCAGTTTTATCAACTCACCAACCCTAAGGAGGTTCCCATGACTCGCTATGCAAGTTTCATCGCACTCGCAGCGTTTCTCACGTTTGGCCTCGGTACGGCGGTATCTTTCGCCGGCGAACCAGCCCCTGCCGAGCAGAAAGAGAAG
>DASYVB010000073.1:0-7557 GCA_036000525.1 Nitrospiraceae bacterium | reverse complement strand
GATTGTTCATATATCTGCTTAATTTGACGGCCGACGTGAAACAGTATATCTCTGCCGGTGTCTTCCCCTAGTCGCCGGCATATTACGGTCACGTCGAATCCGCTCCGTGTCTTGGGATCATACGCAGTTATCTCCTGCCTCTGTGGAAGTTCGTCACCTATTAGGATATCGAGTTTCGCGAATTCTTCGGTCCCTACGAGCAGTTCCAAAAACAGATCCCGAGCAATGAAATCAAGTCCAGCCTTCTCGTACTGACGGTACCGCGACGTAGCCGAGTCATTAAGCAACATGAAAACGTCGGTTAGTACGGAGTACGGCTGATCCTTAGCTTGTTCTACCAACGTGAGCCGCAGCCACTTCTTATCGTCTAGTTCCCCCCAGTCGATAGCCCAGTCGATGTGCCATTCAGGCTCGTCGATCCGCCCAAGATTGTCTGACGTAACTCTCGCGATAGCTTCAAGAACTTGGCGCAACCCATCATCGTAATTCGTACGAAAGTCGGCGAACATTTTATCACGCAGAAATAGTGGGATCTCGCAATCTTCAATAAGAACGGGCAACACGACCACTCGTTTTTCTTCGAGTTCCCGAACGAGGCCAGCGTTGAGTTCCTTTTTGCACCATTCTGAGCCCGTTGATGCTTTTGACAGTACCACCAGCAGGGCACTTGCTTGTTGAAGAGCCTGTTGAATCTTCGAAACGATTGAATCTCCTACATGAAGTTCCCAGGTATCGACCCAAACATGTATTTTGTTCTGCGCTAATTGTGCGGCGAGTTTAGTTACGAAGTCCTTGTCAGTATGTGAATAGCTTATAAATACCGGCATAAATAAATCAGCTAAATTCTCGGCAGGAGTATTAACACGTGCGTTCAACACAAAAACGAGCGCTAGGGTCTTTAAATCACGCCATTTATGCAATCTTATATCGCCGAATCAAAACCTAGCGCCGGTCCCGACCCGGGCTTGAGATAATTAGTTCTCATTCGTTTTCCTGTTGACGACCTTGGGCGTATAGAAGCATCCTCTCGAACATCTGGGCCTGTGATCTCGCGTCATCAAGTGCATTGTGCGTCTGCTTCTCTGTACCCTTAAACATCGCCGGAATCCGGCTCGACCTGGTGTCCTCCCAGCTGGTACCTTTCAATCCCATGAAGTACGATTTGATGTCTATCGGTCCGATGCCAAAGGGGTTTCGTCCTAGGTACGTGTGGAAGTACCAGTTTATGAAAGCCCAGTCGAACGCTGCGTTGAAACCCACGAATATTGGACTCCGTCCATGAGAGACTGACTTGACCCAGGTCTCGAATTCCGCCATCGCGCCCTTCGCCTCACGTCCATGCGCGGCAAAATACTCAAGCGACTTCCCAACAACCTCAATCGCTTCGGAGACGGTCTGCTCGCTGATTGGACGAAGCTCAACGTAGAAGGAAGTCGCAGTGTCACCCACGAGGCACGCTCCGATACTGAGCATGCTGTAGGCAGGAGGACAGGGACCCGATGCCTCGATATCCACAGAAATATGGACCTCGCTCTTGGCCATCGCCGTTACGGAACTAAAGGTGCTCTGTCAATGTATTGTGACCAGAACGCCCGAAGTCCTTCCTTTCGTGCTTCATCCGGCTCATCATCCTTCCAGAAGTGGCACGGTATCGCGGTTTGATCGAACGGCAAGCTTGTGCCGTTCTCCGCCGTGCAGATAACTCGCAGCGCCCGCCCAAGGGCATACCCGAGCTCGATAAAGCAGTTCGGGCGCTGGCCGGTAACATCTACGATGGCGACTGTTGAATGATGCAAGCGTCCGAAGATCTCAGTGTTGATGAAGCCCGATTCCACTTCATCCTTGCCGAGATCGACTCGCGCCAAACCGAGTTCTTCCACTATGGGATCAACAACGCTGCGGAAGAACCTCTCTACACGTGCGTAGGCTTCGTGTTCGCGATTCAGTAACCGGACATAGAAGACTGTCGGCGGTGCTAGGTTTACGATTATGTCGAGAACACCCTCCGCCACCATGTTAACTGGAGCCTTTCCTCCATCGGTAGCGATTCGCGCAAGACTTGCGCCTTCTCTTCCTGATTCACCCTTCCGGAGTCGTATGAAGATCGTAGGATTCGCTCTGGATTCGCGGGCAAGGCGCTCCGAACCTCCCGTGCCATCTTCCCTGCTTGCGCCCAAGGGGAGGTCAAGGGGGATGACCGGCTTACACGCCTTCCTGTATTCCTCCGCAAGATGCTCCACGCCCGTTCCGCCACCCAGGATGAAAAGTACATCTCCGTATCCAACCTGCTGCTCGCGGATCATCGTCGCAGAACGTGCTCCAGGCATGATTCTCCTGACTTCGACCTTTCCACTTCCCAACAGTTCGGACCAAAGTCCCTTTCTGGCTTCGGGAATCTCACTTTCTCCCTTTTCGGAGACGACGATGACGACCGGACAACGTTCCCCGCCGGACTGCGGGCACGTTCCATCCCGGATAGATTCCGCGATGAACTCCAAGACCGACCAGTCAAAGACCTCGCTGCGCCGCTCTCCAGCCTGGGTTCCTTTCCTGCGCCGGTTACGATTCCACCCCCAGCCTCAATAACCCCTCGAACAACTCGTCGCACGACCTCATGACCATACGCAGCAATGTCGCTCGGCGTCCTAGGGCCGATGCTGCCTGCGACGTGAACACGCTTCCCACTCAGCGGCAATGCCCCCATCATCGCGTACTTCTCCCGGCGGCGCAGCATCGTGGCACTGCAGCGAACAGAGTCACGTAGTCCCTGAACAGCGTCGCGTACCTCCAAAGGACCACGTCCACCACCTGAACGGGGTCCCCGAGCCGATGCGATATCAGCTCACACATCTCTCGAGGAGAACTGAAGCCCGCGGCTTTCGCAATCCTCTGCAGGTGGCGATCTGGCTTGACTACCGGCAGACCCAAGTTCTTGGCGAGATGGAAGGCCGTGATCGATCCGATGTAAGGTAGGGTCTGGAGAAAACGGACATCCTCTTCCTGTATGCGGCGCCGAATCACCTCGAAGCCCGAGTCAGCCACGACGCACGCGATATCAAGGATGGCGTCGACCTTGCGATGGTTATTGAATACCGCGAGCGCCGCCCTTCGGCAGCCGAGACGGTTGGCCTGAATCACGGCCGCCGACTGCAACCCGAGGAAAGCATCGCATATGGGAACAAACAGTCTCCGCACCACGGTCTCCCGAAATCCCGCAGACAACACCGTCCATGCAGACTGACGCAGGAATTCTGACTCATCAATTCGATCGAGACGCCTCTCTGCCTGCCAGTCAATTTCCCAGGCGAAGCCTCGGGTGACCACGGCCTCCTTTGCGGTGAGGTACATGTCCAACAAGCCCATAGGGGCTCCGTTGATATCAGAAATTGCGGTCATCTACTCCTCGCTTTCGGCACACATGTTTAGGTCTTCTGGGCTCCGGCGCTAAGCGCCTCCTACCAATTCGGCCCACGCGTCCACGCTTTTGGACGCATCCGCGTTTTGTAGTTTCCGCTGTACCCTTTGGAGCGCCTGCGACACGACTCGTCGCCCCTGACTGTTGGCTGCACCGAGGTACTCATCCACGTACACGGACTGACCGCTTCGATCCACTATCGGTGCCTTTACCAATTCCGTCGCCCGTTCAAAGAAATGGGCGACCATAGCCTTGTAGGTTCTTTGGCCTTCGTAGTTTTTGAAGGCTTCGATTGCAAGAGACTCAATGTGGTAGCCGGTCAGTTGCTGTTGCTTTGGAAGCGTGGCGACTATCGCCTTCGTGACCTTGATCGTGGGGATGAGCTTTCCGTCTTGCGCTCTATTCGCCTGCGTGAGCTTTTCGGCGAATGCGCGCGGGTTGATCTTGGACCAAGATCGTCCATCGGGCGCGGCAATACGATACCCTTCGCCGTCCCGCATGGTAGGCAGGAGTTGGACTTCCTTGCCACGGACGGTCACGGTGACAGCCAAGTCTCCAACCTTCACGTTGTCGTCCCCGTAGAGCTCTCGTAGCCGTTGCGCAAATCGGTCCCTTAATCGTTGCGGAGATTGCCGCGCGACGTTGTCCGGATCCAGGATCACTAAGGCGTCCGTGTCACTCAGCCCCTCTAGGTAGGTGTGGCGGGATACCGACCCACCGTACACAAGGTCAACGGTTCCACCGATCTCATCGCGCAACTCCTCCCTGACGTCATCCAGGACTTCTCTCGTAGCCGCCGAATCTCTGCTGTTGAAGTCCTTCAAGAATTCGCCGAGTTGTTGGTTCACGCCGGTCTCGTAGCTTTCATCCCGTGCCTGAGCCTCCGTGTCTCGAAGTCTCCGAGCGAGGTCACCCGGGTCCGCGCCTCCCCTGAAATAGCCTCCGCCTGAACCTCCCATCACTGGCTCCTTTCTAGCTGGGACCCCAATCGACCTGCGGCCCCCCGGACTATATCCCGATTCGCCGCCAATTGGTCCCAATCACCCGTTTCTGAAAACAACCGGAGTGAGCGTTCCAACTGATCCAAGTGGCGAAGATTGTCTTTGATAGTGCGCACGCGGGCCTCGTCGTCGTCTAAGTCGATGCCGTAAGAAATCGTAGCGTTATTATGGAGGTAGATGCACTGGCCTGAGCGGTAGGCGTACCGAGACCACGTGAGGCCATCAAACACTTCAGCACCAGCAACGAAATAGAGACAGACTGAAAGAGGATCGAGTGCGCCGAACACGTGGATGGGGATGCCCAGAGAGGCATCGTCGAGTGCTTGCCGAAGCCTGGCGATACGGACCATCCGCTCTAACGGGGAGTTGCCTAGCTCCTTCTCTGTCACACCAAGGAGTTGAAACCCGGCGAGTTCTTTAACCTGCCCACCGAGCGCTCGAAGGGCAGAGTCCAGACTACGCTCCTCCTTAGCCTGCGGCTTTAGCAGAAACGAATGTAGATGCCCGGGCCTTGTCCCTATGGCTTGCTTGGCATCCCGCAACTGCTCGGCCACCGACCTTCTGTGGTTGGAGTGATCATAACTGACGAACACCGATGGAATGCCCGCTGGCCATCGGTTCCAGATCGCCTGAAGCTTCGCGGCATCCCATTCCCCTGGTAGATGAACGGGCTTCTCAACTGCCGACAGGTCACGGTCGTCGGAGACCTCATAACCACCGCTATCGAGGAACATGAGGTCCACAGTGATCGTGAGATCCTGTGGCTCGGGAATGTATTCGTAGTGGACATCGTAGGCGCTTACAAGGCACGTCCTCGTGATGAATTCCTTGGCCGCCTCAAGAACCTGAAGGACTTCCGGCTTTCCGTCGCGCCCAAATCCGAACGCCTTGCTAGAAAACGAAGGAACAAGTAACGGTGTCTCCAACGAAGCACCGGAGGCCGGGTGAATCAGCTTGGACGTTCTACAGAGCACTGAGGGCCTCCCGATCTTTGCATGAAAGGCATTTACCGCATGGATGCACGCCGCCCTTTTCGCAACTGTAAGTCGAGTTGACAGGTACTCTAACCTTCTTGCAGAACTCCCAGATAATCTGTTTACCCCAATTGAGGAACGGAGCAGCGACCTTGATTTTGCCCGCCGCGTACCCATCAACGATTGTCTGGATGCTCTTGAGAAATCCCTCCGTGCAGTCGTAGTACGGAGTTCCTTCATGAATGCCTATAGCAATCATTCCCGGTTCTGCTCCGCGTGCGAGAACTGCTGCGAACACGAGAAATGCGTTCCGGCCAGGAATGTCTCCCGGTGAGAACGCGGCACCACACTTTACCGTCATGATCGAAAGCTGGACCCCATAATACTTGCAGACGGACCTTGCAGCGCGTGACTCCTGCTTGGCCGCTGGCTGGCCGAAATCCACGAACAGCGCTCGGACGCCGAAACGCTGCCGTGTGTAGAACGCCAGCAACGCGGCAGAGTCGATGCCTCCGCTGACGAGGACTTCCACCGGGTTTCCACGTTGCGCAGCCGTTCTCCTGTATGCCCTCATTTTAGTCGGTGATGGAATCGCTCGACGGACCGTCAGACTCATTCCTCGACCTGGACCAGCGCTTTCATAGTCTCTCGTTTCGCGGAAGGTGGATGTGAGAGGGCCAGTGGTTGGGATCCCATTGGGACATGGGGATGAAGTGACCGTATTCGTCGGTCGGGGGACCCGGAGGTGGGTTGAGGGGGCTGACGTACGGGCGGCCGGTGCGTTGGGATTCGGCGAGGCCGTCATAGATTTTTAGAATCGTGTCCTTGGTGCGGTAGGTGCCGAACTTCTCTTCGTCTCTGTGCTTTACGATCGGGAACATCTCCATGATGTAGGCCGCGGCATCGCGGGGTGTGGAAAAATATTTGGTCAGGTTCTCGGGTTGACGGCGCCATTCCTCGTCGGAGCCGAGGTAAAGATGAAAGAAAGCGGCGTCCAGTTCACAGCGAAGCTGGAAGCGGCGCTCTTCGTCCCATCGAAACGGGGGTCCGTCAAAACCGCAGTCGTGGGCAAAGGGCTCCAGGTCCCAGGCTGTGTAGATCAGTTCCAGTACTCGCGGCAATAACCATTCTTGCAGGGATTGCATTGTGCCGCACCATGGACACTGTTGCGGGTAAGTCTTTGGTGGCAGTACGGCGAGCTGTTTAAAGTAGTGATATTTTAGGTGAAGCCCAGCAACCTTCTGGCGAGTTACGTAGTCGGATGCAAACGAATTTAGACAAGCGACGAGGATGCTAGAAAGAACAGTGTCCTGTTTCGGAAACATCAACAACCAAGTATCGGCGGCGGCGGCCATTGGTATCACCGAGCTGATTGTAGTTCTTGCGCTAGCCCGAGCATCCGTTACATCACGCCAGCCGAACAGGCATGGTTTGCTCGAATCCTCGCCCAGACGTTCTCTAACGGTAACCCATGGAACCCAATAAAATGGCAACGGAGTGTAATCAGGTCGACCAAGTCGCTCTACTGGGATATCAGGTAATACATGCGGCCTATGTCCCGGCTTACCATAAGAGAAATCGCCGTAACGATGGTTAAACTGATAAACCATTTTCGACTCGTATAATGGGAGATACTCCTCTAGTCCATCAGTTTGGAACCGATTACCCTTCAAGAAAAAGTTCTCCGCCATGAGATTCTCGCGGGTACGAAAAAGGCTCGAATCGGTTGCCATGTCGAACATTCTTAAGAATCTAAGCCCCCATGCATTATTCTCTGGCTTAGTTTCTCGTATTAACACTGGAACGCGGCGGTAGATTGACTTCGTGATTTCGGCATCAAGGGCGGAACTAAAAATCGGTGCAGTAAGTGTGTTTGGATTAATGAGACGAATATCGTCGGCATCCAATCGAAACTTCTTCGCGGCGTCACTTAAGTCTTCAATGTGCTTTCCTTGAAAAAGGAACTCCGCTGCTGAGATAGCCTGTCCGGGTGAGCTGATCGAAGTGAGCGCGAAACGAACCATGTGTCCCTGACCAGCGCCGACGAAGAATCCTTCATTCTCAAATTCGTAGAAGCTTATCAACGACTTTGTGGTGAGCAGGTCTTGGAAAAAGAACTTTGTGGTATCATCAGTAGCGAGGCCACTTGGGAGCACTGCGCCCACGC
>DASYVB010000072.1:0-9213 GCA_036000525.1 Nitrospiraceae bacterium | reverse complement strand
CGAGGCAAAGCTGAAGCTCGGCATCGCGCAGGTACGGCTGAAACAGTATGATCAAGCCCGAGAGACGTTCCGTGCGCTGGTGAAAGACGGGGGACCGGAGTCCCACGAGGGGTCGGTCTGGCTTGCCCGCATCTATCTTCGACAAGGACAGGGGGACAACTTGTTAGATCTCGCCCGTACGCTGCAGACCTCATCACTCTCTGCGGAGCAGAAGGGCCAGATCACCTTGTTCGCCGGGATGTGGTTGGAAGATCAGTACCGCTTTGACGACGCGATTATACGGTACCGACAGGTGGCAAAGGTCGGAGAGCCTGCGTCTCAGCGAGCCGAGGCCCGGTGGCGCGTGGGCTGGGTGTATTACCGTCTGGCGCGATATCGTGAGGCGAGTGATGAGCTGCGTCAACTCGCCGATCAGCAAGATAGCGATTTTGAGCCACAGGCGCTCTATTGGATGGGGCGCGCAGCCGAATTGAGCCAGCAGCCCCACGCTCATGATGTGTATGTGCAACTCTGCCAACGATACGTCTATACCTATTACTGCCAGCTGGCTCGCGAACGGATCGATATCCCGTTGTCGGAGCCCCCTGCATCAGAACCGATTCCGGCGACTGTCCCGGTGAACGGAGGTACGCATGCGAATGACGGGACCGCAAGCTCGGTGGCTACCAGGGCCGAAATCGAGCAGCAGTCGGCATACCGTCGAGCCATTGAGCTCAAGACGCTGGGGTTGGACTCGGATGCTGCGCGCGAGTTGGCGGGGTTGACCGATCGCTATAACCGAGACCCCGACGCCCTCATGGCGCTTGCGACGATGTTGAACGAGGTGGGTGCCTACCACCATGCGCTCCGACTCGCGAGGGCCAGGTTCCGCGATAAATTGGAGCGAACCGGCGGTATCGTTGACCCATCGCTGTGGAAGGTGGCCTATCCGACAGGTCTCATTCCCACGATCAAGGGCCAGGGTGCGAGTGGTGTCGACCCCTATCTGGTGGCGGCGATCATTCGAGAGGAGAGTCAGTACGATTGGCAGGCTGTGTCGCGGGTCGGCGCGATTGGCCTGATGCAGGTGATGCCGGGAACCGCAAATAATGTGGCGCAGCGACTCGGGCTTCCTGCGGTCGGACGGGACGACCTCTTCGATCAAGAGACCAATATTCGGATCGGCGTCCACTACGTAGAACAGTTACTCGAACAATTTTCCGGGAATGTCGCGCTCACAATTGCCTCTTACAATGCAGGACCAATGGCTGTCGGAAGCTGGATTACGCTGCATCCTGGGCGAAGTCAGGATGAGTTCGTCGAATTGATCCCCTATCAGGAGACGCGGCAATATGTGAAGCGAGTACTGCGAAGCTACCGAGAATACATACGGCTAGACAAGGCCTCCTGAAGGCCATTTCTTGACAAGATCTAGACAAGTTTCTATAGTGCGCCACAACCTATAGGGGCTACTTAAGGAAGAGAGTGAGGGAATGGCACTCGATCGATTGGATGCACTCGAAAGTCGTATTAGAGATTTAGTTAAGCTCGTTCAAGAGCTGAAGAAAAAGAACGCAGCGGCTGAAGAAGAATTAAAGATTGTTCGACAACGACTTGCGGAGAAGGATGATTCGAATCGACGATGGAAGCAAGAGCGTGTTGATATCAAGTCTCGTGTAGAAAAAGTCCTCGGCGACATCGAATTATTGGAGTGTCTTGATGAACGTAAGGAGGTGGCCCTTGACTAAGACCATTGATGTGGAAATCTACGGCCAACGATACGCGATTCGTGGCGAGGCGGACGAGGGCGATGTCCGGCGCCTCGCGAGCTTTGTAGATGGCCAGATGCGCCATCTCGCGGAAGGGATGAATACGACGACCCCCTCCAAACTCGCCGTGCTGACTGCCCTCAATTTGGCCCATCAGTTGTTTGAACTCGAACGGAAGCGTGCGCAAGGTGAGGCGGATGTCGAGCGGCGGATGAAGTCGCTCATGGAATCGATCGAGGAGCAGGTACCGACCTCTCTCTTTCGCTAGATTCAGCTTGCAAAGGGCGGCCCCCTTTGTTATCGTAGTTCATATATGTCGGGACGTAGTGGATTCTACCATAGGGATACGAATAGGTCATGCTCGAACCGGTTCAATGATCCGGGGATACGATGCAGTCACCGCGGAATGGATGTGGGTTCTTGATGCTGGCGGAATTGCGGCAGTTAGAATGTGCACAAGGGTTCGTCCACCTCATGTATAACCTCTTGGAGATGTTGGGCAAGGTCATGGAGTTCATGCTGGCGTCAGAGAGTGCGGTCTGCGGAAACGGCCAGCGGCTGCTTCCGGTTCGCGCGCTGAATCCTCTCATGCGGACGAGAGCGTACCGACGCAGATGGACCTCGTGGGATCTGTCCTGCACAGGACGTACTCGTTATCTCAATCCAGCAAGGCATCCATCCCCGTGGTGTCCGCTCTCGGAGTAAGTCTGTAGCCCGCGGTTCTGGCCGTCCTCTTCTATTTCTATTCCCGTATCTCCCCACTGCGATCCCTTCTCATTCAGGACCGTCGACTAACCTTGTATCAAGACGAGGCTGAGAAGCAGGATTCTTCTCGTCTCGCGACTGTAAGGGGGTGAGTCCAATTTCGACCTCAATTATTGCCTATCTGTTGACAGGACTCGTTGGAGGGTTGTTCGGAATCGGGCTCTTTGAGCTGATCCGTCGCTCATCGAGCGCCGCAAAGAGGGCCCAGCAAGAGGAGCAAGTACGTCAGGTCGCGCAGAACGCCCAGCGGGAGGCTGACAATATCGTCAAAGAAGCGAAGCTCGAAGCGAAAGACCTTGTGCTGCAGTCGAAAGCGGAACTCGAGAAGGAGCAGAAGGCCAAAATGGCCGAGCTCGTCGTCGCAGAAAAGCGTGTGATACAGCGAGATGAGGCCCTGGAGAAACGAATCAGCGCGGTAGACAAGCGGGATAGTGAGCTTCAGAAGCGAGATCTGGATCTGGCGAAGCGGGATGAGAAGCTGGCGGCCAAGGAAGCGGCTTGTGCTCGAGTGGAGAAGGAGCATCGTGGAGCGTTGGAACGCGTCGCGGGGATGACGGCCGACGAGGCGAAGAAGCCGCTCATTCAGGAAAGGGAAAGCCAGGCGCGGCTCGAGGCCGTTGGGCATGCCAAGCGGACGATAGAAGAGGCGCGGGAGAATGCGGAACGGGAAGCGCGCGAGATCATTACCAGCTCAATTCAACGGGTGGTGCGTGATTACGTTTCCGAATCTACGATTTCTGTCGTGCCGATTCCGAATGACGCGATGAAGGGGCGGATCATCGGGCGGGAAGGGCGCAACATCCGTGCGATCGAAGCCGCCACCGGGATCGACCTGATTATCGATGAGACGCCTGAAGCCGTCATCGTGTCGGGCTTCGATCCGCTACGTCGCGAGATCGCCAAAGTCTCGCTCGAACGGTTGATGCATGACGGGCGCATCCATCCGACGCGGATCGAGGAAATCGTCGAGAAAGTCAAAGTCGATATCGATAAGCTCATGTATGACGAGGCCGAGAAAATCATCTTTGAGTTGGGGCTCTCGGATTTTCACCCGGAGTTGATCAAGGTGCTCGGTCGGCTCAAATACCGGACCAGCTACGGACAAAACAATCTCTATCATTCGCGTGAAGCCGCGTACATTTGCGGCATCATGGCTTCGGAGCTTGGTCTCGATGTGAAGTTGGCGAGGAGAGGGGCGCTGCTGCACGACATCGGGAAAGCCGTCAGTCACGAAGAAGAAGGCCCGCATGCCATGCTGGGTGCTGAGATTGCCAAGAAGTACGGCGAGAGCGAGAAAATTGTGAATGCCATTGCGGGGCACCACGAACAAGTGGAGCCGATCTGTCCCGAATCGGTTTTGGTTGCTGCGGCTGAAGCGTTGTCCGCAGCCAGGCCTGGGGCTAGACGGGAAGCCTTGGAGACCTACGTAAAACGGCTGGAGAAATTGGAGTCGCTTGCCACGACCATCAAAGGGGTGCAGAAGGCCTATGCCATCCAAGCGGGCCGAGAAATCCGTGTCATCGTTCGACAGGAAGACATTACCGATGCCGAGTCGTTTCAACTGTCTCGGGACTTGGCGAAGAAGATTGAGCAGGAACTGACCTATCCCGGCACGATCAGAGTGACCGTGATTCGAGAGAGCCGGTATGTGGAGTATGCCAAGTGAAGGTCCTCTTCATTGGCGATATATTTGGAGAGCCTGGGCGCCGAGCGGTGGCCAGAGCTGTTCCCAGGCTGGTGGCTCAGCGGCAAATCGACATCGTTATCGGAAATGGAGAGAACGCGGCCGGCGGGTTTGGCATCACGCCGGAGTTGGCAGAAGAGTTGTTCGACCTCGGCCTCGCGGTTATTACGACCGGGAATCATGCGTGGGATAAAAAGGAAATTCTTGACTACTTTCCCCGAGAACCACGCCTACTTCGGCCGGCTAACTATCCGGATGGTGTGCCGGGTCATGGGAGTGTGGTGGTCGAGTCGGCCGGCGGAGAGCAGCTCGGCGTTCTCCAACTGATGGGGCGGGCGTACATGCCGACTTTGGACTGTCCGTTCCAGGTGGCCAAAAAAGAATTGGCCGCGCTGAAGACACGAACGGTTGCCGTGATTGTTGATATGCATGCGGAGGCCTCATCAGAAAAAATGGCGATGGGGCACTATCTGGACGGAGAGGTCGTCGCCGTGGTGGGTACCCATACGCATGTGCAAACGGCCGATGATCAGATTCTCCCAAAGGGGACTGCATATTTGACGGATATCGGGATGACCGGTCCGCTCAATTCCGTAATCGGAGTGAAGAAAGAGTTGGCGATCGAAAAGTTCCTGACTGGGATGCCACGGCGCTTTGAAGTGGCCTCGGGTCCCTCCGTTTTTTGCGCGGTGTTGCTCGAACTTGATGCGCGTCTTGGGAAGGCGCTGTCGATCGAACGAATTCGCATCATCGATTAAAGGAGACCCACCACGAGTCCTCTCGGTTCCCCTTCTTCCCTCTCTCAGGTTGCTCCTCCGAATCGAATTTTAACGGTTTCGGAGTTGACGGGGCTGCTTCGCACCTCAATCGAAGCACAATTCTCCGATATCTGGTTGGAAGGTGAGCTCTCCAATCTCCGTGCTCCCGGATCGGGACATGTCTATTGCACACTCAAGGACAAGGCGAGCCAAATTCGCGCGGTGCTGTTCCGATCCACCGCGGTGCGGTTGCGCTTTGCCTTGCAAGAAGGGCTACACGTTATCGTGCGGGGGCGGCTCACGGTCTACGAACCACGTGGAGAATATCAGATCGTGCTCGACACGGTGGAGCCGAAGGGAATCGGCGCGCTGCAACTGGCATTTGAGCAATTAAAAGAACGATTGGCGATGGAGGGGCTGTTCGATCAGGACAGAAAGAAGTCGATCCCGGCATTTCCTCGGACCGTGGGTGTTGTCACATCGCTGACCGGCGCAGCCATTCGGGATATCCTGGCTGTTCTTCGACGGCGCTGGCCGACGCTCCATATTCTTATTGCCCCGGTTCAAGTCCAGGGGGAGAATGCCGGGTGTCAAATTGCTGAGGCGCTGATTGCCTTGAACAAGCTGGGTTCTGTGGATGTCATCATTGTCGGGCGAGGCGGAGGATCATTGGAAGACCTCTGGAGTTTCAACGAGGAGATCGTGGTGCGCGCCATTGCGGGTTCCCATGTCCCAGTGGTGTCGGCTGTCGGACATGAAATCGATGTGACGCTTGCCGATTTCGTCGCCGATCTCCGAGCGCCGACGCCGTCGGCGGCAGCGGAGGCTGTGGTTCCGGTGTTGACTGAGACCGTGGAACGATTGCGGGAGCTGAAGGTCCGTCTGGGACAGGTGATGCTCCGGCATTGTGCCTTTGAGCGGCAGCGGCTCGATGCCGGCATTCGAGGTGTGACGGATGTACGCTTCCGCCTCCAGGAAGCGGCGCAACGGACAGATGATATGGTGGATCGATTGCGCGAGATGGTCCAACAACTGCTCACGGCCTGGCGTGAACGGGTTCACGGGGTGCAGCGCGATCTATCCGGTCTCAATCCTATTCTCGCGATCAAGCAAGGTCTGGCGATAGTCCCGCAATTCTCGAAACGCCTTGAAGGGCAGATGGGAGTGATGTTGGCGCAACATCGTTACCGAATCCACGCGAAGCTGGCGCAGCTCAATACCCTGAGTCCCTTGGCGATTCTTAGACGTGGCTACAGTATTCTTCAAACGGTCCCTGCTGGTCAAATTCTCCATCGAGCGAACGACGTGGGGGTAGGACAGGAACTGGAGGCTCAATTGGCAAGCGGGCGATTGAGTTGCACTGTCACGCAGGTGTTCGATGATTCCTCAGTTTGAAATCGTTGTGCGGTCGAGTATAATGGGCCTCCACCCACATACATAACGAGGCGTGTTGTGGCAGCGGTGAAATTTGAACAGGCGATGGCACGGTTGGAAGCCATTGTTGGCGAACTGGAAAAAAGCGATCTTCCTCTAGACGAATCGCTTAGGATCTTTGAGGAGGGCATCCGCCTCTCAAAGAATTGTCTCAAGATTTTAGAAGAAGCCGAGCATAAAGTAGAAGTGCTCGTGCAAGATAAGAACGGCAAGAAACGAATCCACGCCTACTCTCCCGACGACGCAGCCGATGAACCGTCCTCCTAGGCTCCCTAGTACCGGCTTTTATTTCCGTTCATGCCACGATGAGTGGTTTTCCTAGTCGATATGGCCTCCCTCGCTCGTGTTCACAGAGAACGGTTAGACCGTGTGCTTATGGTTCAGGGCTTGGTGCCGAGTCGGGAGGCCGCGGCCAGAATGGTCTTGGCAGGTGGAGTATTGGTTGATGGAACCATGGTGGATAAGCCTGCGAAGTTGGTGCCGCTGGATGCGCGGATCGAGATCGTGCAGCCTGCGTTGTTCGTCAGTCGATCAGGTGACAAATTGGCTGCGGCGCTTGATGCCTTTCATATTGACCCGAAAGGGACAATCGGTTTGGACGTGGGGTGTTCGACCGGTGGGTTCACCGACTGTTTGTTGCAGCGAGGAGCCACCCGCATCTATGCCATCGACGTGGGGTATGGACAGTTTGAGTGGAGGCTCCGTCAAGATTCGCGTGTTGTCTTGCTCGAACGGACGAACATTAGGTATGTTGACCGCGCGGCGGTTCCTGAGCTGATCGACCTGGCGGTGATCGATGTTTCTTTTATTTCTTTGACGCTGGTATTGCCCGCAGTTGTCCACCTACTTAATCGCTCCGCAGTGGTGGTGGTGTTAGTGAAGCCACAGTTTGAAGTCGGTAAGGGTCAGGTGGGGCGAGGGGGGATCGTGCGAGATGATGCGCAGCGCGAGGCGGTGACTGAGAAGGTCATTGCCTGTGCCGCTCATTTGGGGCTTCAGCTGAAAGGTGTGCTCGATTCTCCTGTGATAGGGCGAAAAGGGAATCGGGAGATTCTTGTTGGTTTTGCACGCGAGATCACAACCTGATCGGGTAGGCGGTGGACAGATGATGGCACGGATTCATAGGCGATGGGGGCATGCATGAAGGTACTGGTGACCGGAGGTGCCGGTTTTATCGGGTCGCATTTGGTCGATCGTCTTGTCCAGGAAGGGCATGAGGTTGTTGTTGTGGACAATCTGTCCACGGGGAAGCGGCGAAACCTCAACCGCGCCGCTCGTTTCTGCAAGCTAGATATTCAGAGTTGGCGACTTGAACGGGTGTTTCGCAACGAACGGCCCAATATCGTCATGCATCTTGCTGCACAGATGGATGTCCGCAAATCTGTGGAAGATCCAATCTTCGATGCCCAGGTGAATGTCCTTGGGATGCTGAACGTGCTGCAGCAAGCGGTCAAGCATGGTGTGCGCAAGGTGGTGTTCTCTTCCTCCGGTGGGGCCATCTACGGCGAGCAGGAGATCTATCCTGCCACCGAGTCCCATGTCACGCGGCCACTGTCGCCTTACGGCATCAGCAAGCTGTGCGGGGAGCAGTATCTATCCTACTATCAACGAGTGAGCGGTCTTCAAATGGTGAACCTGCGCTATGCCAATGTCTATGGTCCACGTCAGGATCCTGATGGAGAGGCCGGCGTGGTCGCGATCTTTATTCAGAAGCTTCTGAATAGCGAGCAAGCGATCGTCAACGGGAATGGACGGCAAACGCGAGACTTTGTCTATGTCGAAGATGTCATTGAGGCAAACCTTGCGGTGATGGGTCAGGAAACGCAAGGGACGTACAATGTTGGAACGGGGGAAGAAACCTCAATCAACGATTTGCTTAGGATTTTAATCGCCCACACGAATTCGACATGCAAGGAAGTTCATGGGCCGGCCAAAAGTGGCGAACAGGCACGGAGCGTGATTGATTCGGGCAAGCTCCGTCAAGAATTGTCCTGGGAACCGAAAATTGAACTCAGTGAAGGGCTCAAGCGCACCGTCGACTTTTTCCGCGAGCGCATGAACTAGAATCGACCGTGCCGTTCAGGCAGAGAGGGTAGCGCATGTGTGCCACGGGCATTGGTGGGACTGAGTTAATATCGAGGGACGGTTCCATCCACCTGGGTCGACCAGGCGTCGATCCCCCCCACCAAATTCTTCACATTCTGGAATCCTTGCTGAATCAGGAAAATCGTCGCATCGGCGCTTCTCATGCCATGGTGGCAGATGGCAATGATCTCCGAGTCGCGGTTCAACCTAGCGAGCGATTGAGGGAGTGTTCCAAGGGGAATTAGGATTGAGCCATCCAGTTTCGCAAGTGAATATTCCCATTCCTCCCTCACATCAAGCAGTACTAATTTGTCGCCTTTATCAAGGCTTGATTTCAGTTCTTTCGGGGAAATGGCGAAGCCCATTGAGTGACCTCCTTGCTTGAGGGCATCATACTATGTGAGGGGTGAAAAGCTTGTCAATAAGCCTGAGGCCCTCTCGGTCTGGCCTTTTCCGAGAAAGAGAGTAGTCAACTGACGAGGTCGCATCCTGTTCTTTCTTGAGAGAAGAGGGGGCAAAATTTGTACATTTTTGTCAACTTCCTGTCTTCATCTGGTTGAATAGCAACGCAATTTAGGCATGAAATAGAACTGGCAATGAGTAGATTGACAAGGATAATATCATAAGATATTGATAAATTATGAAAATAATTTGCTTGCCTACGTATGCATACGTAGCAGGCCCAGATATTGCTATATCTTTTCTTCAATAGTGAATGGCTGAGGCCATTGCAGGGTGG
>DASYVB010000071.1:0-9671 GCA_036000525.1 Nitrospiraceae bacterium | reverse complement strand
GCCCTCCAAGTCGTTTGCCAACTCGAGCAGAATTTCGATGTTGCGCTCGTCGACGCGACTCGCTCGCTGATGGAGGCGGATCGCCTCAGCGAAGTTGCTTTCCACGCGGTAAATGTTTCCCAGCCATAGCAGCGAATCGACGCGATTTGGGTCCATGGCCAGCGCTCTTTCGAACAGGCCGATGGCTTCGACGGTACGTTTCGACATGATGGCATGTGTGCCTTCACGATGGAGCGCATCGATTTTTTCCTTGCGCCGCAACAGCCGCGTGCTGCGCCAGTTGCCGATGACATGGGCGGTTTGCCGCATACCGACTGCCAAAGCCACGAGCACGGCGCCGACGGCCATGGAAAAGATGACGAGTGTGACCGGACTCAGTTCGAACTGGATGGAGGGACTGGTCCGGACTGCAACCGTCCCAGGATTCAACTCGCGGGCATAGCTGTAGAGGAAGATTCCGGCGCTGACGAGGAAGATGGTGGTGAGCAGTCGGAGCATCGATCTAGGCCTTTGTTTTCGCGAGCGCCTTTTTCCGCTTCACAGGCCGTGGGGTGACAGCCGGTTTTGTGGCCGGCGGTTCGCCTGGGATGGCGATGCACTTCGCGTCGGCCCACAGCCGTTCGAGCGCGTAATGCTTCCGGACATCCTGCCTGAAAATATGGACGATGACATCGCCGAAGTCCATCAGAACCCACTGCGAGGACCGCCTGCCTTCGATGCTCAGCGGTTTGGAGCCGGAGCGAGAGAGGATGCCGTCGATATGATCGGCGATGGCACTCGCCTGGCGATCCGAATCTGCAGAGCCTATGACCAGGTAGTCGGCAACGGTGCTCATCGGCGCAACCTTGAGGATGAGAGCATCGGTGGCCTTCTTATCGAGCATGGCCCGGGCGATGGCGAGGGCCGTAGACCTAGCTGTTCGTGCGATCGCGCTCCTCTTGGTAGAGATGATGTTGAAGTATATAGGATTCCACTAAGGGCGGCAACAGATTTGCCACCGGGAGTCCTCGGAGGATTCGAGCGCGAATGTCCGATGCGGAGACTGCGCAGGGCGGGAGCTGGAGACAGGTCAGGCGTTGCTTTCCAAGCGGCACCTCGAGTTGGGAAATTCGTCCTGCATCCAGGTCCGCCAGCGAGGACTGTGGGATCGGTGGAAGCAGTGCCACGGTTGAGAGGGATCGAAACGACAGGCCTGGCCGGGAGAGGACGACGAACGGGCACAGTTCAAGCAGTGCCAGGGGCTCACGCCAGGAGGGGAAATCCAGAAAGGCATCGAACCCGATCAAGAAAAAGAGCTGGGTCTGCGCTCCATATTCCTGCTGCAGCAGGCGAATGGTATCGATGGAGTAGGACTTACCTGGCCGACGGATTTCCACATCCGAGATGGCAAGAGAGGGGTCTGAGGCGATGGCAAGGCGGACCATTTCATAGCGGTCTTGGGCCGGCGCCAGACTGCCATTCGGCTTATGGGGAGGGTGACTCGTGGGAATGAAGAGGATTTGGTCGAGCCCGAGGGCCTCGCGTGTCTGGCGCGCAATGGCCAGGTGACCGTTGTGCACGGGGTTGAAACTGCCGCCCAATAGTCCAAGACGCATACGTCACATGTTCAATGTTGAATGATGAAACGTGGAAGACCTGACGCACCCTTGGCTCTCTCATTCAGCATTCAACATTGAAAACTTAACATTATCCTTCAGAGTATTGCGAGGTTGTCCCGGTGGATAACTTCCTCGTACTCCTGCAGGCCGAGCTGCTGCTGAATCTCGATCGTTCTGAGCCCTTTGATCCGTGCCAAGGTGTCGGAGGAGAAGTTCACGAGTCCTTTGGCGAATTCTTTGCCAGCCTGGTCGAGGCAACTGACTGCATCTCCCGTATCGAACGAGCCGCTGACGTCCAGAATGCCCGAAGGTAACAGGCTCTTGCCCCGTCGGGTTAGCGCCTCGACGGCTCCGGGGTCGAGGGTCAGGGTCCCTCGCGTCCTTAGGGTGAAGGCGATCCAATGTTTGCGACTGGTGAAGCGACGTTCCTTCGCGAGGAAGAGGCTGCCGCCAGGGCCGCCGGCTAATACTTGTGGAAGGAGGCCGGCTTCTTGCCCGTTCAAGATCAAGGTGGCCACGCCATACTCACTGACCTTCTTGGCAGCCCGGATTTTCGTGGTCATGCCCCCAGTTCCTTCGAACGTGGTGGAGACACCGGCTCGTTCCTCGATCTCTTTGGTAATGTCAGGAATCAACGGGATCAGCGTGGCTGCGGGGTTCTTGCGCGGGTCTTCGGTAAATAGGCCGTCGATATCGGACAGGATGATCAGCAGTTCCGCGTCGACCAGATGGGCTACCTCGGCAGCCAGGGTATCGTTGTCTCCCACGCGGATTTCATCCACGGCGACCGTATCGTTTTCGTTGATGATGGGGATCACGCCGAATCTGATCAGCACACTCAGGGTGTGGCGTGCATTGAGAAACCGACGCCTATCGGCGAGGTCGTGGTGAGTGAGTAGGATTTGCGCCACCTTGACATCGAGCCGCTCAAACGATTTTTCGTACGCCCACATGAGACGGCTTTGGCCGACCGCCGCGGCCGCCTGCTTTACGGGGAGGCTCTTGGGGTATTCCTTCAGGCCTAATTTCTTGATGCCGGAGACAATCGCGCCGGAGGAGACGATCAAGACTTCGCGTCCGCTCGACTGGAGGGCCGCAATTTCATCCGCGAGCCGATCGATCTGTTCCTGGCGCAGCCCTGTGTCTCGTGACGCGACGAGGCTGCTCCCGATTTTGATAACGACGCGGGTGGCTTGTCTTAAGAGTTCGTCTCGCATGGTGCGGCTCTAAGCTGCGCCACCTGTTGGCCGACATAGGTGACGAGTTCCGTCAGTCCTTCTCTCGTGGCAGCAGAAATCGGGAGGCACGTATAACAATGGCGCGTACAGTACTTCTGCAGGTCTCGCAGCCGGGTCCCGTCCCCGGCCACGTCGATTTTTGTGGCGACTACCGCGAAGGGGCGTGTGGTGATCGGCTCATCGTAGGCGGCTAATTCCCGACGCAAGATATCGAAGGTCTTGATGGGCTCCTCGGTGGCCCATTCCGAGACATCGATCAGGTGCAACAAGAACGACGTGCGCTCGATATGCCGGAGAAATTGGAATCCTAACCCCTTCCCTTCATGTGCGCCTTCGATGATTCCAGGAATATCTGCAACGGCAAAACTTCCCTGTTCTCTCCAACGAACGATCGCCAGATTCGGTGTCAGTGTGGTGAAGGGGTAATCGGCAATTTTCGGGCGTGCGGCTGAAATCGCGGCGATGAGCGTCGATTTTCCGGCATTGGGGAAGCCTACAAGCCCGACATCGGCCAACAGTTTCAGTTCAAGCCGTAGCGACCGTTCTTCGCCTTCCGTGCCTGTTTCAAATTCTGTGGGCGTGCGGTTGGTCGAAGTGGCGAAATGGCTATTGCCTCGTCCGCCCCGGCCTCCATGAGCTCCTACAAACCGCTGTCCTGGAGTGACCAGGTCGGCCAACGTTTCATTGGTCTGATCGTCGTAGATGACGGTGCCGACTGGAAGGCCTACGACGACATCTTCTCCGGTTCTTCCAGAGCAATTGGCAGCGCCACCCTGGCGACCGACTTCTGCTTCGTAGTGTTTCTGGTACCGGAGGTCGAGGAGCGTGGTCATGCGAGGCGACGCTTCAAACACAACACTGCCGCCGTGGCCGCCATCGCCACCGTCCGGTCCGCCGCGAGGCACGAATTTTTCGCGTCGAAAACCGCATGCGCCGTCGCCGCCGCGGCCGGCTTTGATATGGATACGGACTTCATCGACAAACATCTGGCACCGTTTCAGCGTGATGACTGTCTGGGCATGACATGCGAGGAACATCCCGTTGCACCCCTACTCATGCCGGGAGTTCTCGCGGTAACGAAACTGTGACGAGAAAAGAGGAAAGATGTACTATGAAATCGTGGGCGCGGAGTAGACACTGACCTTCTGCCGCCCTCGGCCGCGTTCGAACTTCACGATTCCTGTGATACGGGCGAAGAGGGTATGGTCTTTGCCGAGGCCCACGTTGAAACCGGGAAAGAACTTCGTCCCTCGCTGACGGATCAGGATTGATCCGGCCTTCACGGTCTCTCCGCCGTAGGCCTTGACCCCAAGATATTGCGGATTGCTGTCGCGCCCATTTCTAGTTGATCCGCCGCCTTTATTTGTTGCCATGACTGATCCTCGTTAGGCCGTTTCGATACCGGTAATGCGCAATTTGGTGAAGCCCTGGCGATGGCCATTGGTCCGCCGATAGTTCTTGCGCCGTTGTTTCTTGAAGATGGTGATGGAGCGGGTTCGGCCCTGGTCGATGATCTCGGCTTTGACGGTGGCCCCTTTGACCAATGGTTGTCCGACCTCTATACCCCTGTCGCCGTGGACCAGCCGAACCTGGCCGAGTTCGATCGTCCCCCCGACCTCGCCGGGAAGGGACTCCACTTGGACCAAGGACCCAGTTTCGACCCGATACTGCTTGCCGCCTGTCTCAACGATTGCATACATAAGCCCCTGTCTCCATTACAGAAGTTGATTGTGTAACATAGGGATTTGAAGCCTGTCAAGGTAAAGGCGTGGGGTCCGCCAGCAAATCTTACCCCCTCCTTCGGGTTAGCCTATTCGTGGGCTATCCTGCTCTAGCTCCTGGGCTTATGCTGTTGTTCTATTGTCGAGCCATTTCATGGATCGGAGATAATGATGGCCGTAGCACCGAAGCCTCGTCCCTCCAAGCCGAGGGCCACTCGATTTGTGCTCCGTCCCTATCGTCGCATACCGACTTGGCTAGTTCTCTATTATCTCAGTGGGGAATGTGTCGGGAAAGGTGTCGCGACCAATCTGTCTCAATCGGGGATGCGTGTCCAAGGTGACCATGCGGTCGAGCCAGGTCTCGATTTGGCACTGCGCGTTACGTTTGCGAAAGATGGCCCGCCGATAGAGATTGAACGAGCGACGGTCCGGTGGGTTGATGGGTATGATTTTGGGCTGGATCTTGTCCGCCTCAGTCCGTTAGCCGAGAAGCACATCGCCCATGTATTGAGCCAGCAGATTCGCGCCCATCAGATGCCCGCCTGAGAGACTGCTTCTTGGTTCATTCTTGCTTGTGGGCCACGCCACGCCCGTTTGCTTGACGCTTCTTCCAGCCCGCTGCTATATTCCGATTTCGGTGCTCGATGATTCACGTGCTCGTCTGCGTTGCCTATGCTTGAGCCACAAGGAAAAATTTGGATGGACGGGTCGTTCGTCAATTGGACGGACGCGCATGTCCACGTGATGACCCATTCGCTCCATTATGGACTGGCTGCGTTCGAGGGGCTTCGCTGTTACAAGACGAAGTCCGGTTCCGCGATCTTTCGGTTGCAGGAACATGTCGATCGGCTGTTCGATTCCGCCCATATCGGCATGATGCAGATGCCCTTCGACAAGAAGCAGGTCGCAGCGGCCATCGTGGAGACAGTCAGGGTGAATAAGCTGGAGGCTTGCTATATCCGCCCGCTCGTCTATATCGGGCACGGAGCGATGGGGGTCTATCCCGGCGACAACCCGATCAAGCTGGCCATCGCGGCCTGGACTTGGGGCACCTACCTCGGGGACGATGCGCTCGCGAATGGAATGAGGGCCCGCGTGTCATCGTACACTCGTCATCACGTGAATGTCTCGATGACGAGAGGGAAGATTTCCGGCTACTACGTGAACTCGATTCTCGCGAAGCGGGAAGCGAAAGCGGACGGGTACGATGAAGCCATTTTGCTCGATACCGAGGGGTATGTGTCCGAGGGGACGGGGGAGAACATCTTCATTATGCGTAAGGGGCAGATCAAGACCACGCCGCTCACATCGATCCTCGACGGCATCACCAGAAGCTCCGTCATCGATTTAGCGCGGGAGCAGCGTATCTCCGTGGTGGAGGAACGCTTCACGCGCGATGACATGTACATCGCGGATGAAGTATTCGTGACCGGGACCGCTGCCGAGCTGACGCCGGTGCGGGAGATCGACAACCGCCGCATTGGAACCGGCACGCCAGGTCCGATTACGCAGGCTCTGCAGAAGGCCTTCTTTTCAATCGTTCGTGGGGAGGACCCTTCCCACGAGGCGTGGCTCACCAGAATTTAGTAAGACGCCGAACAGTTTCTGCTCTTCCCCTCACATCCCCCACGCGGCATTCTTGACACCCGTGAATCGTATCTCGTTATTCGCGCGAGACTTGTGAGACTTGTGAGAAAAGCGAAACGGGTCGGAAGTTTCAACTTCGCGAGTCGCCCCTATCGCGCACGTCTTGCTTGTCTCGCTCACGATTCACGAACAACGAGGATGGATTTTCCCATCGTCCTGCTAGTGTCCGCTGGAGGAAGAGTCGCCAGGAGCGTGGCTCTCAGCGGCTGGGGCGGCCGGGGTAGCGGGCGGGGTTTCGGGAGTGGGCTGAGAGGTCTCCTTTTTATTGAGATCGATGACCGTGGAGGAAAACGTCCGTTCTCTTGCCATGATGCCTAGGCTCAACGCGGTCAGCATGAAGACGGCAGCGACGACGACCGTGAATTTGCTCAAGAAGTTGGCGGGGCCACGGCTACCGAAGACGGTCTGACTGGAGCCCCCGAATGACGCGCCGATTTCAGCGCCCTTACCTGATTGCAAGAGGATCGCGCCGACCATGAGAAAACAGATCAACACATGAATGACGACGAGAACAGTATACATGGCGCTCCGATCAGTCAGGCACGCTGTGTCTGAGCAACATAGATGATTGTAGCAAACGAGTCGGGATCGAGACAAGCCCCACCCACCAGGGCACCGTCAATCGCGTCCGAGGCAAGGAGCGGCTCAATGTTCTGGGGCGTGACGCTTCCGCCGTATAGGATTCTGATGGCCGATGCCGTTTTGCTATCCCAGCCGGTTTCAATGAACAAGCGGATCGAGCGATGCACGGTCACGGCCTGCTCCGTGGTGGCGGCTCGTCCCGTGCCGATGGCCCAGACCGGTTCGTAGGCGATCGTGACAGTCGCCAGATCCTGTGTGGTCAACCCAGCCAGGCTGCCGTTGAGCTGAGCTGTGACGACCGATTCCGTTCGGCCTGCTTCACGTTCCGCCAGCGATTCTCCCACGCACAGGATCGGAGAGAGCTCGTGCCTCAGTGCCGCCCGGACTTTCTTCTGAATATTCTCATCTCGTTCGCCGAAGAGCCTGCGACGTTCAGAATGGCCGACGATCACATAGCGGCAGCCAAGATCGCGCAACATCGGAGCGGACACTTCTCCAGTGAAGGCCCCGTGCTGCTCCCAATGTACATTTTGTGCGCAGAGGCTGATCCAGGAGGAGGGACCTAAGGCGTTCCGGGCCGATTCGAGGGCCGTAAAGGGAGGCGCAATGACCACGTCGGCGTTAGGCGATGCAGGCACTCGTTCGCGGAGGTCGCGAACGAAGGCCGCGGCCTCCGAGGCCGTCTTGTTCATCTTCCAGTTACCGATGATGAGGGGTCTGCGCAACAGGGGTCTCAATAGTAGAGGGTGTGAACTCAGCGACGAGGCGATTACGCGACTCGATCCGGGAGGGCGGTCAGGCCCGGGAGTTGTTTACCTTCCAGCAATTCAAGCGCGGCGCCGCCGCCGGTCGAGATGAACGACATATTCTCCGATTCGCCGGCTCGATGCACGGCCATAGCCGTTTCGCCGCCGCCGACGATCGTCAGTGCATAGGCGTCGGCAATCGCGTGAGCCATCGCGAGGGTGCCCCGAGCATAGGCATCGATTTCAAAGACACCCATCGGCCCATTCCACAGAATCGTCTTCGCGTTCTGGACTGCTTCGTTGAAGAGTTTTACGGAAGCCGGGCCAATGTCGAGAGCGTACCACCCTTTCGGAATCTCCTGGACTGGGACAATCTTCGATTCCGCCCCAGGCTCGTGGCTGGCCGCGACGACACAATCGACCGGCAGATAGAATTTCACGCCACGGGAAAGGGCATGGTCCTCGATGCCTTTCGCAAAGTCCAGCATGTCGTTTTCGACCAGTGAGTTTCCGATTTCCATCCCCTTCGCCTTCAAGAAGGTAAAGGCCATGCCGCCGCCGATAATGACTTTGTCGACGCGCTTGCCCAAATTTTCGATGACACCGATCTTTCCCGACACTTTTGCCCCGCCGAGGATGGCGACAAACGGTCGAACGGGGTTTTCGACGGCTCCCTCGAGGTATTCGATTTCTTTCTTGAGGAGGAAGCCGGCGACTGAGGTGGGAATGAATTTGGTGATGCCGACGGTGGAGGCATGGGCCCGATGTGCAGCGCCGAACGCGTCGTTGATATAGACATCGCCGAGGGCCGCCAGCGCTTTCGAGAAGTTGTCGTCGTTTTCCTCTTCACCCATATGGAATCGGAGGTTTTCAAGGAGCAGGACGTCGCCCGGCTTCATCTTGGCGACAAGCCTTTCCACCGCCGGGCCGATGCAATCCGGTGCAAACAGAATCTCCTTGCCCATGAGCCGTCCTAGGCGTTTTGCCACCGGGGCCAGACTGTACTTGGGGTCGAACGTTCCGTTCGGTCGGCCCAGGTGCGAACAGAGGATCACCTTGGCGCCGTCGTCGACGGCTCGATTGATGGTCGGCAGGGTCGAGCGAATGCGGGTGTCGTCGGTGATTTGGTGCGAATCGTCCAACGGGACGTTGAAGTCGGCTCGGATGATGACGCGCTTATCTCGCAGTTCGACGTCGTCGATCGTTTGTTTGCGCAGTTTCATCGCGGTTCCGTCGGGTCGGTCCTTCCAGGAATGGGAGTCAGCGTGAAACAGAATTGAGCTGAGGCAGGCATCGCATCGCGGTGCTCAGCGCCTTGTTGCTCCTGCCGCGATCACCTTGATCAGATCTCGAACCCGGCATGAATAGCCCCACTCGTTGTCGTACCAGGCCGTCACCTTGACAAGCCGCTTGTCGATGGCCATCGTGAGCGGGGCATCGAATGTGGCCGAATGAGGGTCGCCCTTCTGGTCGATCGAGACGATCGGGTCTTCAGAATAGAGCAGAATGTCTTTCATCGGGCCGTTCGCCGCTTTCCGGAAGGCAGCGTTGACGGAGGCGACGTCACAGTCCTTTTCGGTTTCGACGGTCAGATCCACCAGCGAGACATTCGGCGTGGGGACGCGGATGGCGAGGCCGTCGATCTTGCCCTTGAGCTGTGGCAGCACCAAATGCAGCGCCTTTGCCGCGCCGGTGCTGGTCGGGATCATCGACATGCCTGCCGCGCGCCCGCGCCGCAAGTCTTTGTGGGGCAGATCGAGCAACTGCTGGTCGTTGGTGTAGGAATGGATCGTGGTCATGACGCCGTGCTTGATGCCGAAATTATCCAACAGAACTTTTGCAACGGGAGCTAGACAATTGGTTGTGCAGGAGGCGTTGGAGATGATGTGGTGCATTTTCGGATCGTAGGCCTCGTCGTTGACGCCCAACACGATAGTGACATCCGGGTCCTTCGCCGGTGCGGAAATAATGACGTGCTTGGCTCCTGCGGAGAGGTGCTTCCCTGCGCCTTCGCGGTCGGTAAAGCGCCCGGTCGATTCGATGACGATGTCCACCTCCAGATCCTTCCAGGGAAGTTCTTTTGGGTCCTTCATCGCGAGCACCTTAATGGGCTTGCCGTCGACGAGGATCTGGTCGCCT
>DASYVB010000070.1:0-3514 GCA_036000525.1 Nitrospiraceae bacterium | reverse complement strand
CGTGGCGAATCCGATCGAGCACATCATCGGAATCGAGCCACTCCCCTCATGGGATCCCTATGTTGGGCGTATGGTGGAGACCGATGCACGGCTTCGTCTGGCAAGCCTGCAAGTCTGGATGAGACGAGGGGCACAAGAGGGAAATGTGCTCACGCGCCTCGCAAAGGCAGGACAGGCCCTCTACGATCCCTTTACCGGTCTTCCGATGCTGGTCGATCAGCGGAAGGGTGTGATGTACAGTGTCGGGCAAGATGGCAAAGATCAAGAAGGTGATCTCCTGCTCGATGTAGTCGTAACAATTCCCAAGACTCAATCGGTCGTGCTTGAGAGCCGCCGCTCCGTGTCCCCACCCCGGTCCAAGTAATCCACCGGTTCCCTCCGTGGTCAAAGATTTCTGACTCCTTTGCCCGCTCTAGCCTGCATTATTCATGAAGCTCCTGCTGCAAGCGTGGATACGCGGCTGTGACGGGCAGTCTCGCCGTTCAGTCCTTCGACATACTGCACGAGTATGCCTCAGTGCTTCACGCCTCCGAGTGCCCGTCTCGCTTCGCGTCCGCACGCTTTCGCGACGAATCTTCATGAATAATGCGGGCTGGTTGCTTGACACTGCCGGTCGTATTCCACAGAATCACCGCACACCTTTCATGCAAATAGGCACCATGGCGTCCTCACCATCACCATTTCCACACCTTCCCTCGGCTAGGAAAGGGACCACATTTCAATCCGCCATTCCGACTCAGATCGTGTCGAACGAAGAATTCGACCCTTTCGGCCGGACCGAAGCTCAGGCTCGTGTTGAACAGCTCGCCACCGCCCTCGTGGAACTGACCGCAGTTCGAGGAGGTTTCACGCGTCGGGACTTTCTCAAGACGACAGGAGGGATGGCAGCCGCGTTGCTGGCCATGAACTCGGTCTTTGGAAAGTTCTTTGACATTGGAGAGATCGAACTGTTTGAAACGGCCGCCTATGCCGAGCAGCAGGGCGCGCCCTATTTTATCTTTGATGTGCAGACACATTACGTCAGCTCGCATTTTGATCCGACCGATGCCGAAGCCAATCGAAAGGGCGCCGTCTCCAAGCAGGCGCTGCTGTCGCTCAGGCGATGGATAAAGGAATCAGGGCTCAACCAGAAGCTTGTGGACGATCGAGGCACCATCGACGATCTTTCGTGGAAGAATTTTGTGAAAGAAGTGTTCCTCGACAGCGAGACCACCGTCGGCCTCATCAGTACGCCTCCGGGACCCTATCCGCAAGAAGCAGTTGTGCCGCCGAACGAGATGGCCCATATCCGTGACGAGATCAATCGCCTCGCGCAATCTCAACGAATGCTCGCACATGGATTGGCTACGCCCCAACTGGGGGCAGCCGATTTGGACTTCATGGCGATGCAGGCGGAGACGCTCAAGGTCGACGCGTGGAAGTGTTACACCGGCTCTTGTCCGAAGGGGTTCGATCGTGGCTGGTGGATGGACGATGAGACGATCGCCTATCCGATGCTGGAGCAAGCACAGAAGCTCAACATTAAGCGTGTCTGTGTCCACAAAGGACTGCCCCTTGGACCGGTGCCGGACTACAACCACCCCAAGGATTTGATCAAGGCTGCAAGAGATTTTCCGGACATCGATTTCCTGGTCTATCACTCGGGGCTCAAGAGCACCTCGATGGTGGATACGGTGTTTGCGAAGACAGGTGAAATTCCCTGGACCACCGAGTTCTGCCGCATGAAGCAGGCGCAGCCTGGGATTAAGAATATCTACATGGAGCTCGGCTCGACCTTTGCGCAGCTCGTCACGACCCATCCGGCGGTCTGCGCGCATCTTCTTGGGCAGATCATCAACGCGTTCGGCGTCGATCACGTACTCTGGGGGACAGACTCGATTTGGTATGGTTCGCCGCAATGGCAAATCGAGGCCTTTCGGCGGTTCCAGATTCCAGATCAGCTGATCGAGCAGCATCGCTACCAGCCGCTCAAGCACCAGGTAAAGGAACGGATCTTTGGACTGAACGCGGCGCGTGTGTTTGGCGTCGATGCCAAAGCGAAGCGGAATGAGCTGCAGCAAGACGTTCTGGGGCAACTCAGGATGAGCTATCTGGAAGAAGGACCGGAGCCGAGCCGCAAAGCCTACGGATGGGTGGTGGGATAAATGCCGTGAGGCGTCAGGCGTAAGGGGTGAGGCGTTATGTCAGTTAGGAGGGTTAATAGATGAAAAGCGAGATACTCTATCCAGGTGCGTTTCCCATGGTGCGGGTGGAATTGGCGGCTGGAGAGAACATCAAAGCTGAGTCGGGGGCGATGGTGGCTTGTTCACCGACCATCGACATTGAAAGCAAGATGGAAGGCGGCTTTCTTGGAGCTCTGTCGCGAAAGTTTCTGACGGGGGAGAAGTTCTTCTTCCAGACGCTGCGAGCCAGCCGTGGTCCCGGCGACGTGTTTCTGGCTCCTACGGTGCCCGGCGAAATTGTCATCTTGGAACTCGATGGCGTGAACGAGTACATGGTGCAGAAAGACGGATTCCTCGCGGGCGCCGACGCAATCGTCATCGAAAGCAAAATGCAGAGCCTGAGCCGTGGATTGCTGGGCGGAGAGGGTTTCTTCATTTTGAAAATCAGCGGGAAAGGGACGCTCGCGCTGAACAGCTTCGGGGCCATTCACAAGATTGAGTTGAAGCCTGATCAAGAATACATCGTTGACAACAGCCACCTGGTGGCCTGGTCCACCACAACCTCGTACAACATCGAAAAAGCCACCTCTGGCTGGGTCGCCAGCTTCACCTCAGGCGAAGGGTTTGTCTGCCGGTTCCGAGGGCCCGGACTCGTATACATTCAAAGCCGGAACCCGGGCAGTTTCGGGGCGTGGATCAGGCAGTTCATCCCGGTCTCCGAGTAACGGCTGCAGAAAATGGCCGCCAACGTCGTTCTCGTCTCGCAGGAAATCCTCAACGTACCCCATACGAGGAAGGAGCTTTCTTGGCAGCTCGGGGAGGGAGGGTGGAATCTATCACGCCTGCGGTTTCTGCTCGCCTGCTGCCTCGTTCGCGGCCATTTTTGATCAGCCGTACAACCCTATATGACCACTACGACTTCCAATTCCCTGTGTTTCGGTGACGAGTTTTCCGCCAGCGGTGCACCCTGTTTCGTACGGGTCGATGGGGATGGGCTGACGATCACCTTCGAGTCTGAGAGGGGCGACGGCGCACGAGAAATCGTGCCGTTTTCTGCGCTCACCGTCTCGGCGGGGGGACTGGATCATGACCAACTTGTCGTGAAATGGGCTGGGCAGAAAGGGGAACGGACGCTGTATCTGAAGAATCCTGACGTGATTCGGACTTTTCGGGAAGCTGTCCCCAACCATCTCCATCTTCCGTTTGCACAGGCCGCGGAGCAGGTCCGTCAGGTTCGACACTGGCGCCGGCTCGTGTGGAGCCTGGTCGGCGGGGCAATCCTGGCCACGGTGCTGGGACTCTGGTTCTGGTCCGATCTGCTCGTCGAACTTGCCGTGAGTCGGATTCCGGTG
>DASYVB010000069.1:0-9048 GCA_036000525.1 Nitrospiraceae bacterium | reverse complement strand
GTCAATTGATGCGAAAACGTGCGACGCGCACGGAATGAGCTCTCAATGCGTCCACTTGATGGTGCAGCCAATAGCATGCGTCGTGGGTTCCGCCGGTTCGCCGTCTCGGAGAACAGCCTCCAACGCCTCTCGAAGATACCGGCGCGTCACGGCGTCTGGACGTTGCCAGTTGTCGTCGATCTTCCCCGTATAACGTAATCGGCGACGGCGGTCAAAGACGAATAGATGCGGGGTATGCGTGGCGGCATAGCCTCGTGCAACCTGCTGGGAGGCGTCCCTCAGATAGGGAAAATTGTAGCCCTTGAGCTTGGCGCGCTTCACCATATTCTCGAAGCTGTCCTCCGGGTAGTTCACATCATCATTCGAGTTGATGGCCACGAGTTGCACTCCCCGGTCCCCGTAATCCCGTTGGATCTCAATCAAGCGGTCTTCGTAGGCCTGCACATAAGGGCAATGATTGCACGAGAACAGGACCACAAGCACTGGCTTCTCTGCGAAACTTTGTAAGTGGTAGGTCTTCCCATCCACGCCTGGCAGGGAAAAATCAGGCGCTGCGTCGCCGCCTTTCAGCACCGGCAGAGTCACAGCTATTTACCCGCGGTCTTCTGTGCTTCTTTGGGGGCGTCCATGGCACAGCGAAAACCGATACTCTGGTCATGGAAAGTCGGATCAGCAGAGAATCGGGCTGTCACACGGAGGTTGCGCGGGGGATCGTTCCAACTCCCTCCACGGAACACCTTCCTTTCACCACTCGGGGAGCCGGTCGGAGTGTCTTTGGGACTCTTCGAGTAGTAGTCACGGCCGTACCAATCAGCCACCCATTCTGAAGCATTACCAGCCGTATTATAGAGCCCGTAGGGACTGCGCCCTCCTTGCTCCGTTCCATGTCGAATACTCATCCCCACGATCCCGTAAGTCACTGGAGCCAGGGTAACCGGATAGCTGACCCACACACCACGGTTATAGTTGGCGAGGTCGGGATAGGGCTGCATGTGCCCCCATGGATACCGTCGTGCGTCCGTCCCACGAGCCGCTTTTTCCCATTCCGCTTCAGTGGGCAAACGTCTGCCGGTCCATTTACAATAGGCGTCGGCGTCTTGCCACGTCACGTCAACCACAGGCCTATCTCCCGCAGAGGCGACCGCATCCTCATCCCAGAGGGGAGGTGGATTGTGCTTGGTAGCCTCCATAAACTTTGCGTAGCGCTCAATTGTGACTTCGAACTGATCTATGTAGTAGGCCCTCAAGCAGACCGTGTGTTCCGGGCCTTCGTTCGGGAACCCCTGCCCCTGCTCGGAACCAATATTGTTTGTCCCCATGGTGAAGCACCCATCGGGGATCAGGATCATCGGCGCCCCGTCTTTTCCCACCGGTGGCTCACCAGCAGCTATGGTCAGCCCACCGGCCAGAACCACCCCTGCTGCCCAACCCAATGCTCGCGCCCGTCTCATCGAGGCCTCCGCTCTCAGCACCATCAACGAGAAGATCATTTAGCCGACGACTCAACCCTTCTCAACATATCACCTGGGCGGATTCGACGCAAAAGCAAATGTGGTGTCCCCAACGGGATTCGAACCCGTGTTGCCGGCTTGAAAGGCCGACGTCCTAGGCCAGGCTAGACGATGGGGACGCAACGCTTCCGTCTTGGAGAGCCTCAGAGTCCGGCTGCTCTCACGCACGTTCAAAAGCGATGGTGAGCCGCCTGGGACTCGCACTGAGCCCGGACTACTCAGGGATGCCTACTGCGACAGCCGATTCCCTTGTCCGGCGAGGCTGTTCTCGCTCGATCTCCTCGACGGACCGCAGTGGGGACGCCTGCGTCGCCCTCGCTTCCGAGCAGCCCCGGCGGACTTCGGCTTCAACTGTCTCGCGACGGCCTCCCTGAATAATCCGGGCTATGGCCCTCGCCTTAAAAGCTTAATTAAGTACTTTTTCGCAGTGGCTTGATTTCGCAACGGTTTCCCCGCTTTTGCTTTCAGATCAGCAGCTTGTGCCCACTTATATTACTTCCATTAGTTCGACGAATTCCACCCCTTTTTGCAGAGGAGGTGACGCAAAAATGGTCACAGGGTAAAGTAATTAAATTTACCGCATTGCGAGCACCCTGATTGTGCTCGCGACGGATTTCTCATAGCGGTCCACGAAGATGTGTCTGTGTCGGCATTGGGATCGGAGCCACTCGTCTCATTGGTTTAGAGGCCAGCTTCGAAGGCCTTCTTGCGAGTAGTCATCGCGCCTTTCACCACTCCCCGCCGGGCCCCTGAGCGAGCAGCTTTGCTCGCCGCAATCAAATAAACCACCCCACACCGCCCCGCCATCAGCACGCACACCCCCACTACCATCAGCGTTCCCGGTCTGGAGCGAACCTCTCACTTCCAGTCAAGGTGATTGAGGAGATCCGCTAATCTTACCTTTACAGCCGCCTTCCTCAGTTGATCGTGAAGTGCTTTTCGTGTATTGCTTCTTGGCAGTAGCGGGGATGATCGTGCTTAGGCAATGGGAACAGGCAGATGGGAACAGGCAGAAATGAGCGAGCTAGAGACGTATTTGTCTTGACCCTGGAAGACTATTTGAGACACTAAGGCAATGCAATTCACAAAGTATTGGTTGATCACGCAGGTGGCAGTGGCGCTAGTGGTCGTTCGAGTCTCTTTACGTGTGATGAGCTTGCCTCGCTTGCTTACCTGGATACATGCAGTTTCGGTGGCTCGCGCACAAGATCGAGACACAGTAGAAACTGTCGCTTATTATACGGACCGATGGCTTCAGCTCTTTCCCTTGAATCCCAGGGGCAACTGTTTGCCACGTTCTCTCGTCCTGTACCGGTTTGCAAGACGCAATGGCTTTCCGGTGCAGTTTCATTGTGGGGTCAAGAGCGTAGACTCTGCGTTGCATGGGCATGCCTGGTTAACACTCGATGGTGAACCTTTCTCGGAGCCCTCGAATCAGTGGAAGAGTTTTGCCGTCACCTTCTCATTTCCAGACGCGTCTCGGAAGTCTCCGTACGAGACGGACATCATGGGCAAAAACAGTAGGACCATCCTTTTTGATTAGAAGGCAACTGAGCTCCCATTACCTCCGCTGCGCATAGCGGATAACAAACATGCCGCTTAAACTCATGGAGATGGTCTTGCTGAGAATACACCCATTCCTCGTGAACTTCCGTCGGGCGCTTCAGTTTGTGTGGGAGAGCGGACCGAGGCTGGCCACTGCAAGTATTGCACTCCGGGTGGTTCAGGGTCTACTCCCCTTGGTGACTCTCTGGCTGATCAAGCTCATGGTTGATGCGGTCGCTGAGGGGCTTCGGAGTCCAAACGGTGGATTCGCGCTAGAACATGCGACGAAGCTGCTGATTGTGATGGCGGGCGCTGGATTGCTCAGCGCACTCTGTAGCACCCTGTCCACACTGGTCTCTCGCATTCAGTCTCAGGTCGTGACCGACCACATGCATGCCATTCTGCATGCCAAGTCCGTCGAGGTTGATCTCGAATATTATGAGAATTCTCGGTACTACGATATGTTGCATCAAGCGCAACAAGAGGCTCCTTATCGCCCAACAGCTATCCTCAATTCTTTGCTTCAGATTGGACAGGACATCGTCTCACTGCTGGCGATGGTTGGGGTCTTATGGTGGTTCCATTGGGCAGTGATTCCCGTGCTCGTGATCGCGGCCTTGCCCGACTTCTTGGTACGGGTCCGACATTCGAATCAGGTCTATGCCTGGGAACGCGACCGCACCCCGTTCGAGCGGAAGGCCTGGTATCTGAATTGGATGTTGACGAGGGACACGCATGCCAAAGAGATTCGGCTGTTCAACCTTGGCCCTCGGTTTCGTCAGTGGTTCCAAGAAGTAAGAGCAACCCTGCGGAAAGAGCGGTTGTCTCTAGAACAACGGTGGGCCTTCGCGGACCTCTGGGCAAAGGCCATCGGCGTGTTGGGTGTGTTCGGGGTGTATTGGTTTGTCGTGGACGGCACGCTCCAAGGTGCCCTGACAATGGGTGACCTCGTCATGTACTTTCAAGCTGTGCAACGAGGAGCCGGATACTTAGAAAGCCTGGGGGACAGCCTCTCTGGGTTATATGAAAGCAGTCTATTCCTTACCTCACTCAAGGAATTTCTCAACGTCAAATCTCGACTGGCGGTCTCGGCCACCCCACGGCGGGTGCCTCGACCGGTCCTTCAGGGCGTGACCTTCGACCACGTGCGCTTTCGCTATCCCACGGAAGATCGGCTGGTCATCGCCGATCTACATCTCGCGATTCGTCCGGGGGAACATATCGCGATCGTGGGGGAGAATGGGGCAGGAAAGACGACCTTGGTGAAGTTGCTCTGCCGGCTCTACGATCCGGTCGAAGGGCGGATCACGATAGACGGCATAGATCTCCGGGAGTTCGACGTAACGGATCTGCGCAGTTCGATCAGCGTAATTTTCCAGGACTTCGTCAAATATCAGATGACGGCCCGTGACAATATCGGGCTCGGAGTCGTGTCGTCTCCCCCGAGCCTGGCACAAATCACCGAGGCGGCCCGAAAGGCCGGGGTGAATGAGGTCATCGAAAGGCTGCCGCAGGGCTACGAAACCATGCTGGGGAAATGGTTCGAAGGGGGTCAGGAATTGAGTGTGGGAGAATGGCAAAAGGTCGCTTTGGCACGAGCATTCCTCCGTGATTCACAGATTCTGATCCTCGATGAGCCGACTAGCGCGATGGATGCGAAGGCAGAAGCCGAGCTCTTCGAGCGATTCCATGAGCTGGCGCGTGGCCGGATGGCCATCCTGATCAGCCACCGTCTCTCAACGGTCAAGATGGTCGATCACATTTACGTCGTTGCGGAAGGACACGTCGTCGAAAGCGGAACCCATGATGAGCTCATACTCTGTAATGGGCTGTATGCCAAGCTCTTCCAAACTCAGGCGCAGCACTATCGCTAAGTCAATCCGAGTTTCTGCCCGACCACCATCCAATTCATTGCCCCTCCAGACTTCTGACTACCACGTCAATAAGGCGAACATGGGCAACCTCTTCGCACTCATCTGCGACGGCACAGTTGCGACGGTAAACCAGCTCCTCAAGAGATCAGCCAGACGGTGACAAGTCCCCAGCATCTGCTAGGCCCGTCTCGGGTCTAAGCATGCCATTCACCGAGGGTCTCCCTTCCGTATGGCCGAAAATACTTGCCTAGAGCCACTCGGCAGTCTCATGGCTGTTCAAAACTGTCCCAGGTCGTAAGATATTTCCCATCCCTACCAAAGGGGGGGGATTCCCTACTCCTTCGGGATAGTGGAATGGTGATGAGTGTGGTACGGTCGGCCCACAAACAAAAGATCATTGGGGATGCAGTGGACGATCTTCTAGGCCCAGGCAAGGTACAGGGTAGAGACAGAGTGACAGGAGAAAGGAGGACAGCTACTATGCCGGAAGAGATTCAGTCAGTGAGACTGGATCCAACAACCTATGCCCAGGTCGTCCTGAAGCCCAACCCCGATGTGGAGAGCACGACCTTGGACGGGGAGACGGTGCTGTTACATCTCGGCACAGGCCGCTATTACACCTTAAATCGAGTAGGGACAGCCATTTGGGAATTCTGCACGGGGGGCAACACAATCAGTGCCATCCATCAAGCCCTCTGTAACCGCTTTGATGTTTCTCCCGAGCGGGCTCATGACAATCTTGTCACCCTGGTGAACCAGCTGAACCAGGAGGGGCTCCTTCAAATTCAAGCGAAAAGGAGGTGAAGCGCAATGAACGAGAAAAAGAAAGAGGCTTATGAGGAGCCGGTCCTGGTGAAGCACGAATTGTTGCGTGACATCACCGCGAAGGGTTCTGGCGGCCACCATCCCAAGCATGGGCCTCACGGCCCGCGCTAAACCTAGGAACTGGCCGGTTCGTCAGAATCGGCCAACCATCCTTAGCAGCAGCATGAGCTGAAAAGCGCTGGAAGGTCACCAGTGCAGGGGGAGCATCATGACGATGACCAGGCAACAAGGCCTGTGAAGGAGTATCTTTTTTCCCTCCATGGAACGCCGGTGAGTTATGCCACTGCGTCGCCCGTTCTGGCTTCACCGGTGACCAGATTCCTGAACCATTTCCAACGAGCATCGCTCCAGGTTTCATTTCCCATCCGGGTGTGCTTCCAGGCTGTTCAGGAGAGAGCGGACATTCCGATGATGATTTCTTCATCGGCTCGTCGATTATTTTCGGGAACGGGCGTGGCGGTCGGGGATCGGCGACAGACCATGTGGCGATGCGAGGTCGTTCAGGAAGGAAGGCGATTGATTGCAGACTTTTACGACCAAGGACTCTTTGTTATTGATGAGGATCACGGCACGGCTCAAGGCTATCTGATCGAGCCAGAAGCCATGCACCCTGACACGATTGAATGGTTTTTCCACATCATCTTAACCGAACTGTTGAGGCGCCGAGGTCTCTATACGATCCACGCCACCGCTCTGGAAAAGGATGGGCGTGGGATCCTGATTCCAGGGAATAGCGGCCATGGCAAAACGACAGCATTTATGTCGCTGCTGCGCTCGGGGTATCGCTACCTGTCGGATGACCATCCGTTGTTTCGCGACTCTGGGACCCATGTGGAAATGCTCCCGTTCCCAAGCAAGATTGATGTAACAGAAAATACCATCTCCTATTTCCCGGAGCTCCGGAATGCTCCGGATGGAGTGCTTTGTCCCAGTTTGCGCAAGCGGTTCTTTTATGCCGAGGATCTTTATCAGACCTCGGTGGGCGACTGCTGTGAGCCAGCCATGATTCTCTTTCCCCATGTTATCGACGCTCCGCACAGTTACCTCGAGCCCCTTTCCAGGAGCCGAGCTCTCGAGGCGCTCCTTCCCCAGAGTCTGGTGGTCTATGATCCAGAGGTGGCCAGACGAGAGTTTCAAACGTTGGTCAAGCTGGTCCACCAGGTGGATTGCTATCGTCTGCACTTCGGCCAAGACATCCTCGAGTTGCCACGGCTGGTGACTCCTCTCCTAGAGAAACGAAGATAGTCGGTGAGCAGCCGAGATCTTGAGGGTAGAGAAGTAATGATGAAGTCTCAAGATTCGTTGACTTCTGTGGCGGCTTCCTCTGAAGTCAGAGTCGCTGATGCTCACGCGTCATGAATCAGGCGAGAAGCGCAACTCATCTCTCCGTCTATGTCCACTCCTGACATCTTGAACCGTTCCATAAATCTCAAGCCGTGACCGAATGGCTCCCGCAGGGTTAGGTGGTTACTCGCAGAGAGCTAGGCACGCGAGAATTTGGCCTCATCTTCAAGTGAACGGCTTAGGCCGAATGAGACGTCTTCATGGTCAAGGGATAGACTAATGTGAATGCCGTAAGGGGTCAGTGCTTGTGAGCGATCTTTCTCCTATTGAGAGTCGGATGCTTCTAAACTGCCTTCACCTCAGGGTGAAGCCTCAGCAGCTCCAATCGCTCCGAATTGACAGGAGCTTATCGTGGCAAACCCTTTTTGATGCTGCGGCTCGCCTTGGGGTTGGTCCTCTCCTTTATTTCCGCCTTAAGGACCCCAGTGTTTGTGAAATGGTCCCAAAGGGCATTCTTCAACAGCGTCGAGGAGACCTTCTCCGGAGCCAAGCCCAAAACATGAAGGTCTACGCACAACTTAGAAAGATCTTGCAGGTGTTTTGCCGGGAAGAGGTTCCGGTTATTGTTCTCAAAGGAGCCGTACTGGCGGAACTCGTCTATCAGCACATTGGTTTGCGGACAATGGATGATGTGGATTTGCTGGTATCGAAACAAGATCTAGGCAAAGCAGAGTTCATTCTCGAGCAGCTGGGCTTCTGCCCCGATGAAGCCTACAGACCTAAAGATTGGTATAAAGTCCACCATCACCACCTGGTGCCCTATGTTTCGCCTGATGGTTCAACGGTAGTCGAAATCCATCACGATATCATTCCGGTCAATGATCCCATAAAGGTGCCCATTGACAAACTTTGGGAACGTGCCCGTCCGATTCGCATCGCTTCCATGCCGTGCCTAACTTTAACTTGGGAGGATCTGCTCGTACATCTTTCACACCACATTTGTGCCCAAAATGAATTCTTCGGGCAGCTTAGAGAGATTTGCGACATTGCTGAACTGGTTGGACGGTATGGCCACGAAATCACATGGGGTGAGTTGCTGAGAATTTCAAGAGCCTACAAGGTTGAGAAACACGTGTATTTCGCCCTCTGTCTTGCTCGGGACACGGTGGGAGCGGAGGTCCCGGCCGACGTACTGAAACAATTGCGACAAGAGACTCGTCTGCTCCCGTTAGAGGAGAGGCTTATTAGGTTTATCGGATCGAAAGCGATTCTCTTATTAGACCTCTCCAAGCATCCCTTCTATGAGTGGATTCTGTTAGATGCCTTAAAAAGTGTGGTCAATTTAAGGAAAAGGACCGAGGTCGTCCGGAGTATCGGAAACAATATCGTTCGCCGGTATAAGATGGCAAGATCAAACCCCTCTAGCGTGAAGTCTGCAACCATCCGGTTGTTTGGTGGCCGAGGCCTGAGGCACGATCTGGACCGGTTCAACAAGGCCGGTCACGGTGGGCTGGAAGGCTGAGAGTTGGTAGACGCGATTTTGGAAAGCGCTTCAATAGCACCGTGTTTGAGCTGCTCGCGGCCAAACAGGCGGCCAGCAAGAGGAAGAGTGGCTTGGTCTTCACCACACGCCAGGGCGCTCAGTTGCAGGCTCGATATGTGCTGCGGACTTTCACGAAAGCCCGAGAGCGGGTCGGTCTTCCGGACTTCCGGTTTCACGACCTGCGTCACACCTTTGCGACCAGGTTGGTCCAGAAGGGCGTGGATCTCTACAAGGTCCAGCGGCTCCTGGGACACAAGACCGGGGTGAGGACGCAGCGCTACGCGCACCACTCGCCGGAAAGCCTGAGAGACGGGGTCCGGGTTTTGGAGGAGGATCGGCCGGTGAGAGTTAGCACAAATTTAGCACAATGGGCGAGAGTGACCGGCTCGGAGGCTGCGAGAAATCGCGGAACCCATTGAGGTTAAATGGTGAGCCGCCTGGGACTCGAACCCAGGGCCCTCGCCTT
>DASYVB010000068.1:0-5218 GCA_036000525.1 Nitrospiraceae bacterium | reverse complement strand
ATGGCTCTTACCCTGCTAGGACAACATCACCCCCTCGCCTCCCCAACGGAGCAATTGAAAATGCTCGGGAGGACAACGATCTACCCCCCCTTCGAGACGCAACTCGATCATATCGGCCTACTCCCGCTTCGCGCCACCGGGATCACAGTCTTTCAGATCAATGTCGGCAAGCTCTGCAATCAGACATGCAGACATTGTCATGTCGATGCGGGACCTGACCGCACCGAACGCATGTCCCGTGAAACGGCAGAGCAGTGCATCCGCGCTCTCGCTAAGACCGATATTCCGACGGTCGATATCACGGGTGGAGCACCGGAACTCAACTCCAATTTTCGCTGGCTGGTTGAACAGAGCCAGGCATTGGGTCGCCACGTGATGGATCGATGTAACTTGTCAGTGTTGCTCCTCCCGTCCCAAGAGGATTTAGCAGAGTTCCTCGCCTGGCATCGTGTGGAAATCGTCGCATCGCTGCCCTATTACCGCGCTACCCAGACCGATGCGCAGCGAGGCGAGGGCGTTTTTGAAAAATCGATCCAGGCGCTTCGCCTCCTCAATCGGCTCGGCTACGGCCAGCCTGGCAGTGGATTGTCGTTGAATCTCGTCTGTAATCCGGTAGGAGCCTTTCTCCCTCCCAAGCAAGAGGCGATCGAAGCACAGTTTCGAAAAGAACTCCTGGCTCGCCATGGTGTCGAGTTCAACCATCTCTATACGATCACCAATATGCCGATCAGCCGATTTCTTGAGTTTCTCCTGGAGAGCGGCAACTACGAGCAGTACATGGAGCGATTGGCCAACGCCTTCAATCCCGCTGCCGCGGCCGGCGTCATGTGCCGCTACACGATCTCCGTGGGCTGGGACGGCACCCTCTACGACTGCGACTTCAACCAGATGCTCGATCTGCCGGTGGATCATGGTGCGCCCGCTCATATCCGCGACTTTGATCCGGCTCCACTCAATCAGCGGCAGATCACGACGCGGAACCATTGCTATGGCTGTACGGCAGGGGCCGGTTCGTCTTGTGGCGGATCCGTCACCTCCTAAAGACCGCGATGGAAATCTCCTGGCTCGCCTTCGCTCTCGTATTCGCTCTCGCCTTCGCAAATGGAGCCAACGACGTCTCGAAAGCGATTGCGACCTTAGTCGGCAGCGGGGTCACCAACTATCGGTCGGCTATCGCCTGGGGAACCGTCTGGACCATGGTCGGCGCGGCTTTGGCTGCCTTTGTTGCAGGCTCGATGATCAAAACGTTTAGCCATGGCCTCGTCCAGGCCGGCACTATCATCGGACCGGCCGTCACCTTGGCCGTCTTGACCGGGACGATCGCATGGGTCCTATTCGCCTCTCGCACAGGACTCCCTGTCTCCACGACTCACGCACTCACCGGAGCCATCGTCGGCACCGGCCTTGTCGCCTTCGCCGGAGATGGATTGATCTGGTCCGCGATTGGAAAGATGATCGCTCTTCCTTTGTTGCTCAGTCCGTTCCTTGCCCTCACCGTCTCCCTACTCATCCATCCAGCTGTTCGCGCGCTCGCGAAGAAGTGGGAAGGAGCCTGCTTGTGCGTAATGCCGGCCTCTCGGGCCCTGGTGGCGATCGATCCTTGTGGGGGAACGAGGACTTTGTTTCAAACTGCACACTTCGGACAGCCGGTGATCGCGGTGCCTGCTCAGTGCGATCGAGCGGGCTTACAGGGGTTGGTCGTCGGACTCGATACGATTCACTGGATCTCCAGCGGCCTTGCGTCGTTTGCCCGCGGCACGAACGATGCGCCGAAGATCGTGGCCATGCTTCTGCTCGGTGGTGCGACTGTCGCATGGCCCAGCCTCTCGTCCCAGCTTGCTGCCTTCGGAGGAGTCGCCATTGCGATGGGGATCGGTAGCTACTTTGGCGGGCTCCGCGTGACAGAAGTCCTCGCTGAGAAAGTGACGAAAATGAATCATGCGGAGGGGCTGTCTGCAAACCTGACGACATTGTCCTTGGTTCTCGTCTCCGGTTCTCTCGGATTGCCTGTCTCGACCACTCACGTCAGCAGCTCCGCCATTATCGGAATCGGCCTTCTCAAAGGCCGGAACAGCGTGCGCTGGACGACCGTGCGTGACATGGTCCTGGCTTGGGTGGTGACGCTGCCAGCGTCGGCTCTCCTCGCTTGTATCGCTTACCTCATCCTCACCATTTTGCTCTAGCCTGTCTTGTTCATTTGGTCTGTTTGGTTTGTTTGGTTCTTCTGGTTTGTTTCGTTTGTTTGGTTAAACAAGACCAACTAGATGAACAAAACAAACCAGATAGACCCGACAAACCAGATCAACTAGCTGGACCGACGGGGGATTATCATGATTGCGCAGCTTCTAGGCAGTCTGCTAAGGTGACGCCGACAGAAATCCTTCGCAATTATCTTCGGTCGAATACTTCGCATGGTCTGGGACCCCAAAGATCCTTGGAGTAAGAAGAGCGACCCGCTTGAGGATGCCCTCAAGCAGGCCCAATCACAATTCAAGAATGTGATGCCCTCATTCAAGAATCTGCTGCCCTCAAGCGGTTTCAGAAACATCGCCTTGGCAGGGCTGCTCGTTTTTCTTGCCTGGCAGAGCGCGTTTATCGTCGGCCCGGATGAGGAGGGCGTCGTCAAGCGATTCGGCGCCCCTGTCCGAACCGTGGGACCTGGCCCCCACGGGAAAATCCCCTTCGTCGAAACAGTCCTGCAGCCGAAAGTCCAAAAACTCCATCGGATCGAGGTAGGCTTCCGCTCAGATCGGCAAGGCCACCAGCAAATGCTGGCGCAAGAAGCCCTGATGCTCACCGGCGACATGAACATCCTGGCCATCGAATTCATCGTGCAATACAAGATTAAAGAGTCTGCGAACTATCTCTTTAACGTCGCGGAAATCAATGAGACGATCGGTAAAGCTGCCGAGGCCTCGATGCGGGAAGTGGTCGGCAAGAGTAAGATCGACGAGGCGTTGACGACAGGCAAAGCCCAAATCCAGCAGGATACACAGATACTCCTGCAAACCCTTCTCGACCAGTATCAGGGCGGCGTCCAGGTCGCAGCCATCCAACTCCAGGACGTCAGTCCTCCCGAGGCCGTGGCGGCTGCATTCAAGGATGTGACGAATGCGAAGGAAGATCGTGAGAAACTGATCAACCAGTCTCAGAGCTATCGCAACGACATTCTACCCAAAGCGCAAGGCGAAGCCGCTCAGGTGGTGAACCAGGCCCTGGGCTATGCCCAGGCGCGACTAAATCGCGCCCAAGGTGAGACCAACCGTTTTGTGGCAACCCTGAAAGAGTACAATCAAGCCAAAGACATCATCAGCAAGCGGCTCTATATCGAAACGATGGAAGAAATCCTGCCGAACATCGAGAAAATCATCATGGATGGCAAGGTCGGCGATCGTGTGCTTCCTTACCTTCCGCTCGAGCGTCTCAAACCCAGGACCGGCACCGCCGCTGAGGACCAGAAACCATGACCAAGCAGGGGTTCATCATTGCGTTGGTGGTGGTTGTCATCGGGTTGTTTTTTCTGGGGGCCTCACCACTCTTCATTGTGGACATCACCCAGAATGCGATAGTGGTCCAACTCGGGAAGCCTGTTCGCAATCTCACGGAGCCTGGACTCTATGTGAAAGTGCCGTTCATTCAAGAGGTCACCTACTTCGATAAGCGCCTGCTGGACTACGACTCAGAGGCGCAAGATGTGATCACACAAGACAAGAAAACCCTCCTTCTTGACAACTACGCCAAATGGCGGATAGTCGACCCACTCAAGGTCTATCAGAACTTTCAAACCCAACGGGGAGCGCTGCAACGGCTCAACGACATCATTTATTCTGAACTCCGGGTCGAACTCGGGCGCCATGACCTTCTGGAAATCGTCGCGACGCACCGTGCCGATCTCATGGAAATCGTGACCCACCGGTCGAATGATAAAGCGTCCGCGTATGGGATCGAGATTCAGGACGTGAGGATCAAGCGTGCTGACCTCCCTGAGCAGAATGAGAAGGCCGTGTTCGCCCGGATGCAAGCTGAGCGGGAACGGCAGGCGAAGCAATACCGTGCCGAAGGCGCTGAGGAAGCACAAAAAATCCGCTCAGAGGCGGAAAAGGATCGCGAGATTATTCTGGCTCAGGCGTACAAGGAATCGGAGGAACTTCGTGGCGCGGGAGACGCGAAGGCCTTTAAGGTCTATGCTGACGCTTACCGGCAGGATCCTCATTTTTTTGAATTTACTCGCTCGATGGAAGCCTACAAGAAAACCTTCAAAGATAAGTCCACCCTGGTGATGAGTCCAGATTCAGAATTCTTCCGCTATCTTAGACAGCGCTAGCCCTCAGGATAGCCCCACAATCTCGCCCGTGCCTGGATCGATTCCAATACGTTCCCCTGCTGGCTTCTTAGGCAAACCCGGCATGAGTTGAATGCCTGAACAGACCGCCGTGAGAAACCCAGCCCCTGCGAGCATTCGCACCTCCTTGACCGGCAGCGTAAACCCGGATGGGCGCCCTTTCAACGCTGGATCGTGCGAGAGCGATAACGGTGTCTTGGCCACGCAGATGGGCAGCCGATCAAGTCCGAGCTGCTGCGCCACCTCTATGTGTCGTTCGGCTTCTGCGTCGAACGAGACGGCCGAGGCCCCATACATTTGCGTGGCAATGGTCTGGATTTTCTTCTTGATCGGCCAGGCGATGTCATATAAATGCCTGAACGTCGACGTTTCCGCAGTAGCTCTAACCACCGCCTTCGCTAACTCTTCAGCCCCTTTGCCGCCATCGGCCCAATGGGTTGAGACCGCGGCGTCCACCACCCCAACCTCTCGGGACCGCTCTCGAACCCATTCCAGCTCAGCTACTGGATCATCGATGAACGCATTGACCGCCACCACCACGGGCACCCCATGGGCTTTCACGTTCGCAATGTGCTGCTCCAAGTTCGCAAAGCCTTTTACCAATGCCTCTTGATTGGGCCCGGTAAGCCCTGCCGGAAGCGGGACTCCAACCTTGACTGCTCCTCCACCACCGTGAAGCTTGAGTGCGCGAAGCGTAGCTACCACCACAGCCGCTGCTGGCTTGAATCCCGAGAGGCGGCACTTGATGTTGAAAAATTTCTCCGCTCCAAGATCACTCCCGAATCCAGACTCCGTGACGACATAGTCTGCACAACGCAATGCGATGGCATCGGAAAGAATCGAACAATTTCCGTGGGCGATATTACCGAACGGACC
>DASYVB010000067.1:0-5475 GCA_036000525.1 Nitrospiraceae bacterium | reverse complement strand
GATGGCGGGACGATCTTCCTTGATGAGATCGGGGACCTGCCGGCCGAGACCCAAATCGCTCTGCTGAGAGTGCTCCAAGAGGGGGAATTTGAACGGGTCGGCGGCAGCCACTCGATCTCCGTGGACGTGCGCGTGCTGGCCGCCACGAACCGCGACCTGAAGGCGGCCATGGCGGCAGGCACATTTCGCCAGGATCTCTTCTACCGGCTTAATGTTTTTCCAATCCAGGTCCCCTCGCTGCGCGAACGGGTGGACGATATTCCGTTACTCGTCACATACCTGGTTGAGCGCTATGCAAAGAAGGCCGGGAAAAAGATTAGGAACATACAGAAAGAGACCCTGGAGCGGTTTCAGGCCTACGACTGGCCCGGCAACATTCGCGAGCTGCAGAACGTCATCCAGCGGGCTACCGTGCTGTGCGATAGCGAAACATTTTCCGTCGACGAGACCTGGCTGAAACCGGAAGGGCACAGGCTGTCGGGGTCAGTGGTTCCCTTAGGCGCCACGCTTGCCGAGCATGAAAAGGAAATCATTGAAGCGGCATTGGCGGATTGCGGGGGCCAGGTCAGTGGCCCTACTGGCGCCGCCGCCAAGCTCGGACTCCCGAGACAGACGCTTGAGTCAAAAATCACGGCCCTGGGGATTAACAAGCATCGATTCAAGACTCGACAAGCCGACTACGCACGATAAAGAGGCCGAACGTTGTTTGCGCGCCAACCGCAAGGGCCAGTCTCTCGCGAATCGTTCCTTCTGGTTTAGACTGATTTTCTGACTTCGCCCCATCTCACCGCCTTCCACACAATCGGATCGGGGAATTCGAACTTCACCGGATACGTCTGCCACTTTTGCCGATCATTCAGCAAATGCTGAAATTTCAGCAGCCGCTTCCACGCTACGCGCAAGTATATCAACGGCTTACAACTGGTCTCTTCATTGCAATATTTTTATGCAGTCCAGGTCGCAGAAGTCGCAGATGACAATAAAGTTTGAAAAAGAAACCCGCAGACTCAAGACGATGATTCGCCTGAGCGGTCGGCTGCAATCGAAGCATCTGGATGAATTGAAGACGCAAATGGAACGCGCTCGACCACGGATTGCGCTGGACCTCAACGGAGTAACGCTCGTGGATGTCGAGATCATTCGATTCCTGAACGCCTGCGAGAAAGGCGGTGTCGAGCTCCTCAATTGCTGGCCGTACATACAGGAGTGGATGATCCGTGAAAAAGGCAGGGAAAGATAAGGCGGTGCAGGTCTAGTAACCAAAATCGACCCACACACAAAAGGAGGGGATTCCAATGACAAATACTACTTTTCAAAAAGGAGATCACACCATGAAGCATGTCATTTTTATTATTCTTGGTGCTGTGACTGTTATGTGCCTGGCACTCGCAACTGGCTACCTCCAGCCTTAGCCTTTGAGGAAAAGGTGCGAAGTATCAGACGCAAGATCCCGTCAAGGAAGGAGTCAGGCGATGAGGTGCCCACGCTGTGATGGATTGATGGTGCGTGAGAAGTTTGAAGATCTTGGAGGACTCGGGTCAAGTGACCATGAGTATGCCGGATGGCGTTGCATTAACTGTGGGGCGATTGTCGATCCCGTGATTGCTGCACATCGGCGCCTCACGTCGCAGGCAGCAGCATCTAACCCGGCATTGACAACCGTGTAAGGAAGCTTCCTTCATGCGCACTTTATGTATTGCGTCTTTGGTGGCGCCGCGACTCAGCACGGCGACTCCCGCTGAGGTAGACAGGCCCCTCCCTACACCCCGGAGGGGCCTGTCTCCTCGGTGAGCAACAGAAGCGGATGACAAGAATGAAGGAGCGGGACAATCGGCAGGGATGAGGAGGGCAGCATGGACCAGAGCTTAGCCGGTCCCAAAACAGGAGGGTTGGCCATGATTAAGCAAGTGACATGGGCGGCCGCTACGGTGCTCCTTCTTGTTGTCGCACTGTATCCCGGCGCAGCCGCTGCACATGAAGGAGCGGATTTGGAAACAGACCCTTGCGTGCACTGGGTAGGTGAGAGCGCGGTGCATTTCAATGCCTACCAGCCGCAATACGAGCTGAAAGCTCAATACTGCACGGAAATTCCCAAAACAGGCGAGACCTTCCTGGTCGTGGACCTCGTGGACCCGGCGCTGCGTAACGTGCCGGTAGGTCTGCGGATAGTGAAGGGAATCGACGGGACAGAAGCTCAGACGGTGGCAGACTGGCGTCCGAGCCACCACCCGGCCGGAGTAGTCAGTGGCGAAACCACGCTGGACGAGGGCCTGTATAGGGTAATCATTACGGCGGAGGGACGGAATCCTTTGCGCTACCAGTATCTCTTGCGGGTACAGATGATCGATTATCAGAAGCTTGTGCGTACCGTGGCAGTACCCCTGATAGGAGTGCTGCTACTGACCTTGCTCCTGTACAAGCTCGTACGATCGAAGTGGCTGCGGAGTTGGTGGGCTGCCCTCCGTTCGTAGGAGGCCGGATGTTCCAGCTCGCAACGGCTCGGTCTGTATCGAACACACCTTCGACCAGTCCGGCAAATTCGTCGGTCTGGTAACAGTAGGCGGCCAGCCATCCGGCCGTTAAACATAACTGGACGAATCGGGCACACGAATGACATCGCGAACCGACACAGCCGTGAACAGAAAGAGCAAGATTCCCTGGTACGTCTACTTTGTCGGGGGGGTTCTCTATACCGTTCTTGCCGGTATGCTGTTCGCGGAATCGACCTTGCCTGTTCTGGCATGGATTTGCGCCATCAGCGCGCCGTTGGGATTTTACTATGCCTGGGGAGCTTGGAAACAAGGTAAACGAAACAGAGATGATGCCTAACCGTGCCCTGCACAGCGAACCAGGTCATCGCGCTGTGGTTGCAATCCACGCTCCTTGCGGGCCGGGTCGCTGCGCTTGGGTCGCTGGAGAGAAATGTCCGAAACAAGACGGCCAAACGGCCAACACTGCGCTCGAGCGCAATCCAACCTCCGCGTTACTTGTTCACTGCACTAAAAAAGTTAATGATCATCTTATTTTTCCCCGGCCACTCGGGGTGTGTCCCAGTGCCTTCGCAATAGCGTGTAGTGACATTATTCTTACAACTTCTGTACGTTATGCAGCCATTTGCCTCTTTTACAGGGCTTGCAGTATCGCAACCATTACAGGCAGCCCACCATTTTATCGTCTCTTTACCATAACCCGGGAAAAGGGTGTCATGGCTACTGTGCATGACCATGACGGGAAGCGGGTTAAGACAATGATATTCTTTCAAGTCCTCGCCCCTGATTCCCACCGCACTCGGTGCAATCGCCGCTGGAATATGTTTGGTACCATTCATAAACGCTATGCCCATTGCAGTAGTCCCGCCATCAGAATGACCGGTTAGAAAAATCCGTTTCTTGTCGATACACCATTTCTTTTCGATAAGTCCCGGTATTTCAGCAAGCGCTTCAATAGTTTCAGGAGTCATTTTGCGGTGATCGGCATAGGCCACAATAAAACCTGCCGCCGTCGCCTCTTGCGTGAGATACATATATTCTTCCGATTCATATCGATTTCTTCCCCCTGGCGCATAGACCATGAGTAACGGATGGGCAATGTTTGAATTGTAGTTAACCGGCGTTTTTACCATGTAGCGAATACCGGCTGATGTCTGCTCGTCATTGCTGGCGCCGGCACCACCGGGCTTTGTTCCTGGATCACAGCGTAGCGTATTGTTGTCGACTGTATACAGGGTTTCACTAAGCATTTTGCCGCGATTCACGGCTTCAGTATTCTTCTTCCCAGTAAATTGAACTGCACCAGCGCCAATCAAACCAATCATCAATAGGCCTATTGCTACAGCAATGATGGTTGTTCGGTTGAGCTGTTTATTCCCGAAGCATATCCACTCCGGCTTCACGATACCAACCACTAAGAGGATGACCGAAAGGAAAGCCAGCACCCTGAATATCATTGAGAGCGGCTCGTTCATCGGTCTCACCTCGTATCGTTAGTTGAGAGATGAGTCTCCCACTGCCGTTTCCATTCGTAACTTCTTCATCAGCTCAATGCTTAGCCAACTCTTCCTTAGCCCAACCTCACAATTGTCACGCCATCTCCGCCTTCTGACCGATCTCCCGCACGGAACTTCGCTACATAGGGCGAGTCTTTCAAATAGTCTCGCAACGACGCTTTGAGTTTCCCCGTGCCATGGCCATGAATAATCCGCAGAAACGGCGCGCCAGCCAACATCGCGCGATCCAGGGCCGCAATCACGTCATCCAACGCCTCGTCCGCCGCCTTCCCTCGAACATCCACGACCGTCTGTTCATCGAGCCCCAGTCCACCGCCTGACGAGACCCGGCGAGGACTCGATGATACTGGCGGCGACGATGCTGTGCGCCCTCGCGCGAGACCAACGAGGTTCGCCACTGTGGCAAGCACTTCCCCCTCCCCCACCTTCACCCTCACGCGTTTCTTTCCCTGTGGCGGTTCTAATAATGTGCCGGTCATGCCGTGTCCGCTGATCTCGACCTGATCCCCCACCCCCAACTGCGGAAGCGGAATCGGCGTGCCGGCCGGGGCCAATTCGGCTCTCGTCTGCGCCTCAAGCTCGAACAATCGTTGCTTCGCCGCTTTGGCTTTGATCAACTTCTGTTCGCCCTTGACGGCATCCAGCGTGGCTTGCACTTCAGCCCGCGCGCGACTGAACTGTTCACTCAGCTTTCGCTTGAGGCCCTTTTGTGCTTCCCGTTCGTTGTCTTCCAGGCGAGCCAACTGTATCTTCGCTCGTTGTTCGGCCTGTTCCGCTTCACGTCTGGCCTCGACAGCCCTGGCCAGATCGTCGGCCAACTGCCGCTGCGTGGTTTGCAGTTCGTGCAGCATCGTTTCCATGGCCCGCTCGTCTTTATGGAGCTTCTTTCGCGCCTCGTCGAGTAAGGCCCTGTCCATCCCTAACCGACCGGCAATCTCAAGCGCAGACGATCCGCCTGGTACCCCCATGAAGAGCCGGTAGGTCGGCGAGAGGGTCGCCACGTCAAATCCAACCGCGGCGTTCGCGAAGCCAGGCATCGTGTGGGCCAAGGCCTTCAGTGACCCGTAGTGCGTGGTCGCGACGACTTTCATCCCCAGCGTTGCCAGCCGACAGAGCAACGCTTCGGCAAGGGCCGCTCCTACTGTCGGATCGGTCGATGTCACTGGTTCATCGAGGAGGAGCAACCATTGCCGCGGGACGGCATTCGTGTCGCTTTTGCGTTGACGGTCCTTTTCATCGAGCAACTGGATCATCTGGGTCATATGCGCAGAAAAGCTGGACAGATCGCAGGCCAAGTCTTGGGCGTCGCCGATATCGGCATAGACGTAGGGAAAGATCGCCATCTCGGATTCCGCGTCACAGGGCAGGTGCAATCCGGCCCGGACCATCAAGGCAAAGAGCCCGACCATCTTGAGGGTTACGGTCTTCCCGCCCGTATTGGGACCTGAGATGACGAGCACGTGAATCGA
>DASYVB010000066.1:0-5706 GCA_036000525.1 Nitrospiraceae bacterium | reverse complement strand
TGACTGGCGAGTCCGTCAGGCCATTGCCTGGGCTGTGGATCGCGACCAGATTATGAAGGTCGGCAGGGGCGGACTTGGGGTGATCTTGCCAGCAGGACCCATTGGCATTCCTCATTGGGCCGCTATTAAGCAGCCAATTTTCAAACAGAACTATGACAAAGCTCGTGCGCTCTTGCGGGATGCCGGGCTCGGGGGAGGATTCAAGTTTACCATCACCATCTGGGGTGAGCTGGAGGATAAGGTTCGTGTTGCGCAAGCGATTAGGGAACAGCTCCGTCCGCTGAACATTGATGCTGTCATCCAGACCGTGGAGCAGGCTACTTTCTTCGATAAGTGGAACAAAAAGCAGATCCACACTGTCCTGGGGTGGAACGGATTGGTAGATCCAAGCGAGTACGCAGAGCGGTTTCGATCGAATAGCCCGACGAACAAGTACCTTTTCTCTGATGTTACTGTTGACCAACTGGCTGCAGAAGGTAAGCGGGAATTGGACCAGAGTCGGCGATTTGCGATCTATGCTCGCCTTCAAAGACGCCTGGCTAACCTATCGCCTGCTGTGTTCCTCTATGCGGACATGGGAATTGAAATTGCGTCTCGGAAGGTCCATGGGGTTAGATTTTCGTTTACTGAACAGCCGTTCTTTCTGCGGGAAGTTTGGCTGGAACCCTGTCGTTGAGTCGGGACTCTGCGAAGGGTCCCTTATAGGTGAGATAGGTTGCCGATTTAGCTTCTGAAGAATCGTTTTGGAACCGGCAAAGCCAGGAGAGGAGTGGTAGAGGGTACCGGGAGGGAGGCGGCGGTAGTCGCCTCCCTCCCGGCTTAGCGGGAGATGAGCCTTTGCGGTTCGTGACCTTTGGGAGATTTGTCGAGTGTCTGGAAAGGACTTGGTTAGCATGCATCAGAGGGCGGTGACTACCAAATCATGGCAACCAGCGTAGACTCCGGTCGTGATGTTGTCATCAGCGGCGGGCTACTCGTGACAGCCGAGTCAACTGTACCGGCGGACCTCATGATCCGCGATGGCAAGGTACATGCTATTTCAGCACAGATTCACCGAGCGGCTAACCAGAGCGTGATTGATGCTACCGGAATGCTTGTTCTCCCAGGAATAGTCGATGCCCATGTGCACCCAATCTACGTTGACAATCCCTTTGACGCCTCTGTCAGCGCAGCTTTCGGCGGCGTGACTACACTTATCCACTTCGCGTATGCGAAACCAGGCCAAAAGGTCTTGGAAACACTCAAACAGCTTCGCGACGAAGCGCTAGCCGGCTCGATTCTTGATTTCGGCCTCCATGCAGCTCTATTCGATGTGGAGCGCCAGATTCAGGAGGTGCCTTCAATAGTGCAGTCAGGAACTAGTTCGTTCAAGGTCTTCCTAACCTACGCAAAGCTGAACTGGATGACGAACGATTATTGGCTCACGGCTTTAATGGACATCGTGTCAGAGCAAAAGGGGTTGGTCATGGTCCACGCTGAGAATGGACTTGCCACAGATTTCCTTGAAGACAAGTATTTGCGACTGGGGCTTTCTGGTGTTGAGACGTTCGCAGCCATGCGGCCAGACGTTCTTGAGGCTGAAGCGGTGAATAGAGCAATCGCGATCGCTCATGTGACAGGGTGTGCTGTTTACATAGTCCATGTTAGTGCTGCCGAGTGTCTTGAGCCTCTTCGGCGGGCACTCGCACGTGGGTGGAACGTCTACGCTGAGACCTGTCCTCAGTACCTGGTGCTTGATGAGGATGTAACGAAGCGACGGGGCGCTCCTGCGAAGATTGGCCCACCACTGCGGACTGCTGAAGACTGCAAAGCTTTGTGGAAAGCACTGGCGGAAGGCGTGTTGATGACAGTTGGGAGCGATCATGCGCCGAAACTGAAAGCGGCCAACGATGACTTCTTCAAGGCAGCATTCGGCGCTCCTCAAATCGAGACAATGCTCCCGGTGGTCTATCATTGGGGGATCAATGGCGGAAAGATTACCGTAAACAGGCTAGTAGACGTTATGTGCGAGACTCCGGCAAAAATATTCGGACTCTACCCTCGCAAAGGCACGCTGCGGATCGGTTCTGATGCCGATCTTGTCGTTTTTGATCCGAACCACACACACAAAGTATCGGTATCGACCCAGCATTCGCGCGCGATGTACACACTCTACGAAGGGATGGAATTGCTGGGCGCACCGGTGTTGGTGATGCAGCGAGGAGAGGTTATTGTACGTGATGGAGAACTAGGGACCGCACCAGGGCGGGCGCAGTATCTACCTATCAAGACTGCTCATCTATACGATCGGTAGGATTGTCTCTGCAGCACTGGTTCTCTATTTGTGGGTCCGAGGGCCGAAGGCTGAACACGGTTGGGGGACGCTGGTCAGCCGAGTTTCGGTGGATCCTTCGTGACTAGGCGAAGATAGGTCCCCAAAACGACTTGAGCAGGGCCTACTCAGTGCCATTCTGCTTGAAAAGCCTCACGGATTTCCTCTGGTGGCATGCCAGCACTCAAGGTGACCGCAAGCTTTATCTTGGCTTTCAGGCCGGAAGTCCCCGCAAACGCCACGCCGAGATCAAGCAGGTGCGTCTCACTGCCTTTCCTACGATAGGTCCCACGCGGTAGACGACCGGCGGGAAATGGATTTGCCATAACCACAAATATTCCTCGGGCCATTGCTGCACTGACCAGATCCAATTGCTCTGGATTGAGCATAGTCGCCTCCACAACAAGTCCATCGAGATCTCCTGCGATAACTGCCTCCCTGAGCAGTTCCTCCTTGCTAGCACCGAAGGGGATAAGCCGAACTCTAGCGGTCATGGCTTTTGGCATTACTTTCGGAAGTCGCACGAACGGACGCCGAGCGTAGAAGACGTAGTCTTCATCGATGGCACCCAATGGGCCAAATTCGGCGGACTGAAACGCATCGATATCGCTGGGGTGGCTCTTTGTAACGTCTCTGGCGGCGTGGATATACCCGTTCATCACCACCAACACACCGAGTCCGCGTGATCTCGGACAGGCGGCGACTTGCATGGAGTTGAGCAGATTGATCGGACCGTCATCACTCACTAGCGTAGGATTGCGCATTGCTCCGGTAAGCACTATGGGGGATTCCTGCTGCAGTACTGTATCAAGGAGATAGGCAGTCTGTTCGAGGGTAGTAGTTCCGTGAGTGACCACTGTTCCGGAAATTCCCGGATCGGCGAGAATCGCATCGATCCGGTGTGCTAATGCCAGCATCTCGGGCATGCCGATATCACCACTGCTTACCTGCAAGAAGTCTTCCGCTGTAACTAGTGCATGGTTCGCCACAATTGGGATGCGATTCAACAGCTGTTTCACACTCAGCCCCGGAGTTATCTCGCCCGAGGACCCGAGCTTACCCGCGATAGTTCCGCCTGTGCCAATCAGGTGGACAGTCGGGATAATCATCATTAGATCACCTTCCCTAGTTCTTGGCTTCGGCACAGTTTCCGTGCAACTTCATTTTCACATGACGTCGCGTATTGTGGCTCTTCCCATTTCTCTCCTCGCAATGGGGGGGGGTGACCCATTGGATGGGCGCCGTTGAATGATCTGCCCAGCGATTGTCACGAAGAAAACGCGCGGAGCCTGACAGTATTGACCGCCTAACTCGGATTGGAGGTGTGGGGGATTAGGGGTCTACTGTCTTGCATTCACTCGTGAGCTTAGTTTGCGACGATCTAAATGCTCCCCAGCGTGCTCACGCAGAAAGCATTTCAACGCCGGTGATCCAAAGCTATCTCCCAGGGCCGCAAGAGGGACTCAGGTGACAGGAGGCGTGGCAGTCGGATTTACCATCGGTCAAGATAGCTCAACGCATCATTGGATCCTTTTGCTGGCGTCTGCGTCTGCGGCAGTAATTCTGGTCCTGGGTCTCGAAGCCTTCGCATTCTGAAGAGACTGGTCGTGGGCCGGACTTGACCCTGTGATCTGTGATGCCTCGTTCAATGAACACCGTTGAGGTCGATTCCGGGCAGTTGCTCGAGAACCTAGCTGAACTCGCACAGATTGGCGCTGATCCGGCAGGCGGCATTACGCGGCTTGCCTATACATCCGCTGATCTGGAGGCTCGAAACTGGTTCACCGAGAAGGCGCGCAATGCTGGCCTAGCTATCTCAATCGATCCGATAGGAAATATTCTTGCGGTCGAACCAAGCGAAACCGACAAAGCACCAGTGCTTAGCGGATCGCATCTGGATTCAGTGCCGGGAGGGGGACGGTTTGATGGTGCTTTGGGAGTCGTAGTTGCCCTCGAGGCAGTACGCTCCATACGCCATCGGCGCGGCTTCCAAAGACGTCGTCCGCTCGGTGTTGCAGTATTGGCAGCGGAGGAGTCAAGTCGCTTTGGCATCGGCTGCCTCGGCAGCCGGGTTATCGTACAGGACCTCTCTAAAGTACAGTTGGAGAGTTTGCTCGATGACCAAGGTATCACTCTTTTTGAGGCATTGAAGCGAATCGGACTTGACGGGAGTCGATGGCCTGAAGCACGGCGATCTCCTGGATGGTTTAACGAGTTCGTCGAGATCCATATCGATCAAGCGAATGACCTGCTCAGGGCTGGAGTCCCGCTGGGTGTCATTACGAGCATCGCTGCCCCGACAAGGTTGCGATTGATGGTTCATGGCGAACAGGCGCATTCGGGGGCCACTCGGATGCATGAACGTCGAGACGCTCTACTCGGGGCAGCCGAGATCGTACTGGAGGTAGAGGCCACCGCCAAGGCACATGCCGATCAGGGCATTGTTGGGACGGTCGGTATCCTGCGGATCCATCAGCAGTCAATGAATATGGTTCCTGGCATGGTGGAGTTGGCCATCGATCTCCGTGGTATCAACATGCCTACCCTCGGTGGAGTAGTTGAGTCGTTAACCGAGAAGTCACACAAGATCGCGTCAAATCGGGGCTTGAGGTTGGAGATCTCAGTGCTCCAGCGCAGCCAGCCTGTGCAGGTATCTGAAGAACGAGTAGCCCGCTTGGAAAACGCCTGCCAGAAAGTGGGAGTCAAGTATCTTCGAATGGCCAGTAGGTCGGCGCATGACGCGATGTACATGAGCCAGCATGGGCCAATCAGCATGTTGTTCGTAAGGAACCTCTCAGGAGTCAGTCACAGTCCCGCAGAAAACGCCTCACCTGAGGATCTGGTCGCTGGGGCATCCGTCCTTGCCACCTACATGGCCTCGGCTGCTCAAGAGTGAGCACGTGATGGCAATCCACGAGAACCTATGATTTCGTCATCAAAGGTCAACATACATGTGCTCGACGACTTCAAGCCGCTTGCGGTTGCAGTGCGAGGCGAAGATTGTCGCCACAACGCACGTTGAAAACGCTCCCTCCGACACGGAGGAGACAATGCGACAGACCATCTGGTCCTGTCGTGCATTATCGATCCGCACACTCAGATGTAGGAGACGGGTCATTCCTGCTGAGGGGTCTGTCGCGAACAAGACTTTTCAGCAGGACCCCCTCGGGGCACTCCCCGCTGACTTTGCCCCAGGTCGTTGCCCTCTCGCAGTGCTTATGGACGGGCTTGAGCAAGCTCAGCTTCCCGGGTCAACTAGATGTAGTTCCCAGATAGGTTGTTGACACTAACCGGCCTCCGGAGAGTGATGTGGGACAGGGTGATACCACTTCCCTCTTGGAGGTCGTCGTGGCCCATCGAAACGCCAAACTCACTCCATTGGGACGCCTGTTGCT
>DASYVB010000065.1:0-4100 GCA_036000525.1 Nitrospiraceae bacterium | reverse complement strand
TTTTGTCCGGTCACTCTGGAACCAATGCATTTGCCTGGGAAAGCCGCGGTGCCCGGTTAGCTTGCCCATGCAGTGCGGTCGTGCTCGTCCGATATTCAACGTGAACGAGAAAACAACAAGGCCATTCTCCATTTCTTGAGCCGTCTGAGAAGAAATAAAGGTGTCAGGCGCCATTTTCTATAGATCGTACCCGACGTCAAAACTCAAGAAATCGTCGACGACCTCGAAGCAGCGCTCGAACAGTTCCGGCTGATTGCGAATGACTTAGGCGAGGCCCCAGAGAACGGAAATATGAGCGAATCGCTTCATGGGAAAGTCTAGGGGATGAACATCCGATTCTATCTTGACCCGGAGACCGGCTCGCCGCACATTTATCGTCATGCGGTGGACGAGGATGAGGTTGAGAGGTGCTAAGAACCCCGGGAGAGGATCGGCCAGGGCGCGAGGGATCGAGAGTCGCTATCGGCCAAACGCGAGCAGGCCGCCATTTGCGGGTGATCTATGTCCCAGACCCAAAACCTGGTAGTATCTTTGTCATCACGGCCTATCAATTAACCGGCAAGCCCCTCGTGGCCTACCGGCGACGACGGAGAAAACAACGATGACTACACTGAGTAATTTCCCTCCGGGTTGGGATGAAGCCAGAGTCCGTCGCGTGTTGGCGCATTATGAAGGGCAGACTGAAGAAGAGGGGGTCGCAGAAGACGAAGCCGCTGCGGAGGACAAGACTCAAACGGTGATGGAGATTCCCAACGAACTTGTTCCAGCCGTCAGAGATCTCATCGCCAAACACGGCCGTTAGACTGACTTCCTCTCCCCCCAACCCTCTCCGCCGCCCGCCAGTCCAAAATCCGCGCGATGTGGATGAAATACAAATGTCAGAAAAGAAAAAGGTGTTAGGCTACTTTGTTAGGGCCGGGTCTTTTGTCGCTTTGAATTCCTCTCTCGTCCCTCGCGGTAAGCAGCACGGAGGGAAACAAGAGGGCTGCACGACAATCGCTGGATGATCATTTGTGAATCACGCATGGAGAAGGAAGGAAAGTCAGGGAGGCGAGCCCTTGACGGCGCAGGGCTCGGGGAATAGAGTAATCACATGGTACGCGCTGTCGCGATAGTGTTTTTCTTGATGTTTACGGCCGGTCCTGTGTGGGCGGCCGAGGCTGAACCGTTCAACCCGGATGCACCCTTCCAACAGGGGTTGACCACAAGCCTGCTCCGTTCACTTCTCAACCAAGCGTTCGATCAACTTGAAGACCACATCGAAATCTTAGGGAAGCTCGACCCCGATGACGGGAAAGGCGATCGACAGGGACACCTGCAGCTCAAGTTCTATCCAGAAGGCAAGTCCAAATCAGACGAGCATGTCGCCGCAGAAGGCTGGTTCCACGTCACACCAGAAGGCGAGCAGCACGATTGGCATTTCAGATTTACGCTGCCGAAAGATCGGAAGAACTCCCCGCTCCAGTTTGAAGAACCGCTCTAGCCCGCATTATTCATGAACACTTCTGCTGCAATCGCCGATCCGCTGCTACGACGAGCCTTTCGGCCAGCGGGCTCGCCCCTCGGACCTACTACCCGACTTATTTAGACCGACCATTTGGGTGCCACTAAGAGCGACGCAGGCTGATTCCAAGCGCGCCAATGCCAAGAAATAAGCACGCCCGCTAACGCTCTTTCCTCTTCCGCCACTCCCACGGCAGCACCGGCTGCGGATCGGCCCACAAGCCTTTCCGCCCCTCTCGTGCTCCGTTCTCTAGCCTCTCTAGCGTGGTAACTCCAGGCGCATATTTCCGACACCACCAACACCAGCCATCTTTGACGAGCGAGTGATTGAGGTTGGTGCCATCGGGCAGAAGCACATCGGCAAGGGTGCGCCGGTACTTGTCGAGGCCGTGTGTCTGGAGCGTGACTTCCTTCCCAAAGGCAAGGTCAGAGGCGGCGTGCTTGGCGAGTAGGCTGAAGGTCTTTCCGTTCATGCATGGGAGGCCGCCCATCGGGATGTGTCAAACATTGCAACACACAAACGAAAACGGCGGCCCCATTGCTGGAACCGCCGTCTGTGATGACTTTAGGCTGGTCGTTTACGCCGAGTTCTTCAGCCGCCACGCCGCCAGGCCCAAGAGACCTGCGCCGAGCAACAACAGGGAGGAGGGTTCGGGAACAGCGAGGACGATGGTGTGGAGGGCCATGTGAAAATCATTCGCCGACACTGGAATGCCTCCGGAGGTTACAAAGCTGTACGGGGTGAGGGATATGGATATGCCCGTCGTGGTTGACGGCGGTGTGGGTGGAGTGGAGAAGGGGCCATAGACGGGGCCGACGCCGGTGATCGGGTTCAAATTCACATCGGAGAATACGCTAAATGTGTTTATCGGACTGACGGGGGTGCCATCCACCGTCCAATAAGCAAAAATGAAATCGCGTGTCCCGGGCGCCGTCAGCGGTACGTCAGTGATTGTGATTCCCCAAGTGGCATTCGTGTTTCCGGCCACCGGGCCGCCGGTTGGGTTGTCAAAGTTGAACTCGATCCAGGCACCGTTCGCCCCGGTCGGGGTAATGGTGGTGGTCAGGGTCAGTCCTTCGACGTCTGTGGTCCCGCCGATCGTCCCCAGCACCGTCGCGGTGCCGGCGGGACAATTGGTGCAGGCCACGTTGAAGATGCCGCCTGCCGGAAAAATGTCGGCATATGCGCCTGGTGTCACCACAAGCCACAGCAGGCCCGCACAGATCGATACTACGTTTGCGAGCAGGTTTTTTTTGGTCATTGTGCGCTCCTTCTAGCTATGAGGCGTTGTCGCTGACGATATAGCAATTAATGAGCGGTGAGGCTGATACACCACAGTCACCAGCAGGAAATCTGATCCCTTCATAGCACCATATTGACCAACTGTGATGCCAATTAAGCATTTATACACAATACGCAACTATGATGCCAAGAGTAGCTATGCACTTAATCAATAAGTTACAAGAACACAACTACGTAAGCTGTAAAGAATTCTGACACCGAGACAACGCCGTGATAAACGGCTACATTAAGTAAGTCATTGAAAAATATGGGAGAGTCGAACAATTGGCAAGGGGTCGAGTTACTAGTAAAGTTTACTTACACCAGGGAAAGGAAATTACAACGTGTGACCCAACACCCGAACAGTAGTCCAATCGCAGCTTGAGGAAGGGACAAGCGTTATAGGTGACAGCGCATTGCACGGGGACCCTCAACGTACTGCACGAGTACGCATCGGGGCCTCAGGGCTCCGCGCGCTGGTCTCGCAACGCGGCTCAGCGATTTCGCGACGAACTGTCATGAATAATGCGGGCTAGACCCTCTCTCATTTTACAGTCTCGAACAAATTCCGTTGGCTGAAAGGCTCTGGAATAAGCGAGAACAATGCGAAGAGCGAGTCGTTGACCTCGGCGAGATAACGTGCATCATGCTGCTAGCGCCTGTTTGCCTGTGCGCGGTTGACAGGCAGGATTTCGAGCTCGGCAAGGACTCCATAATGGTCAGACGGCCACAAGGTGCTCCCGTTGGGCAATTGTCCCGGGCGATCGAGCACGATGCGGCTGGAGAGGACGGAGGCCGTCGACTTCCGACCATTCAAGAACAAGATGAAATCAACGCGCCGTGAAACGGTTGATTGTGGTGCTTCGATACGCTGCCACACGGTGGGTCCCTGCGCCTCGGGGTTGGCGACGCGAAAGGCATCGACGAAGCCTACTTCGTTTCTGAGCGTGGTGAGCACCTTCGAGGTCTCGGGTGTGTTGAAGTCGCCCATCAGCAGCGAGGGACCCTCGCCGAGTTGGTCCCGCACGATCTCGCCGACCCGTTCCATCTGGCATTCGTCTCCGCGCGCAGTATGTACCGAGAAAATCTGAAGCGGCCCCCACGCAGTCGATAGTTCTGCACGGAGCAGGATGCGCGGGTCGTACCAGCTCACGCAGCGCGGCAACTCGTACACTTGGGAGACCGCGATGGGAAAGCGGCTGAGGATTGCGGAGCCTTCCTTGAATCCCAACAGGCCGACGATGACGCTGTCGAGCGGCCTCAGGCCGAAGATATGCTCCGTGGCCGGCGCGAAAACCACATGTAAGCCGAGCGC
>DASYVB010000064.1:0-5595 GCA_036000525.1 Nitrospiraceae bacterium | reverse complement strand
GCCTGGAGGGCCATGAGCGTGGAAAGCACGCGGGCCAGGCGCCCATTCCCATCACGGAACGGATGAATCAGCACCAACTCGACGTGTGTTTCGGCCAGCGCACGGATAACTGCCGCTCGGTCTGCAAACGTGCAGGGCGTATAGCGCCGCAACTCGTTCCGTTCAAACTGGTCCATCAAGGCAGGCACCTGTGCGGCTGCGGCGAAAGGGAATCCGTCTTTGCTGACATTCACGCGCCGATAGTGACCGGCCCATTCATAGATGTCGCCAAGCCAGGTGCGGTGACAGTCGCAGAGATCTGCGGCCGTAAACCGATGCGTCTCACCGTGGGCTCTGATCAATACATCCGTTGCCTGTTCAAGTGCTCTCGCCTCTGCCTCATCCATCACTTCCTTCGACGTAATCCCAAGCAGATTCTTGAGCACCAGCCCGCTTGAGCCAGGCTCAAACTGTGCTTCTAGCAAGCCGGACACATCGTACCGATCATCGGCGGTCACAACTGCCTCATTGCGAGAGTCGTAAAGGTTATGCTGCTTGGGCAGGATACATTGGCATCAACACTTTGGGAAGCGCCTGTTAGCGGGAGAGACGGTCGAGGAATTCAGCGGCTGGAAGGATGAGGGAGGAGCGGCCCTCGTTCGGCGTGCGCACTTGGGAATCCACCAGGCCTCCCGTCTGGCCCGTCTCGCTCTTCCCGCCTGTCTCGTGTGTCTAGCTTCAAAGTTGCAACCGGAAGGCAGGGGTTCCCGGCCTAACGAATGGCGTTCTGGCTTTCCTCATTCATGTCCTTCCTCTCATCATGTTTGGCGGGTTTCACAGTGGAATATTTCTTGCCCGTCTCCTGCTTCGCGGCGGAAGGATCGCTGGAGGTCGCGCAGCCGGTCACGGTGAGCAAGAGTACGGAGAAGACTACCGCCGTCACAATGGACATGGGACCTCCTTGATCATGACGGTTCTTGGCGTACCGAAATAATCTCATTTCGAAATTGCTGAACACTCTTTGTCCTGTGTAGCCAGGGGGAAGGAAGCGCGCATCAGGTCACTTTCTCTGAAGTGTCACTACCAAGGTCATTCGCAATCAGCCGGTATTGTTCAAGGGCGGCTTCGAGGTCGTCGACGATTTCTTGGGCGATGATGATGTTGAGAACGATCTATTGAGGATGGCTCTTGACATCTTTATTCTCCTCTCCCGGCCAATGGTATCCATTTGTCCTTCTTACAGTATTTGACGCAGCAGTTGACCAGCCTCCCTTCTCTGCTAGACTTTACCCACACTATGTATCATGTCCTGATTGCAGCGTTCTTGCTCTTGACTGTCACGGGGCCCGCCCACGCGGGCCAGCGACAAGATATCTTCCGCCACGCCAAAGCTGCAACCGTGCTCATCGTCGGTGTCAACGATGCCGCTCATAGCATCTCCCTGGGAAGCGGGTTCTTTGTGGATGCCAGTGGCTTACTGGTCACGAATGCCCATGTGATCGAAGAGAGTGCCCGTCTATACGTGTATGTCCTCGATCGAGAGATCTATGCTGACCCGGACGTGGTGTCCGTAGACCCTGATTTAGATCTGGCAGTCCTCCGCATCCCGAACACATGGGCCGACCCCCTTGCGCTGGCAGCGGACCCTACACCCGAAGGGACCGAAGTGATCGCCGTCGGCTATCCCCGGATCACGGATATCCTCCAATTGGGCTTTGCGCTGCATGCCTCGACCATCCCGGCGATGGTCAGCGGCTTCGTTCAAGGACCGTCGAGGACCAACGGGCGAGTCGTCGACTTTCTTCAAACCGCAGGTCTTCTGAACTTCGGAAACAGCGGGGGTCCGCTTGTGCGGACAGACTCCGGCGAGGTGGCTGCCATGGTCGTCACGACCGTACCCTACCTGGAACGAGCGAAGGACCCTCATGGCGTCGCGATCGGAAGCGTCATGATGAAATCGGGCATCAGCTACTCGATCCCGGCTCCAGCGATCCGGCAATGGCTGGCCGCGAATCACCTGTCGCCATCGCCGTTTCCGCTGGACCGAGCCCAACAGCCTCTCCCCAACATGGCTGATCCCGAGGCCAACCGTTCCTTCGCCACCGGCTATCTGTTGCAGACCATCGCGATGGTGCTTCATGGGGATGCCGATCTCTTGAAGCTTGCCATCCGCCACTACTGTGTGGCAGCCGAACTCCGGCCGGATGCCCCGTTGATCCTCCGGAACCTCGGCCTAGCCTACGCATCTCTGGAGCAATGGGATAAGGCAGTGCAAGCCTACAGCAAGGCGATGGCGCTGGCCCCGGACGACCCGGAACTACTCACCGACGCGGCCCTTGCACAGCAGCGATCAGGCCGGGCAGAAGAAGCTGCGGCGTTGTACCAAGCGGCCCTCAATACGGTTGATTCCGCAGCGGAGAAGGAAGGCGTGCACAGTAAGATGCGGGGCGCGATCACCCGCCTCAAGTCCACAATCCCCGTGGACCTGGCCGGAAGGCTGAACTCCGATTCTGCAAAGTAAACGGGATTGAGCCAGTCCGAAGACTAGCTCAATCCGTGTAGGACCTCTACTTTGGCATTCCAGAAGCTGCACCGGCAGGTTTGATGGACAGCGCGTGGCCCTTATCCGTCGCCTGGGCCTCGATCTTGTCGCCGGCCTTGAAGGTGCCTTCCAGCTTAGAGGTTGTGTCTACATGCAAGCGGACTTCCTTGCCGGACGTATCCTTCACCACATAAAACTCCCCGTCAATCCTCAACAGGTCCCCTGTGACAGCCTGGGAGCCAGGCGCTGCCGTTGGCTCAGCTGCGTAGGTCAGGGGTGCCATCCCAACACTGAGTATCGCTGCGAACGCTAGTAAACCGATAAGCCTCTTCATGGGAAAACCTCCTTGTAAGTGGTTGTGTGGCACTCGCTAAATCTACTATAGGCGTTCGAACTGACATGAGCAATCCGTTTCTCAAGGGTAGGAGCGTCGCACAGTGAGAAAGCAAGCTTCGATACTCTTGCGATGACCAAATCTTGTGAACCGTGTTTGCAATCTGAGAAGCTACTTGTCCATCTTCTCCATCTCTATGTCCTTGTTACCCTCCAGCATCTTCCCGTCCAGCATCACTGTCTGGCCCTCCTTCAACTGCATTTCTTTCCCGCCCTTCATCATCATCTTGCCGTTCATCATGATCTTCGTGCCGTTGGACATGGTTGTCTCGCGATCCATCCGACCAATCTCCTTCCCGTCCTGCATCCTCGTCATCTTGCCATCCTTCATCGTGACGCCATCCTTCTCAGCGGCCACAACGGAGGAAGCAAGGAATAACACGGACAAGAAGAGCCCAACAACTGCGAGTGTAACGGTTCTGTATTTCATCATGGCGAAACCCTCCAATTTCTATTAGTAATGAGTGGTGCGACTGACCTGTCCCGGACAACGTGGGCACTGGAGCGGCACGGAGGGCCGCGCCCGGATTGGAGGGACGTGAGACCGGCCTCGTTGCCTGGTTGCCACTGTTCGACAGGGTCGAGGTCGTGCCTTCTTCGTTGGAGTAGTGACCGCAGGCCCACAGCCAAGATTCGAAGAATACGACCGTGCATCAACAGATCAGACATCGTTTCGCGATCTCCTCATAGCCGGTTCTTCCAAATCCCCTCCCCGCAAGCCCTAGCGCACTGGCCGAGAGCGTGATCCGCCATAGCGCCGGCCACGCGACACACAGCGCGGTCCACGACACCGGAAAGACACTCGCCCACAGGAGCCACGCCTGGCGGGAGCTTGGGTCAACAGTAGGCATGGCGTTCACCTGCGGCGTTGTGGGATTTAACTGCAGCAGCTCTGGCCGCTCTTCGGCGTTCCCGCAGACTTGCCCACGTATTGCTCCGGATTAAGATCGAACTTCTCTTTGCACTTGGAGCCGCAAAAGTAATACGTCTGCCCTTTGTGCACGGTTCGCCCAGCTGCGGTTGCCGTTTCTATGTCCATGCCACACACAGGATCTTTCACGGCTGTTGCGCTTTTCATTATCATCTCTCCTTCGTGTGTAAATTTGTGGTCGATGATCGGTCAAATGTTGATTGACCGGCTCCATCACCTCATCATGATGCACTGCCCCTGCCTCGCTCGGGAATCACCCGTCTAGCGCAATGGTGCAGATGACCACGAATAACGAGGCGGACCGGCACAGACCTTCTTAGCCGATTTGCCCGTAGGTATGCCGCCGACATGGCCAGCAGTATGAATACGAACAGGCGGACGAATGGAGGAGATGATACGCATTGCGCTTTCCTCTTTCCCGATTTTCTTTCGCGCGCCCGGTGTCAATCTGCTGCGGCTGGTTGTGCGGCTTGAACGGAACGATTTCCGGATGAAACGTACTGAAGACTCCGTCTCACTCGCAATTGGTTCTAATGGTTCTGACAGAAACCTTCTCATTTCTGTGATGTCGAAGTCTGGTCAAAACAGCTCAGTGGAGGTGTGGGAGGATTGTCTTGGGCACGCCCACAGTGCCTCTGTCAACGAGCAGTCCACTCTCAATAAGATTCGGCCGCGAATCGCCTAACTTCGTGCCCAACTCACGCCGCAGGGCCGAGGGGTCAGTGTGGCGCCTGTTACCTTAAGCGCACAATCCTCCGCTCCCAAAGAGCCCTACCAAATTCCAACTCCTCCTCTCATCTCGTTCCTGGCCTAGGGACTCGTTACCAAAAAAACTAGGAAATTTACGCGGACTGGCCAAAATTGCTCAGAGAGCAAGACTCCAGAGAGCGTACAGTTACATGTATGCGTGTTTTACATCTAACCGAGGAGGCTCCCATGGTATCTATCCCCAAAGTCGTTGGTGTCCTATCTTGTGGTTTCTTGCTGTGCCTTGGTCTGTCCCATGCCGCGCAGGCAGGTAATGCGGCTCCGACTACAGACGAAATGAAGGCTGACCAATCTGATCGGAGGCAAGGCGGTCAGGAAGCTGGTGAAAAACAAGTGAGCGATGAGCTGAAGGGTGACCAGTCAAAAGACAGTAAGATGATCCAGGGTGAAGTGTTGCGCGTTGAAGGCGATAACTATTTCGTCAAGGGGCAAGACGGGAAAGAGGTGCGTTTGCATACCGACCAAACCACCGAGAAAACCGGAAGCTTTAAGCGGGGTGATCGTATTGAGGCGAAGATGAACGATGAGCATCACGCGCTATCGATTCGCTCGGCCCAAGGAACTGATGCTGGTAACGGAAGTGAAGGCGGCCGTGATTCGCTCCACGAAACTGATGCTGAGCACGGGAAATGACGCCGGCCGTACGACTGACTCCCCTCTCGAATCAGGCAAGCCCGGTTCGATGGGGCAGTAGTCATTGGCTCAGTGAACGCGGGCAGGTCCCTACGTCATAAGCTAGCGACCTGCCGACTCTTCGAGCCAGGCCAACGTGCAGCTTCACGTTGGCGCTGGTGACGGTTTCTTTGGGGTCGGGTTGGCCGGCCGTCGGCGAAGTCCGATCTTCAGCAGTTCTTGCAACAGCTCTTGATAGGTATAGCCGGCGTGCTCGGCCGAATCCGCAAAATCTTCGTCGTGCGCGATTTGGGGATTGGGATTGGCTTCCAGCACGTACACGCGCCCCGCCGCGTCCATGCGCACGTCG
>DASYVB010000063.1:0-9341 GCA_036000525.1 Nitrospiraceae bacterium | reverse complement strand
AAGCGCCGATAGCTGTCCTGGGCAAACCGATCGTTGCGCGTTTTTGCCGCCAACCCCTCGACCGTCTTGGTCGTCAGACCGACATTCAGCACCGTGTCCATCATGCCCGGCATCGAGGCCCGGGCGCCGGACCGGACCGAGACCAGCAACGGCCGCTCAGGATCGCCGAACCCCATACCCATCGACCGCTCGACCCGCTTGAGCGATTTCAGCGCAGCGTCCCACATGCCGGGAGGATACTGTTTACCGTTCTTGTAATATTCGACGCAGGCCTCAGTGGAAATCGTGAAGCCGGGCGGAACGGAGATGCCGAGATTCGTCATTTCGGCAAGCCCGGCGCCCTTCCCGCCGAGGAGCTCTTTCATGTTGGAGGTTCCTTCGGCCAAGCCGTCACCAAAGTAGTACACGTATTTCTTTGCCACGCTGCCCTCTCATTCGCGTTGACTTCAGTTCAATTCAATGGATGAGTGGTGCCCCGTGGCCGGCGGCGGATTCGAGACGCAGCCGATACCGGCCGACCAGATACCATTTCGCCACCAGACCGAATGCAATGACTGCCACGACAACCAGCACCAAGATGAATAACCGATAGTCGGCGTGAACCCCTTGATCCACATAATACTGCCCATCATATCCATGTCGAAGCTTGATCTCCCGTTGAATCTGATGAGTCTTGCCGGACGGATCGGATAGATTGATCCACTCAGAGCAGAGAGGTACCGGGTCCGCCGCTCCCGTAACGGACTGCCAGCCGAGCCGAAGACAAATATCCTGTTTAGCGTTGAATACATCGGGGGTCGTTACCAGTTCATCAAGGTTAATTCCACTGGCCCATAACCCAACCAAAACGATCGCGTTGCAGAGAATGATCATGACGAGAGACACGCCAATGGTGAACCGACGGACTTTACTCGCCTGACGTTGTTCGTCTGACAATGATTGATCCATGGCATTCACCCGACTCGTAGCTCTCCCTAACAGGTGGTCAGGATAAGTCCCCAACTGCGCGCAACTTTTTCACCCGCCCATCCACTGGCACACCGAGACGTGCCACTAGCCCGGGCGAGGCCCTTCTAATTCTCTCCTCACCTCTCTGATAAGGAGTGGTCAGGCTGCCCTTTTCTGCGCGCATCGAACGAGCACATTCTGATCGTGCGCGTTCTGCGAGCAAGAAGGGCACCTGGCCGCTCCGCCTTCTACCCCCCTTGTACCACAATCTGCGAAAAGTCCGCGAACGAGTTGAAGAAGTCATCTACTTCCTGGAGCAGCGACAACCGGTTACTCCGGACGGCCGGATCCTCCGCATTTACCATGACCTCTGCGAAGAATGCATCGATCGCGGGCTTGAGACGCACCAGCGCGTCCAGGGCCAGGCCATAGTCCCCTTGGCTCATCGCAATCGCGGACAGCGTCTTCTCCCGTTTCGTCGCCTGGTAGAGCTCCGACTCCGTGGGATGTTCGAACCGCGTCTTGTCGACCGGCTTGTGATCCCACTGCTCTTTTTCGACAAGCCGATGCGCACGCTTGAAGCCGACGATCAACGGATCGAATTCCGGCTTCGTTGTCACGGATTCAAGCGCTTCCATCTTGGCCACAAGATCCCGCAGTTCAAATGACTGCCGGTCCGAGACGGTCAACACTGCATTGATCACATCATCGCGCAGCTCATGCACTGTCTTCACATAATGGCGGACCCTTTCGAACAGAAAATCGACCAACCGCTTTTGCGAATCTCCTTGAATTGGAGCCGTCTTGATCCCGGCTGCTACCACAATGGACTGGGCCTCTCGAACTGCCTGCCCAAGATTGACTCGAGTGGGACCCTCCAGGAGAATCCGTACAATCGCGGTCGCATGGCGGCGCAAGGCGAAGGGATCTTCAGAACCGGTTGGAACGATCCCGACATGGAAAAACGCCGCGAGGCTATCTAGACGATCCGCGACAGACAGGAATTGCGGCGTAAGGGTAGCGGGAATCGGGCCCTCCATGGAATGCGGCTGATAATGCTGCCCGATGCCGATGACCACCTCAGGCTCCTCCCCGTCGAACCGGGCATAGTAGCCTCCCATCACGCCCTGCAGGGTCGGAAACTCCCCGACGATGCCGGTCAACAAATCGGCTTTACAGAGTTCACCGGCGCGCCGACAGGCATTCACCATGATATCTTTGAGTCCCGCTAGTTGAGCGAGCGTCGTCGCCAACTTGACCACCCGTTCCTGCTTTTGTGCCATCGTGCCGAGCTTCTGATGAAAAGTCACCCCGCTCAACTTCTTGGCTCGTTCCTCCAACTTTACTTTCCGGTCTTCATCGAAAAAGTACTTGGCGTCAGCCAGACGCGCAGCCAGTACCCGCTCGTTGCCTTCGCGAATGAGCGACATATCTTTAACCCGATTGTTGGTGACCGTGATGAAATGAGCCACTAGCTTTCCAGTATCTTTGTTCATCAAAGAGAAAAAACCCTGATGCTCTTTCATCGACGTGATGAGGATCTCTTCCGGCACGTCGAGATAGGCTGCCTTGAACGACCCGATGATGGCATTGGGGTATTCGGTTGTATAGACCGCCTGATCGAGGAGGTCTGCATCGATGTTCGGACGGAAACCGGTCTCCTTGCAAATCGCGGCAATTTGATTTTCGATCATGTGGCGGCGGCGCTGTGGATCCGGAATGACCCCCTGACGTTCAAGCCCCTTCAGATAGGACTCGCAGCCTCGAACTACAATCCCGTTCGCACTTCCTAACACGCGATGTCCTTCTGTCCGGTTACCGGCGGTAATCCCCGCGGCTTCGATCGGAAGCGTGGCCCCTCCGTATAGTGCCACCAGCCACCGCACCGGTCGAGCGAACCGCACGCCGGTGTTATTCCACTTCATCGCTTTCGGAAAAGAGAGTTTCGCGATCAACTGCGGGAGGAGTTCTTTCAGGACCGCGTTGGCGGGCCGCCCTTGTTCCTGCTTCACTGCAAAAAGATACTCCCCCTTCGGAGTCCGGCGAATCTGCAGATCTTGGACGGCGACTCCTTGCCCTGCGGCAAATCCCGTCGCCGCTTTGGTCGGCTGGCCAGCCTGATCGAATGCCACCGCTTTGGAAGGCCCCATCGTTTCCTTGACCAAAGAGGTTTGCTGGGTCGCGAGACCCTCAACCACCAAGGCCAATCGTCGTGGAGTTCCCAGAGTACGGGCGGATTGAAACGCGAGACGTTGGTCTTGCAACATCTGTTCAGCCGAATCTTTGAGAACAGCCAGGGCGGAAGCGATGAATTGGTAGGGAAGTTCTTCGACCCCGATCTCAAGCAACAACTCTGCAGCGGTCACTGGGGAAGGACGTCTCCCCTTCTTCGCAGGAGGAGCGGGACGACGAGGTTTCTGGGTCTTTGTCATGGATCCTTCTGCGGTTCTTATGAGCGGCGGGCCACAGCTTTGGAACGAATACTTGATGTCTTCGCTCCATCACGCCCCGTCCTGCGATTGAGCAGCGGGTGCCCCATCGCCGCCCGCTCTTCGATGTAGCGTTCGGCACATTGACGGGCAAGGGCGCGGACCCTGGCAATATATCCCGTGCGCTCTGCCACGCTGATCGCCCCACGGGCATCGAGCAGATTGAAGAGGTGCGAAGACTTGATGCAGTAGTCGTAGGCCGGGAGCGTCAACCGCTTGTCGCGATTCGCCAGCAGCCGTTTGCATTCTCCCTCGAACGCTTGAAATGTGGTCATGAGCATCGCCACATCGCCTTCCTCGAAATTATAGGTCGAGAATTGGACTTCGGTTTCGTGATGGATATCTCCATACGTGATTGTATCCCTCCAGGCGAGATCAAAAACGTTATTCACCTTTTGCAGATACATCGCGATGCGTTCTGTCCCGTATGTGATTTCGACGGTAATGGGATTCAGCTCGATCCCGCCGATTTCCTGGAAGTAGGTGAACTGGGTGATTTCCATCCCATCGAGACGCACCTCCCAGCCCAAGCCCCAGGCGCCCAACGTGGGGGACTCCCAGTCGTCTTGAATGAACCGGATATCGTGCTGCTTGGGGTTAATCCCCAATTGAGCCAGACTCTCCAAATACAACGATTGAATGTTGTCCGGGGCCGGCTTCAGCACGACCTGATACTGATAGTAGTGCTGCATGCGATTCGGATTCTCGCCGTATCGTCCATCCGTGGGACGCCTGCATGGCTGGGGATAGGCGGCCCGCCAGGGCTCCGGACCAAGGGACCTGAGGAACGTGGCTGGATGAAAGGTGCCAGCCCCCATTTCCAGATCATAGGGTTGATGAATGACGCAGCCTTGCTCGGCCCAGTATTGATGCAACGTGAGAATGAGATCCTGGAAGGTCACGAACAGTCCAGTCGTTGTGGCGGAGGTCTGAATTCTCGCGGTAGACACGTTGAAATGAGCGGAGAAATTAACAGGAATGTGCAGAGCCTGTCAAGGCACAACCCCTCTAGGATCAAGGAGTTGCAGCGCGTTGTATCTACAGAATGGATGGACGTTGGGGATCAGAGCCCCATGAATTATTCCGCTCAAATTTTTCGGAACGACTCTTGACGGGAGCAAGCGCGGCACTCTATTGTCACAAATCTTGATTAACTCACTCGGAATTATATCGACCTGACCATGAAGCTTTCGAAAAAAAGCGAGTACGGACTTCGTGCACTGCTTGAGCTCACCCTCGCGCATGGCAAGATGACGCTACAGCGGCACCAGATCGCAACCCGCCAACATATCCCGGTCGAATTTCTTGAACAGATCCTCCTGGCACTGAAACGAGCCGGCCTCCTCTCCAGTCGTCGTGGGATGAAGGGCGGCTACGCACTGATTAAGTCTCCGGGAGAGATTACCCTCGGCCAAGTGATTCGCATTTTGGATGGCCCCCTCGCTCCCATCGGATGCGTGAGCAAAACAGCCTATCAGAAATGCAGGGACTGCCCCTATTCCGAACAGGCCCAATGTCCGGTGCAGCATGTGATGGGTTCGGTGCGTGATGCCATTGCCGGTATCTTAGACCACTACACGCTTGACGACTTTGCCTCAGGCTATCGCAAAGGATAATCTTGGATCTAGTCGTGCTCGTGCTGATCACGTTCGTGGCGGCCACCGTCAACGGCGCCTTGGGGTATGGCTTTTCTTCGATAACGGTTCCAGTTGCGCTGCTCTTTTACACCAATCGGATTCTGAATCCGGCGTTGGTGCTCGTGGAATTGGTGATCAATGGATACGTCCTCTTCATCAACCGCAAGAGTATCCCGAACATATTGTGGCGTGTTGGGCCCATTCTGATCGGCCTCCTGATCGGTGTCGCGATTGGCAGTTATATTCTCTCCCTCGTTCATCCGGCCTGGGTAAAGTTTGTGACTTACTTCATGCTGTTGCCATTGATTCTGCTCCAAGCTGCCGGTATTAGAAAACCAATCCAAGCCGAAAAAGCCATCGCGATCCCCTTCGGAATGGGAATCGGAACCCTCTATTCCGTCACTACCATCTCAGGCCCTCCCCTTGCGTTGCTTTTCAACAATCAAGGATATGCCAAACAGGATTTCCGAGCCGCGCTTGGGGTCATTCGAGTGGGAGAAGCGGCCTTGACGGGAATTGCCTACTATTTCATTGGACTCTACAGCTACGGCAGCATGGAAATTATTCCGTATATCGTCCCCAGCGTTCTTTTGGGAATTCCTCTCGGGAGCTATCTCATTCGTTGGATGGACCCTGAAACGTTCAGGCGGATCTGCATGGCCTTCGATGCCTTGGTCGTCGCTTTCGGATTGTCTAGGGTGCTAATCGAATTGAATCTGACTACCGCGTTCACCACGTACAGCATCCTCACGATCGTGATGATGCTCAATGCCTACTTACTATTTCGATTTTTTCGGGACAGGACCGTCCCATAAGGGAGAAGGGTAGGCACTCATAGATAGCTGGATAAGCAGGGCGCAGGATGGGGCGACGCTCTTCGAGAGTACGTGATCTGTATGGTCTCCCCTTCAGTCTCAACCCTCCAAGTACTTTCAAGTATCCACGCCATCATTTAATTATATGGATAAATCGATTAATTGCGACGAACAACCATGGCACATGTTTTGCTTTGTCTTTAATCGAGCTCTACTTCATGCCCGGCACCACTCACGAAGTAGAACAAACCTAAATCAACGCAACCCTAGCCTCTTCTCTGGAACAGCACATGAGCGATTTGACCAAGCAACAATGCATCTTACCGCGGACCAGAGTCACAGAGACCGGTTGCATACCACTACACCTGACCGCAATCGTTGCGGGCCTTCTTCTTACGACGATGCCCCTTCTGACCGGATGCGGCGGAGGGGGAGGAGGAGAGATCGGCAGCGGACCATCAGCGGCACCGGTAGGTGCCACCGCGTCTCTCGCATGGAACCCGGTTCCAGACCCCTCAGTCTCTGTCTATTTCGTCCATTACGGCCGACAATCACCAGGTCAACAGGGTAGCTGCGCATACGAAAGTTCCATGTCCGTTGTCTCCCCGTCAGCCACGATCACAAACCTTGAGCCTAATACCCTCTACTATTTTACGGTCAGTTCCTATAACGGTCTAGAAAGCGCCTGCTCCAATGAAGTATCGACCGTCACGCCTCCTCCTTCCGTCTAGACCGACCAACGAAGCCCCCTCCCCTGCCCACCAATGCTGAACACTACCCCCGTCATCGGGCGCGCCTCGATAGCGCACCCGATGACGGGCCTGAAGTGTTGCGGTCGGAGTTAGAACCTAATCTGTCCCACTTTGTTTTCCAGAGACTCACAGACTCGCATTGACCGCGGTTGAGCCCTTTCCTATACTGGCAGAATCTCGTAAGGAGGCACGCTGATGAAAATCCTCATAGGCCTACTTATTGTAGTAGCCCTGGTGGTCGGAGGCATCCTGGCGCTTCCCTTCCTGATCGACCTCAACAAGTATCAAGACCAATACAAGCCACTCATCGAAGACGCGCTCAATCGCAAGGTTCAGTTGCAAGACATCCGCCTGACTATCTGGCCGGGGATCGGTGCCCGGGTGGCCGGGTTTGCCGTGCTGGACGACCCGGCATTCGGCTCAAGCCCCTTTACTTCTCTCACGTCGCTGGATGTGAGGGTCAAACTCTTGCCTTTGCTCAGCGGCAAGATAGAGGTAGAAGAAATCACGCTCCGTGATCCTGTTATCACGGTCATCAAGAACAAGAACGGCGTCCTGAACGTCTCGACCATCGGTCGTACAGGCGTTGAGTTGCCTAAAACTCCATCGCGGGCGCCCATTCCATCGACCGAAGGTCCGCTCAAGATCCTCGCACTGCTGGCCGTAGATCGAGTCTCCATCACGAGCGGGAAACTCACCTATCGAGATCTATCAGCTGCCAAGCCGACCGAGTATATCTTGCAGGACATGGAGATCCTTCTCCAATCAGTTAGGCTCGGCCAATCCCCGAGCCTCCATGTCGGAATGCTCGTCCAACCGTTTAATCTGCCGGTGAAGCTCAACGGTGCCTTTGGCCCTTTGAAAGAATCCACGGACATTGATGCAATCAATCTCCAACTCGCTTTGGAAAAAACCGAATTCACCATCACCGGAAAAATGGTCGGGCGAAACGCCAGCCTGAACATCAGTGCGCCGGTCATCCATACGGCCAATCTGCCGTTCGCCCAACCATTACAGAAACCCGTTGATGTGAAAAATCTTCAGATTGCAGCTGAAGTACAAGGCCAGGACGTTTTGTTACAGAACTTCTCCTTTCAGCTCTTCGATGGACAGGTGACGGCAGAGGGAAGGGTCACGTCCGGCTCCGAGACACCACCGTTCACTGGCAAGATGACGATTCAAGGGATGCAACTGGGTCCGGCGCTCAACGCCCTGGCAACCACCCAGGTGTCGATCAGCGGAACGGCAGGAGCCGACCTCGACGTGCAAGGCCGTGGATGGTCCATGCCGGACCTCACGAGATCCTTGGAAGGCACGGGACACGTGGCTGTGAAAGACGGCAAGATCGAAGGTGTGAATCTGCTTCAGGAAGCCATCTCCATCCTCAAAGTTGTCGACATCTCGCTTGATAACGCCAAGGCAACGGCCTTTTCAACGATCGAAACCGATCTCACCATTAAGCAAGGGACCATACACGTCCAACGGCTCTTGATGGATAGCCACGACTTTCAAACCACAGGAGTAGGCACCATCGGATTCGATCAGACGCTGAACCTCACCGTGAACCTCAACCTGTCGCAGGACCTAAGCCGGACGATCGCACGTTCATCGCCTGCCGCCAAGCTCGCGATGAAAGAAGGCCGCTTGAGTCTTCCGCTGGTGATTACCGGAACAGCATACGCGCCATCGTATGGGTTAGATATGAAAGGCCTAACCGGGAAAGTTCAGGAACAGATGCAGAAGAAAGTCGAGGAAGCGGTTGGTGGGCTGCTGAAAGGGACGACGAAACCAGAAGACTTAAAGCAACAGGGCCGAGATCTTCTCAAAGGACTATTGGGGCGCTAAGGGGCCATCAGATGATCGTCATTATACGATTGGAGTAAAACTGGATTAGGTTTTATCGAGGGGCTCAACAACAAGATTCTGGTTCTTCAACGACGTGCTTATGGCCTGCGAGGTGAGGAGTATCTGCGCTTGAAAATCCTCACGTGCATGCTCCCTGAGATCGGAAAAGACTGAAAACATTCCCACTCGTTTGGGAGAATAGCCCCTAGATCTACACCACTCACTGACATTTTTCAGGCCGCGCGATAATAGCGGACCTCCGCCGAGGGCTACCGCATCAACGAGGCAATACCAGACAGCAACACCGCTTGGCGGGTTTCCCTGAGACAATCCGAAAACAGGATCTACTGCCGCCCATTTCCAAGCTCCCGCTGCCGTGCCAATCAACTCCAGCCATGTCGTAATAAAAAAGGCCGCGAGATACACCAACGGCGAGCGACCTTTAAAAAGGCAAACCAAAAACGCACAAAACAGCAACGCGCCCCCTGAATCGCCCTGTTCTGCAAACCCGCTGATCCCCCAAATTGACCATGCGCCGCATACCACTATCACGGTTGTAGTGATTGCTCTTGCATATTTTATAAACAGCCCGGAACGCGCCAACGCAATGGAGGTTAAATACACCATTCCGTGACCGAGCGGCACATAGGCCGGTACATTCTCAAACCGATAGGTGTATCCACCCATATAGACAGAAGCAACGTATTCGCCAATTGTGGTAAAAGCGACAGCAACGACAACCTGTGTTCTTACTTCTCTACTTTCACCGAGCAACATCACAATAAGAGATACTAACGCGATACCACCTAGCGCATATTGTCTTTCCAAACTCCCGCTTACTTCAAAAGTCATACA
>DASYVB010000062.1:0-4189 GCA_036000525.1 Nitrospiraceae bacterium | reverse complement strand
GGGAGCGGCCAGGTGCCCTTCTTGCTCGCAGAACGCGCACGATGAAACTGTGCTCGTTCGATGCGCGCAGAAAAGGGCAGCCTCGGCCACTCCCCTAAAGAGAGGTAGAGAGGATTGGAAGGGCCTTGCTGGACGGCCTTTTTGAGCATCCTGCGAGCGCTCTTGCGCCATTGCTATTCCCCAAAAAAGTGGAACGTGAATTGCCGAGTGCTCCTGCTCCAAAACCTTTCACGTGTAGCGATTCACGTCTCACGGATCCCTGTTTGTTCTCGCCTGGTACTCGATGGGTCTATATAATCACGCCATGTTGTGGCGTGCGATGATCCTCATGGGCTGTCTACTACTTGGCTGGTCCGGGTGGAGCCGTGCGGCTGAGCCGGTCGAGCTGGATGTTCGTACGGAACCCACCGGCGGCGTGCGGGCGACGGCCACGATTCTCTTTCCCGTGGAACCGGCAATCATTCAGGGATTACTGACCGATTATGCCCATTGGCCTGAACTCTTCGACGTACGGATGCGGATGGCGGAGGTACGGGAGCAAGACGGCAAGGCGTTCACGGATATTCGGATCGACCATGCCCTGCTCACAGGAGAGCGGCGTCTCTTGAGTGAGTCGAGGACCCTGCCGACCGGCGGGCTGCTGACGGAATTGAAGGGGGGCGACTTCAAGCAGTACCGCCGGCTCTGGAAACTCACCTCCGTCGATGGTGGGGCTCATACAAAAGCCGAGTTTGAACTGCTCGTCGAGATCGATACGATTATGCCGGATTGGGTGGTCGCCGTGGCAATACGGCGAGATCTGGAATCGCATTTTCGGATCGTGAGAGAAAAGGCGCTCGTGCGGGCGCAGCAGGAGCTGCAACCGGGGCGATGAGTGAGGCACAAAGAGAACAATCCTGCAGGATGCTCAAAAAGGCCGTCCAGCAAGGCCGCAGGCGGAGCAAGAACCGGAGGCGTACCCTCAGGGTACGTTGAGGATTCTTGCGAGCTGAGAACGCCGCTGGCGGTCTTTTTCAGCATCCTGCTACTGAGGAAACATGAATTGGGAAAGCTCAGCCTTATCGAGACCCTGCTTCACCAGTGCGCCAATATCGAACATCCGTTCGACCTTCTGAATGTCATCGAGTCTGGTTTTCGTACTGGGGTGCGACGGGGTGAAGAGTGAGCAGCAGTCTTGATCAGGCTCAATCGAAATGGCGAAGGTGCCGATACGCTGAGCCTGGTCGGTGATTTCCACCTTGTCCATGCCGATGAGTGGGCGCAGGAGCGGCAACTCTGCCGCCTCTTCAATGACCGTCAGGTTCTCCGGTGTTTGCGATGCGACTTGCCCTAAGCTATCGCCCGTGACGAGCCCCCAACAGTGTTCGCGTTTGGCTAACTCCTGCGCGATGCGGATCATGACGCGTCGGTAGAGCACCACACGAAGCGGGGCCGGCGCGTTGGCCACAATGTCCCGTTGAATCTCCCCGAACGGGATGACGTATAGCGTCGACTGGTATTGATGGGCAGTGAGGAGCTGCACGAGTTCGTGTACTTTCTCTTCCGAGGCGCGGCTTACGAGTGGTCGGCCGGAGAAGTGGACGAAGAGGGCTCGGCATCCGCGCTTCATCATACGATAGGCTGCGACCGGCGAATCGATCCCTCCGGAGATCAGGCAGGCCACTTTCCCGCTGACGCCCACCGGCATTCCACCCGGCCCCTGGATCTTTTCGATCGCGTAGTAGACCTCTTTGGAGAGCAGTTCGAGATAGACTGTCAGGTCGGGATCTTTCAGGCTGACTTTTTTGCCGGTTCCTTCACGGATGGCAGTGCCGACGTCCCGCGCGACATCCATGGAGGTCAGAGTTAGCCGTTTGTCGGCTCGTTTAGCCGATACGCGAAAGGTGGAAAAAGATTCCGATCGGAGAGCGTCGATGACCGCTTTGCTGAGCGCTCCCAGGTCTGGATGGGCCAGATCGAGCGGCAACCCATGGGCGAGCGAAAAGTTGGCGATCCCGAAGACTCGTGTGAGCCGTTCTATGATTGCCTCGTCCGAAACCCCGTCAGGCAGGACCACGCGAATCCGGCTGCGAAGATTCTCGACCCGTTTGACGCCGAGGTCCTTCAGTGTCCATTGGATATTGCGTACGAGCCGCTCCTCGAAATATTCCCGGTTGTGGCCTTTGAGGGCGAGTTCGTGGTAATGGACGATCGCGCAACGCATGGTTTATCTAACGGGATGCTGAAAATGGCCGCCAACTTCGTTCTCGACTCGACAAAATCCTCAACGTACCCCTGAGGGTACGCCTCCGGTATTTGTCTCGCCTGCGGCCTTGTTGGACGACCATTTTGAGCACCCTGGGGAGGATTTAGAGGTTATGACTACCTGATTCCAGAAATCGTTCGGCGTCGATGGCGGCCATGCAGCCGGAGCCGGCGGCGGTCACGGCTTGGCGGTAGGTCGAGTCTTGGACGTCGCCGGCGGCGAAGACGCCTGGCACGTTCGTGGCGGTTCCCTGTGTCGTGCGGATGTACCCCTTGGCATCCATGTCTAATTGGCCGCTAAAGAGATTGGTGTTGGGACGGTGTCCAATCGCGACAAACACGCCGGCACATGGCAGGTCTGTCGTCTTGCCTGTGACGAGATTCTTGAGGCGGACGCCGGCGACTACATCACTACCGAGAATGTCTTCGACGACGGAGTTCCACACGAAGGTGATCTTCTCGTTCTTCACCGCGCGGTCTTGCATGATTTTGGAAGCCCGCAGCTTGTCGCGCCGGTGGACGATCGAGACCTTGGTAGCGAATTTGGTGAGGAACGTGGCTTCCTCCATCGCACTGTCGCCGCCGCCGACGACAACCAGTTCTGTTCCCTTGAAGAAAAACCCATCGCAGGTTGCACAGGTTGAGACGCCATGCCCCGTAAGGCGTGCCTCGTTCTTCAGCCCGATCTGAATGGCCGACGCCCCGGTTGCGATGATGAGGGTCTTGGTTTGCTCTGTGTGTTCGCCGTCGATCGTGATCGTGAAGGGGCGTGTCTTGAGATCCACCGCGCTCACGTCACCGGTCAAGAACTCCGTGCCGAACCGTTCTGCTTGGGCCCGCATTTCCTTCATGAGCTCTGGGCCCATGATGCCCTTGGCAAAGCCAGGATAGTTCTCGACTTCCGTCGTCGTGGTCAGTTGTCCGCCGGATTGCCAGCCTTCAATGAGCAGCGGTGAGAGATTCGCCCGTGCCGCATAGACGGCGGCAGTGAGTCCAGCCGGCCCCGAGCCGATGATCACGACGTGTCGCATGAGCAAAATTTAACACAGAGGATGGAGGGAATGCACGGCAGAGGGTTAGGCGAAGAGGCGGAGGCTCCTGAATAACTGGCCGACTTGCTTATGGAGAGACGGGCGAGGGAGGGTCCCATTCAACACGTGGTCAGCTTGCTGGATCTTCTTTGCCAAGGGCATTTGGCTTCTGATGCGGCGCAGCGCTTCGGCGCGGGTAAGGCCGTTTCTTTTATTGAGACGGGCAATTTGAGTGTTGCGGTCGACAGTGACCACAATGATTTTGTCGACGCGTTCGTCTACTCTGGCTTCGAAGAGGAGCGGCACTTCGTAGATGACCACGGCATGGGATTTGCGTTTGGCGATCCGACGCACGAGTCGTTGTTGCTCGCGGGCGACGCGGGGATGGATGATGTGTTCGAGTTGTCGACGTTTCTTCGGATTGTGGAAGACGATGCTTCCGAGGGCTTGGCGGTCGAGCGAGTGGTCCTGGTTGAGGACTGTCTTTCCAAACAGTTTGACGATGGCTCGCCAGGCTGGTTTCCCTGGCTCGACGACCTGTCGCGCCAGCAGGTCGGCATTGATCACCGTTGCGCCGCATTGCTTGAACATCTTGGCGACGGTGCTTTTGCCGGTGGCGACGCCGCCTGTTAGGCCGACCAAAATCATGGGAGCGGAGCATAGCACGCGAGTTCTCGCCTCACAATCAACCTAGCCCGCATTATTCACGAAGACTTCTACTGCAACCGCCGAGACGCCGCTACGACAAGCCTGACGGCGGGCGGGCTCGCCGCTCGGTCGGTCGACATACTGTTTCACGTATGCCTTGTATCTTCTCCGCAGACCGTCTAGAGGATGATTGTCAATTCTTTGTTCGGACGTGATCGGTCGATATGCCTGAGGTCCTCTGAGACCGGGAGGGAGCCGGATCGTCA
>DASYVB010000061.1:0-5048 GCA_036000525.1 Nitrospiraceae bacterium | reverse complement strand
TTTACTTATGGAGAGAGAGTTCTTATAATCCACTACCTACTGGGCGAGGGTTTGCTCTTGCGCGTTTCTCCGTCAAGGTGAATTATACCGTACTATTTTATTCGTTAAAGGAGAACAAGATAATGGCACGGACTGCGAAGACGAAAACCAAACCTTCACTGGCCAATCTGACCCCGCCGCCCCGCAAGAAGCGACCTGAATCGCTCACCAGCCGGGAGCAGGAGATCCTTGAACTGATATGGGCCGGGTTCAAGAACAAGGAAATCGGTCAACGACTCAAGATCAGCGTCAAGACCGTCGAGGCGCATCGGGCCAACATGATGAAAAAGATGCGCGTGTCGAACACCGCTCAGCTGCTCAAGACTGCGATCCAAGACGGGACGATCAAGATCCGGTAGGCTTCGCCGCCGGCACGACGCCACTGCGACGCTGGCGGACCACCTCGAACAGCGTGACGGCTGCTGCAACTGAAACATTCAGCGACTGTATGCGGCCCTGCATCGGAATCCTGATGCGGTCGTCGCACTCCCCCAGCACACCTGGACGAATGCCTGCCCCTTCCCCTCCAAGCACCAGCGCAATCGGTCCGGTCATGTCGATGTCGGTATGGAACTTCGCCGCTTGTGGATCAACGCCGTAGACCCACAGGCCTGCCTCTTTGAGATCCTGAATCAGACGAATCAGATTGCCCACGCGCCCGACGGAGATATGATCGAGCGCTCCGGCCGATACTTTCGCCACCACCGATGTCAGACCGACTGCGCGGCGCTCCGGAATGAACACTCCATGGACACCAGCCGCTTCGGCTGTCCGCAAGACCGCGCCTAAGTTGTGTGGATCTTCAACTCCGTCTAGAAGAACGAGAAATGGTTTCTCACCTCGCGTCTTTGCCCGCTCGAGAATCTGCTCCGTCGTGTCGTAGCATTTCGCGGCGATGAGGGCAATTACGCCCTGGTGGTTTCCGCCAGGCACCAATCGATCGAAGGCAGGCGGAGGCTCGATGTGAACGGGGACTCGCTGCGCCTTCGCTAGCTGCGCGAGGTCGGCAAATTGCCGGTCGGCCCGCAGTAAGAGCAGCCGCTGCAGCGGACGCGAACCGGCGCGCAAGGCCTCGCGCACGGCATGCAACCCATAGATCAGTTCCGGCTGACTATCGCTTCCACCGGCTGGTACCGTCGGGTTTGTCCTCGATGACGATGCCGCGGGCTGCGAGGGACTGACGAATCTCATCGGCCTTCTTGAAGTCTTTTTGTTTCCTGGCTTCATTTCGTTCATCTACCATCCGCTGAATTCTTTCCTCCTCATCCTTCAACGGCAACGGTGGTGCATACTCTTGAGTCCTGTATGCAGGGTGATCCTTCCTTCTAATCCTTGTCATTGCACCTTCGGTAACACTTATTTCATCCGCAACATCAACGAGCAGCCTTGCAGGGTTGAACCGCCAATTGTCTAGCTCAAATAAGCCCAGAACCTTGCCAAGTGATCTAAACTGCTCTCTTGCATGTTTTCTCGATTCAGTAGAGAGGCCCTGCTCAAATGACTTGTTAACCTCGCTCCTCAGTATCTGTAATGCCGCAATTGCCATTGGCGTGTTCAAGTCATCGTCCATAGCCTCACCAAATGCAACTCGGCATCGTTCGACCGATTCCTTGAACCCCTTGTCGGCTGCGGTTCTGCTCTCCTCTTCATCTAGTCGTTTGAACAAGTCGTAGAATCCATCCAGCGCATACTTCGCTTCTTTCACGCTTTGATCGGAAAAATCCAGCGGCCCTCGGTAATGAGTCGAAAGCAGAAAGTATCGAAGCATCTCGCCAATAACTTCTTCTTCAGGCCATTGCGATTTCTCTTTTTCAAAAATCTCCCTGATCGTGAAGAAGTTCCCCAACGACTTGGACATCTTCTCCTGGTTGATCTGCACAAATCCGTTGTGAATCCAGTAGCGTGCAAATTCTTTTCCCGTAGCCCCACATGACTGCGCGATTTCATTTTCGTGGTGCGGAAAAATCAGGTCCATCCCTCCGCCATGAATGTCGAACGTTTCACCGAGGTGTTTCATGGACATAGCCGAGCATTCGATGTGCCAGCCGGGACGCCCGGCCCCCCAGGGACTGTCCCATGACGGCTCGCCGGGCTTGCTGCTCTTCCAGAGCGCAAAATCCATCGGATGGCGCTTTCGTTCATCCACGTCCACGCGTGCGCCAGCCTGCATGTCGTCCAATCGCCGCTTTGAGAGACGCCCATACGCAGAATACTTGGCCACTTCAAAATACACGTCCCCATCGACTTGATAGGCGAATCCCTTCTTCACCAAGGTCTCAGTCAAGCGGATGATGTCGGGCATGTGTTCTGTAGCCTTGGGCTCGACGGAGGCTTGGCGAATGCCTAGTCTCCCCATATCTTCGTAGTAGGCTTGGATATATTTCGCGGTGATCGTGTCGCAGCTGACGCCCTGTTCGTTCGCCCGCTTGATGATCTTGTCATCAACGTCGGTGAAGTTCTTGACGAATTCAACCTTGTAGTCGCTGAACTCCAGATAGCGTCGGATCACATCGAACACGAGCGCGCTGCGCGCATGGCCGATATGGCAGTAGTCGTAGACGGTCACGCCGCAGACATACATCCGCACGGTCTTCGGCTGGAGCGAGTGGAACGGCTCCTTTTTCCCTGTGAGCGTGTTGTAGATCGAAAGCATGGGCGAGTTATAACTCAGGAGTGATGCGGCGCTTCGGCCAATGGGACCAGAGAAAATAGCCAAGAGCAAGTGCCAGGCAGAGGCCGATCACGATATCAAACTGATGGAAATAGTCTCTCAGATGTTCCCACTGCTCTCCCATTTTCACACCGATATAGGTCAGAAGATAACACCAGGGCAACGCACCGAGAAAGGTAAAGATTATGAACCGATAAATATTCACACCGGCGATGCCGGCCGGCAACGAGATGAAGGTCCGGACGATCGGAAGCATCCGGCCGAAGAAAACGGCTGCCTCGCCATACTTGGCAAACCATCGATCCGCCATTTCGATGTCCTTTCGCGACACCAACACATAAGGCCCGTACCGCTCGACGAAAGGCCGACCGCCCCACACACCGGCGTAGTAGGCCACAATCGACCCCGCGACGTTCCCAACAGCGCCGGCCAACGTCACACCGAGCATTGTGAACTGTCCTGTCGTCACAAGATACCCGGAAAAGGGCATGATGATCTCGCTGGGCAATGGAATGCAGGCGCTCTCAATGGCCATGGTGATAAAAATACCGGTGTAGCCGAACGTCGAGATCATCGACACGATAAACCGGCTGAGCTCTGTAATAATTGCTTCGATCAGATTCCCCACAGCACTCTAGCTCCGCTGTTTGCCCTTCAATTTCGACGATGCAGCCACCCGACGCGCATTGGGTCTGCGCACTATTTCCCACTTTCGAAATCGATCCAACACCCCATGATGAGTCGTATCGAGCTGGATGGGGGTGAGCGAAACCGCCCCCTGCTCAAGCGCCTCATGGTCGGCATCCTTGCTGCGACTCCAGGACACACGGGTCCCGGCAATCCAATAGTAGGTCCGGCCATGCGGATCGATCTTTTCGATAATCGGATTGTCGAAGCGCCTGCGGCTGAGACAGGTGACTCGGACTCCGATGATCGACCTGAACGGCCGATTCGGAATGTTGAGATTCACGAGCGTTTCGTCCGGCAAACCCTCTTTCAGGATCAACCGAGCGATACGAACGGCGTACCGAGCGCCGGCATCGAAATAAAAATGTTCCTGCCACTCCTGTGACACAGCCATCGAGGGGACACCGAGGATCGTCCCTTCCATCGCTGCCGAGACCGTCCCGGAATACAACACGTCGTCGCCAAGATTTACGCCTTTATTGATCCCTGACACGAGGAGATCGGGTGGTGCCGGCATGACCTTCAACACGGCCAGATTTACACAATCGACAGGAGTCCCGTTGACAGCGTACATCCGTGTCCCACATTGTTGCACTCGCAGCGGTTTATGGAGCGTCAGGGAATGCGCTACAGCAGTTCGTTCACGATCCGGCGCGACCACCCACACCTCGCCCACTCTGGACAAGGCCTTGGCGAGTGCCGTCAAACCAGGCGAATGAATCCCATCATCGTTGGTGACCAGAATGCGCATGGTTCCGTCCGGAAAAAAAAAGCTGCCGGCGGCAGCTTCTTCGATCGGTCTTAGGTCAGGCGATGATCCAGGAGATCTGTCCAACATCTCCTGTCACGCCCGATCTCTTACCCTTCACGATATTTGGTCGGGGCGAGCCGATTTGAACGGCCGACCACTCGCACCCCAAGCGAGTACGCTACCGGGCTGCGCCACGCCCCGACATGCTCATTCAATTTCACCATCTCCCGCATTGTCTCCTTGGAGGCGGCTGGAAAGCAATCGGCTCGGAAGAGACGAGGCGGGACCGCCGTCAGTCAGGATGCGACTCCAACACTTTGAGAATCGCCTGGAGATTCCCTCGCAGTTTCTGCGCAAGTTCTTTGGGGCGCACCCGTTGATTTGCGACCCGGCCTCGTCTGGCCCAATACCGTTTGACACCTGCAAGAGTATGCCCTTCTTCGTAGAGCATCCGCTTGATCTCCAATACTGTTTCGACTTCTCGCTTGACATAGAGTCGCTGATTCCCGCGACTTTTCTTCGGCTTGAGAAAGGGGAATTCTGACTCCCAGAATCGCAACACGTAAGCCGGTAGCTTGGCAATCTGACTGACTTCGCCGATTTTATAAAAGACCTTGCTGCCAAGCCTGGGCTCGTTCCCCATGACCGGTCCTCGTGGTGGGATAAGTTAAGGTAATTGAACGCGGCTATGAATTGACGTATTTCTTAAACACTTGACTGGGACGAAACGTCACCACGCGACGAGGTGTGATTCCTATCTCTTCGCCGGTCCGAGGGTTCCGGCCCTTCCGTGCCCCTTTACTGCGTACCACAAAGTTTCCAAATCCGGCAATCTTGACCGACTCTCCCTTATGCAACACCGCTTTCAACATATTCAGCACGAGTTCGACGATATCTGCG
>DASYVB010000060.1:0-16320 GCA_036000525.1 Nitrospiraceae bacterium | reverse complement strand
CCGGCGGACGGCGGGACTACTATCGACGACAAAGATGGTTGAAGCCACCTAACCCTCCAATGTTCTTGAACTATATCGAAGCTAGCAGTGAGGGTGTTCTTTGTCAAGAAATCGCACGATAGGTGCGTGTTTTGACTTCGGATTTTTGAACTGACTACTTAGAACCGGCGTCGGCACGCCCTGCCACGTAGTTTCCCGAATCAGGTCAACTACTTGCGAGCCGATCACGGATGGGGATGGCGTATCGTGTGGTACAGCAGTCCCGGTTGTAGTCCCGGTTCCAGCCTGAGTATCAGGCGGGGAGATGGTCCTGAGATGGTTGCGGAAGCTGCCAAGGTTCACGGCCTGTCTGAGATGGGTGGGGCTCACCGTGCCGGATTTCGGCGATGTCGAAGCGACCCATCGATCGACGGATGGTCGCGCGCACGCCGTTGAACGGATGGGGCACGCATGACCATCGGGGACTTCCTCGTCGTCTACGAGCGGAATCATGTGGTCTTTCTGAAGAACCGGCTGGGCACCAGTCGGCGCCTGCACACCTATGTCGGCCAGCTCGCGGCGATCGAGCTCGAGGCCCTCACCAAAATGCAGGTCCTCGAATGGTTTCATGCGATCGGGCAGGCGAAGGGCGGCAATGCGGCGAATCAGGCCCTCCAACAACTCCACTCGATGTACGTGAAAGCCGAGGAGTGGGAACTCTTCACCGGGAAGAATCCGGCGCATCGCATCAAAAAATTCCCGAAGCACTCGCGGGAGCGCTTCATCCAATCCAACGAACTGCCCTGGCTCCTGAAATCGCTGGCCGACGAGCATCCACGGACCGAAATCTTTTTTCTCTGTTTGCTCTTGACCGGAGCGCGCAGGGACGAGGCCCGCACGATGCAGTGGAAGGATCTCGATCTCGACCGCGCGCTCTGGCACAAACCCACCACCAAGACCGGCGTGCCGCATACGATCCCCTTACCCGCGCAACTGGTGACCCGGCTACGCCAACTTCCGCGCATCAATGAATGGGTCTTTCCCTCCAGCCCGAACAGCCTGAACGGCATGCGGGCGGGCCTGTGGAGTGGGACAGCTGTCGAACATGCCTGGCAAAAGATCCGCCGGCGGGTGGGCTTGAACGACGTGCGCATTCACGACCTAAGGAGAACCGCCGCGTCGTGGCTCAGTATCCATGGCTCCAACCTGCAAGTCATTCAGTCGATGCTCAACCACCGGTCGTTAAGCTCGACCCAAGTGTACGCGCGGCTTTCGCTGGCACCTGTCGCCCTGGCGCTCAATGACCAATGTGAGCGGATGCTCGGGCCGGTTCCAACGAACCCGCCGCTGCAGCAGACCCCGCAGTGGTCGCCCTCACGCGGGGAGGAGCGGGAGCAGTGGCCGGGGTAAGAGAGGGGCTGATCCGCAGCCGGGGCCGCCGTGGGAGTGGCGGAAGCGGAGGTAGCTGGCGACTAACAAGAAGAGTGCACTCGCCCTACAATACAACCAGTTCCCCACCACTCGGCCCTTGCGCCGTCGTTCGCGCCACACAATGTTGGTGTACCGCTCTGCTGTCGCTGGGACAACTCCGAACCGCTTCTTCGCGGATTTCGTAGGACAATTCTTACACCAATTCTAGGGCAATTCCTACATCCCACACGCGCGTTCAGTGCACAATACGGGGCACCTGCGAGAGCACCTTACCTCAACCGGAGGTCTGACGCCATGCTGCCCATAGAAGAAGCGATTATTGAAAAGCTGCGGAGCGGTCCATGCTGCTTTGACGAGGTCGTCACGGGGCTTCCTAATTTCAGTTGGGCAGAAATATTCGTCGCCGTTGATTGCATGTCGCGGGACGGGCGGGTGTTCCTTCGCCAATTCGGGTTCTCGACCTATCAGGTCTCCCTCGGCTCGGGGCGTACAGAATTCAGTCCAGCAACGAGTGAGAGGGAGATGCAATCAAGTCGGAGCGGGTAGACTGCGGGGGCCGACCGCGCAGAGGCCGTGATGATGAGGGCTGAAGGGGAAGGGTGGAGAGGTAGCCCGACGCCAGGGGTGTCGTAGCGTGGCGTTGGTTTAGAAACCGCTATGGAAGCCCTGTGCAGGCACACTCGCCTCCGTGTGCATGCAGTGCGACCATGGCGGAATCTGAAGTAAAAGGCTCGGCTCCGAAAGGGGACGGGCCTTTGTTATTATGAGTCGTGGATCAGAGAACCGATCAGGCGAGGGTGAAATCCCCTCACATGAAATACGTGGGGAATATCTCGAAAGTGAGCAATTTTGAACAGACCGCTGGCCGCTCTTGCAGGCATATTGCCCGGCCTGCCGAGCATACGTGTTGCTAGATGGGCGATAACGTGGAGATTGGAGATGAAAAGGCCAGATCGATATGAAAAAGAACCATTACGACTCTCGAAAAGCAACATCCTTGGCGCGCTCGCAACATTCGAATCATCGGGGAGGGAACTGCCATGTTGATGAGACGCATGCGGGTTGTCGATGACGGTCCTGATCTCCGAGGCATCCATCCTTCAGGTGCGCCGCACGTATCGAGGGTACAGGATGGAGAAGGCCGAAATAACACGGTCGAGTTCATTCACGAGCGCGGCCTAGGAAAGAGAAAAGAGGACCTCGTGGAAGAGATCATCGCTGATGTCTCGATTGACCATAAGAAAAGTATGACGATCCCGCAGGCTGGGCCCGGCATCATGCTGCTCACGGCTTCCATGCGATTACTCTATAAGGATCGGCGGGCAGGGGAACTGTGCCAGCAAATCATTCGATGCCAGGACGGGATAACGGCAAACGGGGTCCTCCCGCGAGCCGTCGCGAGTCTCGTCGATCAAATCCAGAAGACCCTCAAAGTCCGAACCGATCCGAAGGACTGGGAGCAGATTCAACTCAGACGCGTCGTGAACACTCCCCACAGCTCCGTGCTCCTTTGCAGTACGGCCTTGATTGATCAACCCAACGCGGAACCACGAATCCTCATCGTGATGAACGAGACCGGGATCAGTGCGTGGCAGGACAAGGTCATCGTCCAGGCGAGGGAGAAGTTTCACCTGACTGCACGCGAAACAATGGTCGTTCAACATCTATTGAATGGCTGGACCAATAAGGAAATCGCCAACGAAATGAGACTGGCAGAACAAACAATCAAGGAGCATCTCAAACATATTTCTGAAAAAACACACACCACCACGCGCACCGGAATCGTCATGAAGATTATCGATTCAGGAATACGCCATGCCCTCACAGCTCCCTCACCACATGTGATTGTGCCTCCTATGCGTGGTAGGCCCATCGAGGTGGTGGCGTCGGCGTAGTAGCCCTTCGTGATTGGACAATGTCGTGGTGGGAGATACGGTCAAAGCCTATATCACGGACCATGGGCATACCACCACACTTCAGCGCGATCAGTGATCTGGCAATCTGTCGTGACCTGCAGAACGGCGCGATAGGTAGGCCACCGCCTGCCGAGCCAGCCTCGTTTATTCTGGTCCCAGTTCTAGCCACGGTTCGGTCCCAGTTTCGGTCCCAGTTGTAGTCCCGGTTCTGAATCTAATTCCCTCACCCCCCCCTCACCATCTCTTCCCCTCATGATCCTCATTATCGCCTGTATTGACACGGGCTTATCGCACTCTATCACTCTGCATCATCATCCGTCATAATGGGAGGAATTGGATTTTTGAACTGACTACAATCCGACAATCGTAGGATTTGCACGACCAATGAAGACCCCCATCCACGTCATCTTTTTCGACGCAGCGGAGACGTTGTTTCATATTAATGGTTCTGTAGCGGACATCTACCTAAGGTATGCAATTCAGCACGGGTTTCGACAAACTTCCAATTCTCAGGCATCTATCGCACAAGGTTTTCAGCGTGCCTTTCGCGACGCGCCGCCGCCGGTTTTTGCCACAACGGATCCTATCAGGTTGAAGCAATGTGAAAGGCTTTGGTGGTTCGACATCGTACACAATGTGTTTTATCGCGTCGGGATGTTCGAGCGGTTTGATGAATTCTTCGAGCAGGTCTTTCAAGTGTTTGAAGATCCTCGCTCCTGGGTATTGTTTCCTGAAACCCATGCTGTGCTGACCAGGTTGCGTGAAGAGGGGTTCGAGCTGGGGATCGTGTCCAACTTCGATTCCCGGCTATTTTCTGTGATGCGGGGGCTCGGCATCGACGGACTCATCGATACCGTGACGATTGCAAGCCTGGCAAAGGCCGCCAAGCCGTCGCCGAAAATTTTCGAGATTGCCCTTGAGAAACATGCGGCCGATTCGGATGAAGCGATGCATGTGGGTGACAGTATCCGGGATGATGTGGAGGGTGCGACGAAGGCCGGGCTGACCGGCGTGCTGATGGATCGGGCAGGACGCGTTCAGACGTCGGGTGGGCATGTGATTCGAACGTTGGAGGAACTTCTTCCGTTGGTGATGGCATTAAAGAAGTAGCGGAACCAGATCTTTCGCGCGGCCCTGCAGCGAGAGGTCAACCAGGTTTGACTGGGGGGTGCTCTCAAGATTGATCTCGATGACCAGCGCGCCGACCTCCTTCGCTACCGACGCAAATCCTGCTGCTGGATAGACGACTCCCGATGTGCCGATCACAAGGAGGAGGTCGCAGGCCCGCAGGGCCTGATCGCAGCGGCGCAGGTCGTCTTCCCAGAGCGATTCCCCAAACCAGACGATATGAGGCCGGAGCAAAGCATGACAGAGCCGACATGTCGGCAGGATGGGAAGAGGAATCTCACGATTTTCCGAGATGACGCCGCAGCCCGTACAGCGAACCATCCAGATGTTGCCGTGAATTTCGGAGAGGCGTTGTGATCCGGCGGCTCGATGGAGCCCATCGACATTTTGCGTGATCAGCCACATTCGATCGGTCCATCGCTGTTCAAGCTCCACGAGCGTGTCGTGGGCAGGATTTGGCTGTTTCGTGGCAATCAATTCTCGCCGCCAGTTGTACCATTCCCAGACTAGCCGCGGGTCCCGTTCAAAGGCCTCCGGGGTCGCGAGATCCTCCGCGCGAAAGGTACGCCACAAGCCGTCCACCCCGCGAAACGTAGGGACGCCACTATCGGCGGAGATGCCAGCTCCCGTGAGGGCGGTCACATTTCGAGCGGAGGCGAGGTGTGTACGGGCTAGGAGGATCTGATCGTCGGTGGCCATGGATGAATGTGCGAATTGTACCGCATTTCGAGCCAACGATTCTGCGTGGTATAGTACGCTTCCTTTTTTCTTGTGAGGAGCATGATGAAACAGATTCTGATGGTGGGGGCTGGATCGGTTGGTGGATTCTTTGGCGCACATTTAGCGAAAGCGAATCTCTCTGTTTCTTTCCTGTTGCGGCCTAAGACGCTCGCAGCCGTGAAGCAGAATGGCCTCACGATCCGCAGTGCCCAGGGCTCCTTCACTGTGCATCCACCAGCCGCTTCCGATCCGCGAGATCTCCCGAAGCCGGACCTGATCATCGTGTCCGTCAAAGCCTACGATCTGGATGAGGTGCTAAACCAAATCGAGCCGGTCCTGACCGATCAGACCGTTATCTTGACCCTGCAAAACGGGGTCGATACCGAAGACCGTATCCTGGCACGCTTTCAACGGGATTGTGTCGTCGGTGGTATCGCGTATATCTATACCAAGATCGCAGCACCCGGCGTCATCGACCATTATAAGAAAGGGGCTGTGGCGATCGGGGAGCTGATGGGGCATCAGAGCCCTCGTCTGCTAGCCATCGCGGATTTGTTCAAGCGGGCGGAGATTCCTTGTCAGCTGGCCGATGATGTCCGGCGTAGCAAGTGGGAGAAGATGTGTTGGAATTGCGTCTTCAATCCCTTGACAGTGATGATCGACGACAAAGTGGCCAAGGCGCTTGATCATCCAGAGATGTTGCAAGTGATTCACCAGATCGTGGGTGAAGTGGTGGCGGTGGCGGCCACAGTGAAGGTGCCGTTAGCTGCCGATATGGCGGAGAAGGTAGTCCGTTGGACGAGCGAGATACGGGATATCCATACCTCGATGTATGACGATTGGAAGGCCGGCCGCCCAACCGAGATCGACTTTCTGAATGGGTATGTCGCGAAGCTCGGGCGTGAATTCAGCATTCCGACGCCGTTGAATGACCTGCTGACGGCAGTGATCAAGACCATCACTGAGCGGGATAGAACCGGTCCCGGTATCGTGCGGATCGACGGGGCGGTGGTTCAGCCTGTCTCGTTTGATCGTGCCGCGATTGCATCGTTGCCGGCAGAACATCAGCTCAATATTTCGACGGTGATGCCCGGCATGAAGGGTAAAGGGATTCGCGTAAAGGGTCTGCTCGATATTCCAGCGCTGGCCATCGGGGCGGGTCATGTCACCTTTCATGCCTCGGACGGGAAATATTCCGCCTGCCTCACGCTTCAACAGGCGAGAGAGTTCGGAATTCTCGTCTATGAACTTGATGGAGTGGCGTTGCCTGATGCGAAAGGCGGTCCGTTCCGGTTGGTTACACCAGGTCTCGGAGATTTGTGTGCCAACGTGAAGGGGGTCTCGAGGATCGAGGTGACCATCGGAACCGGAACAGATACACGGCCATCGGTGAGGACGAATTGTTAACCCGCGCTATTCCCATTCGCCGAATACCCCGCAGCTTCCGCCTTCATCGCCGCAGTGGCTACGAAGGCGGAGTAGGCTGCTGCGGGGAGCTTCATTTCAAGGCGTCAATGCTGGCGCCAAAGTTAATGTGAAACGCCGCTCCATTCATCACCAGCGCCGGCACCGATTTGACACCGGCTGCCACCGCTTCTTTCACCCGCGCTTTGTTCGTGCCGAGATGGACGCTTTCCACGGCATATTTCGACGGATCCAGGGCGTTAGCGACGCTGTGCTCGGCTGCGACGCACACCGGGCATCCAGCGTGATAGAAAATCGCTTTTGTTTTCATAATGGTCTCCCTTAAAATATAATGGTATGGGTGAGGTTACCGTATCCACAACACCGTGGAAACAACGCCGGACTCAGGGTAGCAGACGCTCTTCGGTTCCCCGTCTACCTGGTGGTGTAGCGTACTGACAATCCGGCAATGAAATCAATAAAAAAATCACCGAATCCAGTGCGCAACATCCGGCCGGTTTCTCTTGTCTATTTGGTTTGTTTGGTTGAACCAGACTAACCAGATAAACAAAACAAACCAGATCAACCAGCCAGACTGGGTTAGCGTATGACCTGAATCGCTTTCCACCGTTCGGATCGATAGCGCCAGAGTAACAGCCCCATTCGGACTGTCCAATCTGCGATCATGGCGCTCCACACGAAGAGCACATCGAGTGTGAGCCAGGGACCTGCGATAGCTGCGAGGGGCAGTCGGACTCCCCACATGCCGATCGTCGTCGCCAACATGATGAACCGGGTATCGCCGGCTCCACGTAACGATCCGGCCAGGACCATGGTGAGGGCAAGCGGCACTTGGAGGATGGCGACGATGCGCAGGAACACCGTGCCGAGTTCGACGACGGCTTCGTCGTTGGTAAAGGCACGGAGGAGCGCATAGGGAAAGAAAAAGAACAGCACGCCCATCGACGCCATCGCGACGGTGGCCAGGCGATTCGCTTCCCAGTTTTCGAGTTTAGCCCGGACATATTTCCCCGCGCCGATACTCTGCCCCACCATTGTGGCAGCGGCGATCGCGAAACCATATCCCGGCAGGAACGACAAGGATTCGATCGACAAACCGACTTGATGCGCGGCGTAGGTCACAGTGCCGTACAGCAGGACAATCTTGGTGTAGAGGATAATCCCCGTCTGTTGAAACATCCGCTCGCCGGAGACCGGCGCTCCAATCTGCCAGGTGGAGCGCAAGAGATCGCGCCGTACGTCGAGTGACTTCCTAAAGAGCTTTCGGCAGGCCCAGAGGAGGTAGGCCACGCCCGTTCCTTCTGCGAGCCCTGCAGCAATAGCTGCTCCGGTGATGCCCCAGGCAGGGAAGCCCCAGAGTCCATAGACCAGAGGGTAGGCGATTGTGAGATAGAGTAGATTCACCGCAATCAAGGCATACATTGGAGTTTTGGTGTCTCCGGTGCCTTGCATAATCGATGAGAGGACCTGTAGGAAGATTGTGCAGGGAATAACCAGGAAGATGAAGTTCGAGTAGGGAAGGGCCAGTGTGATGACGTCGTTTTCTGCGCCCAACAGCTCCATGGTGACACGATTCAGGAACAATCCGAGTGCCACGATCGAGCAGGACACGATGGCTGCCAATCCGAGGAGATGCGTGGCGGCTTCTCCCACGTCTTTAGTGCGGCGAGCGCCCCACAGTTGGGCGATGAGGACGTTTGCACCCACCGATAATCCGGAGACGAGCGTGGTGGCTATGAAGGCCAGCAACTGGCCAAGTCCGACGGCCGCGATGGATGTAGCACCGAGACCGCCGACAAGGAAGACGGCGGCGATGCCCTCGGTGCGTTGGAGCAGGCTGCTGACCGTGACTGGTAAGGCAAGGGTCAGGACGGACTTTCTGATCTGTGTGATGCGGGACGCCATGGCGGGCCATCCTAACAGGATGTAGGAAAAGTCGCTTGTTTCAGGGTGCTCAAAAAGGCCGCCAGCAAGGCCGCAGCAAGCGAAGAGGCGAGGCGTACTCTGATCCGTACGTCGAGACTCTGAGTGAAGCAAGAACGAAGCTGGCGAACTTTTTCAGTATCCTGGTGGACAAAGGTGTGTCTGTCCGATTAGGGTCGTCTCACCATGACTGAACTCAGCGATCTCGTACCAGTTCCTCTTCCGAAGGCCCCGCGCCTGTCAAAGTCAAAGTTCCTGTCCGGCCTTCAATGTCACAAGCGCCTGTATCTCGAAGTGCATCATCCCTCTCTCGCGACCAAGCCGGATGAGGCGACCCAGGCGATGTTCGATATGGGAACAGAAGTCGGGGAGTTGGCCCGAAGTCGCTTCCCAGGCGGGGTATTGGTGCCAGCAGGTTATCGCCAGACAGAAACCGCTCTTGCGCAGACGGCTGAACTGGTCCAGGACCTCACTGTGCCGGCTATTTTCGAGGCGGCGTTTTTGCACGGTGGGGTGCTGATTCGCGCGGATGTTTTGGAACGTGTTCTGACCGCCGATGGACAGCCCTGTGGCTGGCGCCTGATCGAGGTTAAATCTTCTACAAAGGTCAAAGACGTGCATCTCGAAGATCTCGCCGTTCAAAGTGAAGTGATACTGGGCGCAGGGCTGACGCTCGTCTCCGTCTGTCTCATGCATATCAATACCGGATATCTGTATCGAGATGGGGCAATCGATCTGACAGAGTTATTTGCAATTCAGGATCTGTCCGAAGCTGTGGCTCAACGACGGGCTGAGGTGCCCAAGCGGTTAGCCGTGATGACTCGCATGTTGCTGCAGGCGCAACCCCCTGCCATTGAGCCGGACCTGCATTGTCATACACCCTTCGATTGCCCTTTCTGGGAACATTGCACCAAGGACAAGCCGGCGCGGTGGATTCATTACTTGCCAGGATCGAAACAGGTGGTCGATCAGTTGACTCAGCAAGGCGTGACAACGATCGATGAGATTCCACCAAGCACGAAGCTGTCGCCGGTTCAGCGTCGTGTGAAAGAGAATGTGGAGTGGGTGTCGGAGAAATTGGGCCCTACGCTCAAGACAGTTCAGTTTCCCGTCCATCATCTGGATTTCGAAACGGTGATGCTGGCGGTTCCACGATTTCCGGAGACGCGTCCTTATCAAGCGCTACCGGTGCAATGGTCGAACCACATCGAACAAGACTGCGGTGATGTCGTGCATCACGAGTACCTGCACGGAGAGGGGACTGATCCGCGCAAGCAGTTGGCCGAAGCTCTGCTGGAGTCGCTTGGAAGCAAAGGGAGCATTTGTGTCTACTCGCCCTATGAAAAGTCTGTGATCGAGCAACTAGCCGAGGCTCTTCCTTTGTTGCGTACCGCTCTTCGAGCATTAGTGAAGCGCATCTGGGATCTGCATCCAATCGTGCGCGATTACTATTATCATCCACACTTTGACGGCTCCTATTCACTAAAAGAGGTCCTTCCTGCTCTCGTCCCATCGATGGGGTATGACGACCTGACGATCAAAGAGGGAGCGCATGCCGCCAGTCAGTACTACCGCATGGTCTTTGTCGAAACCGATTGGGTCGAACGGGATAAAATCCAAGAAGCGTTGCTAGCCTACTGTAAGCGCGACACTCTTGCGATGGTTGAGCTCAGGCGAGCGTTAAAGGAAAAGGCGCAGATGAAAGGCGAATGAGGTACTGATTCGTCGGCCTTGCGAGGGGTTTTTATCCGCCGGCCTTGATTCTAAGGCCGGCGGCACGAGCGAACTTGGTTTGGCGGAGAGGGTGGGGATCGAACCCACGGTCCCGTTGCCAGGACAGCAGTTTTCGAGACTGCCCGATTCGGCCACTCTCGCACCTCTCCGCTTGGCAGAACTCGCCTCACGTCAGGGTAGGATTGGGGCGGATGTACCGTCGTTGCGATCGGCTCCGGGGGGAGCTTACCCTGGGGAGTGTGATTTTTCAATCGGTTTTCTTTTACTCGAAGAGCCAGTACGATGAGGTCGAGCTGGTTTGTCTGGTTGATCTGGTTTGTCTGGTTGATCTGGTTAGGTTCGTTCAACTAAAAAACCAGACAGACCAGTCAAACCAAATTCAACATCATGCTATAGGAGGCTACTGGTGAATCCGGGTACAGGTAAGTCGGTCATGGTCTTTCCATCTATTGAGGTGATCGCAACGGCCGGCTGGTCGGCGCCGATCGGGATGGAGCATCGGACCATTCATGTCTGGGGCTTCTCGCTGGACGGAAGCAAGTCTTTTGTGGAGCAGTGCCGTTCCTGGTTGAGCGAAGATGAACGCGGGAGGGCGGCCCGGTTCATCCGCCAACACGATCAACTCCGATACGTGTTGGCGCACGGTGGTCTCAGGGCGGTGCTCGCCCGTTACACCGGCCTCGATCCGTCGGCCCTGATGTTTCAGCTGGGCTCAACAGGGAAACCGGCGCTTCTGAATGGGCGTGTCCTCCAGCATCCACTGGAGTTCAATCTGTCCCATTCCCGCGGGCGTATGCTCATGGCAATTGCGGGTGAACAGGACATCGGAGTCGATCTTGAACAGATTCGCGACAAGGTCCAAGCTGCCAAGCTGGCCGAACGATTTTATGCGCCAACTGAGCGCGAGAGTGTGATGAGCCTGTCAGGTCCAGGCCAGGCCCAGCAGTTTTACCGTTATTGGGTCGCTAAAGAAGCAGTATTAAAAGGCCAGGCAGTTGGGTTACGGTCATTACAGCAGTGCGAGATTCTCACCTCAGATGATTCCCCCAGGGCAAAGGTCAAGTTGTCGGAAGGCGCTACCATGCAACCTGGATGGATGGTCCACTGGCTAGACTGTGGAGCTGGATGGGTAGGAGCGGTGTCGGCTCACGGCAGCGACTGGGCTATCCGCATTAAGACGAGCGCATAAACGACGGACCGTCCTCGTAGCGGAGTGTCTCCGCCTGCTTCATCCTGTTCGCAACTGACGGAAAAATTGCTGGATCAAGGCTTGGCTCTCCTGTTCCAGTAGCCCGCCGAGAATCTCAACGTGGTGATTCAACCGCGGTTCGTTTGTGAAATCGAACACCGATCCGCATGCGCCGGCTTTTGGATCCCATGCCCCAAAGACGACTCGGGAAATCCTTGCTAGAATAATCGCACCGATACACATCGAGCAGGGCTCCACGGTCACGTAGAGGGTCGTGTCGGTCAATCGCCACGTGCCCAGTGCGATCGCTGCAGCGCGGATTGCAATGACTTCCGCATGGGCCGTGGGGTCCTGCCAGAGTTCGCGATAATTGTGTGTCTGCGCCAGAACCTGGCTGTTTTGAACGATCAAGGCTGCGATCGGTACTTCGCCAACGGTCGGCGCCCGGGACGCTTCTTCCAGGGCCATCCGCATAAACGTGAGGTCCTGTGCGCGCTCGTCTCCTGTCATTGTTGTCTCCCTAGAAGATCGTTATTTGGTTTGTCTGGTCTATCTGGTTTGTCTGGTTTTTTGGTTGAATGAAACTAACCAAATGAACCACATCAATCAGACAAACAAAACAAATCATAGATCAGATAAACCGGGTTACGATCGGCTCAAGAGATATATCGGTCCAGTCGGTTGCGGGCGGCCTCCTGAGGGCTCAAGGCTGACGGCAAAGGTCTTCGCATCCGTAAAGCTCGGCACCTTCTTGACCAGTAAGTGAGCGGTTTCTCCGCGATCCATGTGAAAGATCCCGATGCTCACGGGTTTGTCGTGAATGGCCCACAGTTGATAGGTCATGGCAGCGGGACATTCTGGCAGGTTCACGGAGTAGAGCCAGACTTTTTGGGTTCGAAAATCGTACAGCAGGAACCCCGCGGCCCGTTTCGCCATGTCCGATCCGGTGAGGGAGACGGCCTTGACGTTGGGAATTTGAAGGAGTGAGGCTAATTCGTCTTGCGGAGTCCTGACGGTGTGAGCGCTCTCTCGCTGGCTTAATTGAATACGAATCTCTTCCAGTTCAGCTTCACGCTGGGCCAGCTGTTCCTTGGCTTCCGTGGCTTCGTTCGTTCGTTGCTGCATTTCGTTGCGTAATTCGGCGAGGCCTATGGCTTGGTCGCCGACCTCACGTTGTAAACCGGCAAGCTTCGTCGACTTTTCCTGGATCAATGCTTCGAGCTTTTTAATGTTCGATGTATCGATGGAACGTTGTGTCGACACGTTCCACGCGAAATATCCGCCAACCGCCACGATTAGGAGCGCGGCCACGCCAAGGGCCCAGGGTAGTGACAACGATCGGGCAGGGGCGACGGGAGGAAAGAGGTGGTTCATCCATTCGCCAGGTTCCAGACTCGGCCGGGCCGGTTCGTTCGGTGCCGCTTCAGCTGGAATCGGTGCGGGGTTTCGTCCAGCCATGATCGTGGCTTTGAGAGAGCGTGGCGGCTTGGTCGGACTGAGACCGAGCGGGAGGAGAGCGGCGACGGATTGATAGCCTTTCAGCGCACTGTGACAGGAGGCGCAGCCGGAGAGTAAGTGGGCTTCCAACGCCTGTCGCTCGATCCGGTCCAGCGCACCTGCAGCATACAAGGGAACCGATTCTTCGAGTTCTTCATGCGTCATTGGAGCTCACCATAGTTCCACCACTGTTGGAGGCCATCTCGGAGTTTGGACATTCCAAGTTTGATCCGTGTCTTGACGGTCCCGAGCGGCTGGTTCAGACGCGTGGCAATCTCGGCATGGGAGAGTCCTTCGTAGTATGCGAGTTCAATCGCTTGTTGCTGCGCCTGTGGCAATCCAGCCACAGCTGCCCCAACCGCAATACGCAGTTCTTGATCGGCCTGTGTCTCAAACGGGCTTGGACCCAAGTCGGCCACCTGCGCAGCAGTTCCGGCTTCCAGCGAGCTCGTGGCCCGATAGCCTCGTGCGGCCCTGGCCCGGAGCCGGTCGATGGCCCGACTTTTGGTGAGGGTGACCAACCATGCGACCGGGGTTCCACGCCCGACGTCATAGCGGGAGACCTTCCGCCAGACTTCCAGATAGACATCCTGCAAGAGCTCCGCTGCTTCCTCGTGATTCCCCAAGATCCTGACTGCCAACGTGAACAAGAGCGTGCTCGAATGGTCATAGAGCTGGCTGAACGCCTGCTGATCGCCTTTGACCACGCGGGCCAGCAAGGTTGGATCAATCGTCGAGGTGGCGTGTCGTGAGGGTTTATCCATAATGCGAGCGAGTGGTGAGGAAAAGCCGGGATCACCTCATGTCCGCCACGACTATAGCATCCTACGGAGGGAACGGCCAAAAGGATGTGTGTTTCAGGTCGTGCCACTCGCCTGGACGTTGGCGATTACAGCAGAATGGCTCAGGAATAAGGCGGGTTAGGCTGACAGAATCGAACGATCACTTCGGCAGCCTCCGCGGCACCGGTTGGAGGTGGCGGCAATGAAGGCACCGGTGAGGCCAAGGCTTGCAGTAAGGTTGGCTCCCACCGGCCTCGCGTGAAGTCGTCGATTGACAATTCGACGCCGCGCCCGTAGCGATGCAGATAGTCGACCAGCGGCGGTTCATCGGCAAAATTGTATCGGCGGACATACACGACTGGCTGTTGAAGCGCGACTGCCTCAACGATGGTGCCGTAACCCGGTTTGGTCATGATGATATCGACAGAAGCAAGCAGGGTCTTAAAGGAAAATGGGAGCGTCTCAGTGGAGTGAATGCGGGTATATCCAGGTGGGACTGGGCCGTCGAAGAGGAAGCGATAGTGGCGCAGCTGTTCCATCTGTTCAAGCGGGAGGGACGTTAGAGGAATACCGCCGAATCCCACCAAGACGGTCCGTTCGTTGGGCGTGAGGGTGAGGGTTGAGGCCAGTCGGGCTCGTTTAGGGGAGGTGGGGTTGGCTATCGGGCCAATATCGATAATGTTGGAGAAGACATCGATTCTGGGAGCAGGGGTGATGCGAAGGGCCAGGAACGCTTTCGCATAGGAACCACGGATGCACTGAATCAACTGGCGGTGTGAATTGTCTGATGCGTGGCAGTATTCCTTGAGCACGAGGTCCCAGGTAAAGCTCGCCAAGGCGACGGTCTGTATCTGTGCGCGGGAACCGGCCTCGATGGCAAGGTAGGGTGTGTCGGCGATGATCAGCGCGGGTAATGCCGCCTGCATGGCGGTGACTTCGTTGGACAGACGTGCTTCCCAGTTTTCGTGGAAGCGCTGGTGCGCCGCCCAAGTCGCGTTGATGTCGATCTTGAGGGGTCCGTCATGGATACAGCCGACATCTTGCTGCACCGGTTGAAGTTCCCAGGGAATAGTCAGGCGATCGCGGAAAAACGAGGATGGGACCGTGGTGCGTAGGACGACGGTCAGGCCTGGCACGAGGACGCCCAATGTATTGAGTACGGGCACCACTTGCGCAGCGTGACCGTATCCGTGTCCGGAGATCGCACACCAAATTAGGGGCATCTTGAGGAGAAGATAATAGCCGAAAGTAAAAAGTTAAAAGGAAAAAGTAAAAATGGAAGGATACCGGATTTGAGCTTGTGCCGAATCGTTAGGAGTTCTTTTACCTTTTGCCTTTTACCTTTTTACTTGGTTCAGCTGGTGGAATGGTCCGACTCTAACGGCGCGATATTGTATTGCAGCTCGAGGTCGAACTCGTCGATCAATTCATTGGCTGTGGCGGCGCCGAGATCGGAGCGCACCTCGTTGATCACAAGATCAATCGCCATCCCGGCCTGTGCCCCGTACTGCGTCATCGCCGATTCGATTCGCTGTCTGGCTTCTTCAATTTTCATGGGGTGCTCCTCGGTCCATCACGAGCCGATTCGTTATCCCAATGTCCCTAGCCCGCATAATTCACGAAGGTTTCTACTGCAACCGCCGATATGCTGCTGCGACAAGCCTAACGGCGGGCGGGCTTGCCGCTTGGTCGGTCAACATACTGTTTCAAGTATGCCTCCCTCCCGGCTCCGCGCGCCGTCTCGCTTGCCGTCTCGGCGGTTTCGTCACGATCCCTCGTGAATAATGCGGGCTAGCAGTGCTCCTGAATGAGTGTATTCCCGAGCCCGTAACGGCAGAGAAAGCCCGTTGGGTTTTTAGTGACCATCTGTCTAAGTGCATCAAGATCCATGCTGGTTTCCTCTTGAGTGTAGGTGCATGGTACCACTGCAAGGAAGGAGAGAGCTAGACCTCTCAGGGCTCGCGAGTAGTGCCGGAATCCGTCGCAGTACGATGCGAGATTTCGTCGGGCGACTGGTATGAAATCAGGAAGAGGTATGGATTAGGGGCGCGGGGCAGATTGACGGATGTGTGTCAATGATTCCAGATCATGCCCCAACTCCGGTAGGGCGTAATGTGTCGCGAGGAACACGACGCGTTCTAGACAACGGATGGCCGATACTCGATCGGCAACGTGGATATACACGTCAGCTAGTAGGCGCAGTACCGCGGCTTCGCCTGATGCGTTTCCGAGCTTGATAAAGTGTTCGGACGCGTTGTTGAAACATTTCTCCGCCTTTCGCACGTCACCGGCATCCAGAAACATTTTGCCCAGCTGACTATAGGTGAGTGCCAGCCCTTCCTCATTGCCGACGATGCGATGCGCATCAAGAGCCTGGGTAAAGTATGCGGTGGCTTCATCCCACTGTGTCCGGCGGGCCTCTTCCATTCCGAGGTTGTGGTAAAGGATGCCGAGCGCCCGGTAATCGTTCAGGGGTGTGAGGAGATCGAGGGCTTCGAGATAGTAGGGACGGGCCTTTTCAGGTGTGCCGGCTCCGACGTGCAGGTTGCCGAGGTTCACGAGGGTATGGGCGATGGCGTGTTGATTGCGTTCCGTG
>DASYVB010000059.1:0-5890 GCA_036000525.1 Nitrospiraceae bacterium | reverse complement strand
AAAAACACACGACGATATAGGAAACCAGAGTCATAACGACCAATAAACCATGAAATTAAAGCTCCCTCCTCCTCCGACCTTTGGATGACTTTCCCCAAACAATTTTGTTGGCCTTGGCCCTTCCTGAGGAACCAACATCTCCTCGAGGCTTCTACAAACCTGACGCTTGCAACAATACATCCTGAATCCGATGTGGAAAGCGATGGTTTCACGGCTTGAGTCTCTTGAACTATTACAGAGCATACTGCCCACGCGGCCTCCCTTCGATACAGTGCAGCGGATGATAAGACGACCGTCCACGTTCAGCGGATTGCAGCCGGTCCACGCTCACTCCAAATCGTCAACACCGAGAGTAATGACCGTGATCCACGGCTTCATGGTCGTACAGGTGCTCCCTCTGAGACACGAAGGACAAGAAATTTAAGAGAGGCTACGTTTCGGAGAGGAAGGTGTCAATTTTCAGAGACGGGACGCCGCACCGCGAAATCGGACCAATGTAATTATTTCCGCGCGGTCCTGGATAACAAGACCGGACCTTCAATCTTCGTTGCAACCTGCGAAGGCGCAATCGTCCGCCACATCATCCCAGATCATTATCTTTTCCTGAATCGTGGTGGGATATTTTGTCGAGGAGGTGGCGGTGGCGACGGCGTCCGTGGCTGGATGAAAAAGGGAAAGGGCCTTCCAAAATAGGGATAGTATCCGTACGGCCCTCCCCAGTATCCGAAAGGCGAGTAGTATGGGCCGTAGAAGGCAGCGGCACCGCTTCCTGAACGTTGTGATACGACCGTGCTCCAATCGACGAGGTGCTTGATATCGAGGATCGGATAGGTGTAGTCAGTTTCATCCAGTGGCCTGGTCGTTGAGCCGCTGACTACACCGATCACGGTAATGGGTGTGCTCGGGGGCACACTCGCCGGGTCGAGAAACTCTTCCCGGACAGCCAGGAAACGCCCTTCGGAGCGGAGTCGCTCCGTTGTCGAGGGTGCTCCTCCTTCAGTAGGAAGTTGTAGAACCTCAATTTCGGTCTGGTCCTTTGTCCGTTTGGCCCTAATGACGACGCCACCGACCATGACGACTCGCCCGACGTAGTTGGCGGGAGCGGCTTGTAAGTCTACAAAGTTCACGTTGGCATCGATCTGTTTTTCCAGTTCAGGGGGCACGTCGATGTGGAGCGTGTTTCGCTTGAGTTGGTGGGCTGATTCCGCGCAGGAAGACAGAATTAGAAACCCACCGAGAAGAAGCGCGATGATGGCAGTTTGAGGCATAGGAATTCTCCGCTCCTAGAAATGATAGGAGAGGCCAACCAAGACATGCTGTGCACGGTATACACCTTCAAAGCCTCCTCCAGTGACAAAGGCCTGATCAAACCGTAGTGTGGCCCCTGTATATTTGTATTCGGTAAAGACGGCGACATAGGGGGTGACGAATGCACGCAGGCCTGCAAGCACATTCCACCCACTGGTGACACTGGTATTACTTTGTATTTCGTTGGCGGCAGAATCACCGAGATGGGCAATCACCATGCTCGGGCCGACTCCGGCGTATGGCTGGAACGTGCGCCCAGGATACCGAGCAAGGAAGTTGACTCCTACAGTGGTCACTCGCAAATGGATACCAGGAACGTCATCCAAATTCTTGATGTGCGGCGTAGTTTGCAAGACTTCGCCTTCGATCCCAAACCAACTGTGCTCAGGAAAGTACCCGAGCTTGGCGCCGTAGCTGATCGAATTCTTGAGGTCAAAGTCGGGAGATCGAGGTTCGACTCCCGTGAGATCGCCCGTTCCCGAGATGCCGGTGAGACGATCTGCAAAGTTAACCCCCACATCTCCCGCCACATACCATTCGGCAGAGGCGGGGCTTGGCATCCCGAAGGTCGCTATCGAGAGCCAGACCACGACGAGGCCAGCAGCGATCGGTATCTTCGTCTCCACAGTGGAAGAATCTCCCTGTGAAAGGGTTTCATAATCTTACCAAGCCTTAGGCAAGGTAGATATGGCGTAGCTAATGGGCTTGGGTGAAGTGCCGGAACACCCTCTGCTGGACGGTGGGCGAAAAGGCCATCAGCTCAACGTCAAAGCACAAATCCGACGAAACCCTGCACATCCGTTCGACTTTGCCCGATAGCCTGATCAAACCCCACTGCCGCGCGCCGCGAAAAAATGGGCTAAAGCATTCCTGACCCTCAGTCTTTCGGGATCGACTCATTCCTTCGAGTCAGATCCCGCGGAGCGTGGCGGTGGCGTTCTCTGGTCCTCGCGGGGTAGTCGGCGCAACTCATAGATGACTCTCGCTCCCGGCCTAAACGTGAGGTAGTACCACATCCATTCCGACATTACCCGCACGCGACTGCGGAACTCGATTAGTAAGAAGATATGAACCGCGCACCAGAGCAGCCAGGCGACCAGTCCTGATAGGCGCAATAGGCCGATCTGGGCCACGGCTTGTGCGCGTCCGATGGTAGCCAGCATGCCTCGATCCGAGTAGACAAACGGCCGGCGCTGGTCCGGAGCGGTCTGCTCACGAATGAGCGTCGCGACATAGCGGCCTTGCTGCACGGCGACGGGAGCTAATCCCGGCAGGGGGATTCCGTCTGGAGCGGCGCAGTGCGCGGCATCGCCGATGACAAAGATCCAGGAGTCACCTGGAATCGTCAGATCCCGTTGAACGTTGATCCGACCGGACTCGTCCTGGGGAGCTGCGAGCGAGGTCAGAAGCGGTGACGCCGTGTTGCCTGCCGCCCAGATGATACTCGTGGATCGAATGAATTCGCTTCCGATCATCACGCCATCAGCGCGGATCTCACTCACTGTGCTGTTGAGCTTGATCGTGACGCCCATGTGTTCGAGAGCGCTAGAAGCTTTCGCTGACAGGTCGGGGTTGAACCCGGGCAGAATACGAGAGCCGCCTTCCACGAGCAAAATGGTGAGATCATCGAGCCGCAAGTTCGGAAAATCCGGCCCCATGGCCTTCCGTCCGATCTCCGCCAGCGCGCCGGCCAACTCCACGCCGGTGGCACCTCCCCCCACGATCACGAAGGTAAGTCGATCCCGTGTACCGGTGGCGATTTGTTGTCGTTCGGCTTCCTCAAATGCCAGCAGCATCTTCTCGCGAAGATAGACCGCATCTGCTAGGGTCTTCAGCCCAGGCGCAGACTGCTCCCACGCGTCGTGCCCGAAATAGGAGTGCCGCGATCCGGGCGCTACGATGAGGACGTCGAACGCAATCGGCGCGCTGGCCCGCAACCGCACGAGACGCGCCGCACGATCGATGGACAGGACTTCATCCATGACCACGCGAACATGCGGGTGCCGCCGAAAGATAGTGCGTAACGGCCAGGCGATATCGCCGGGAGACAGCGCGGCAGTGGCCACCTGGTAGAGCAACGGTTGAAAAAGGTGATGATTGGTGCGGTCGATGAGCACCACGTCGGCATCACGCAGCGATTGCGCAGCCGCCAGGCCTCCGAAACCGCCCCCGATGATGACGACCTGTTTGTGAGGCATGAAAGGGAACCAGAGACAGGCTACGTTTCGGAGAGTCAGGTGTCAACTTTTGGAGGGACCGATGCCGCGCGCCGCAAAACGAGGCCCAATAGTATCTCTCAGTATCCTAGGCGGTTTAGTCCAGCCGCTGCGCACGGGGCAGATCATAGGCGTTGCGAAAATTCCCGCAATTCGTTGACTGATACGTTTGATTTGCTACTCTGCCTGATAAGTAATGCTGTTCGAAGACCTTCGTCCATTGCAATCGAAGACAATCTCCATGCGCCAGCGACACGGATTAAGCAATTGGTACTGCGCGCTCTGTATATGCGCCATCGTGCTCGTGCTCGATCACGTCGCGTGGGCACAGGCGCCGAATGAGACCTATGATTTCAACATTACGAAAGGGATCGTAGAATTTGGTCGGGGACACTATGCACAAGCGGCCGATCTCTTTGAGCAGGCACGACAGGCCGTGCCGAACGACCCGGAGGGGACCGAATATCTGGGACAGACGCTGTTGCGCCTGCAAAAGTACCCTGAAGCAGAAGTCCTCTTTCACGACTTGACAATCAGCCAGCCGGCTCGTGCCCAAGCTTGGTTGGGGCTCGCCATTTCGCAAAGTCACCTCGGGAAATATCACGAGGCGCTGGTATCGCTTGAGCAGGCCCAGAAACTCGATCCGAAGAATCCCCTCGTCTATTTCTATCAGGGAGTCGTCTCGCATGAATTGAAATCGTTCAATCAGTCGCCTGCCTTGTTTTCTCGGGCCATGGCGCTCAGCCCTGATCTCACGCCGACCGTTCGATACTACACGGGGATATCGTACTATGAGCGTGGATTGTTTGATCAGGCCCAAAAAGAATTCGAAACTGCGATTGCCTCTGGCGAAACGGAGTCCGAACTCGCTCGAATCGCTCGAGAGATTCTGCAGCAACGAACCGCGGCTCCTAAGGGCCCCAGACCGTGGGATCTGAATCTGAGCGTCAGCGGCCAGTACGATACTAATGTCGTGTTGCTTCCCATCGGAATCCAACCTCCAGGCGGAACGACGGGTATCTCGCAGAAGGATGACATCCGCACCACGGTCTACGCACGCGGCGAATATCGACCGATTCAAACTTCTGGGTGGACGGCGGGGGTCACATACGGTTTTTATCAGAGTTTTCATCAGACACTGACGGCATTCGATATCCAGGACCATGCGCCCTCGGCATTTGTTCAACATCAGATCGGGATGGTAACGGCACGGCTCCAATATGCCTTCGACTATGTGCGTGTTGGACAGGATCCGTTTCTGCTCTCCCACGCCATTCAACCGATCATCACGATCGCCGAGAGCAACAGTCTGTTCACCCAGCTACAGTTCCGGTATCAGAACAAGGACTTCCAGGATGATCGCTTTGCTGGAAATTCCTTCAGGGACGGAAAAAACTGGTTGGCGGGTGTCACGCAGTACGCCTACTTCGCCAATGGGACAGGACATGTACGGCTAGGCTATACGTTCGACACCGATCGCACCGGTGGCGGAAATCCGCTGGTAGCCACACCGGGCGTGCAAACAAATGCCGATTGGGATTACAGAGCGCATCGTCTATCAGTCGGCTTGGGTGTGCCGGACTTCTGGACGTTGAAATCGAACTTTGCATTCGACTATTACCACATGGATTACGACAACCCGAATTCTTTTTCTGCCGGCGGCACATCGAAGCGTCGCGATAACATCATGTTCTTCACGGCCACGATTGGCCGGCCGCTCACCGATTGGCTCTCGATTGCAGCGGAATACAACTACACGAGAGATGAGTCCAACCTCTCGGTGTTCAACTACGCCCGCAATATTTTCTCGCTCACCCTGAGCAGCCGTTTCTAGCCTTCCCAACCACCGCCTCCATGTCCCATGACGCAAATTGTCATACTTAGTGACGGAATTCGTCACCCAACTTATTGATAACACTACGAAAGAACTAACACTTTCGAGCGGGGCACTCAAAAGCCAGTCTCTGCGAGTGTCTGTCTTATCAATGGCTTGGCAAGAGGGCTAATCTCGCTCAAAAACCGCCTGTCTCGGTACAGTTCGTGCCAATCCCAGGGGCAGAGAGAATTCCTAGACGACAATTCTGTCTTGTCATAAGGGAAGGGGTAATAATGATTGCTCAACGACTACTGTTAAGCCTCATCGCAATCTCCTTGGCCTTTGGAGCGTCCCTTGCGATAGGGGCGGAGGGAGGCAAGGACGGAATCGGATTCTACACGGCAGTCTTGGGCCAAGCCAGTGTCACACATCCTGGTGAGGCGCGAGTCCTTCCGGTCAAGCTCCATGACGAGGTGTTGTTCAAGGATGTGATTCAGACCCAGAACGAATCGCGCGCAAGAGCCTTATTTCAAGATGACAGCATGCTCAC